>NZ_JASPGY010000009.1:0-133221 GCF_030229765.1 Corynebacterium nasorum | reverse complement strand
TCAATCGGCATTCAAAAAGGCCAAATCTAACCCCCGCGACACGCCGAGCCAGACACACATTTTGACCCTTAACCCGAAAATGCAGATAAATACCCCATATATGGGAAACGACGCGGTGCCCCTACAGCGCCGCGTCGTCCCTATTCCCTATCACTCACAACGGATTGGAGAAACCGTTTGCCTACCCCCTAAGTAGGCTTTGTGAGCAAGACCAACTGTAGCATTCACACAATGCAAACGGTAGCGGACACCAAGATTCCCAGTTTCCACCAATATTTTTTATTCTTAGGTCTGCATTTTCAGACCTAATTAACCGAATCTTTAGTTTTTACTGTGGACAAGGCCCACCATTTTGCACTTAACCCAACGAGAGTGACAGCCAACAATACCGCAATCCCAGCCCAGAGGACGGCTTGTTCGCCTTCGTTGCCCGCCACCGTGACAGCCGCGGTAGTCCAATTCAGCGGCAAAAGATTAGAAATAACTTGCCATACCTTAGAAACCCCGGCAATTGCAGCGGATTTCCACAACCAGCCCACCAGCGCGGTCTGGCCGATGCCAAAGAGTGCCGCAAGAATACTGCCGGCAGTAATACCGCACAGGCCTAGCAGGCCACGCGTAATGGCCGTCATGGACAGCGCGCCCAGGAGAAGCGCCACCCCAGCCCAAGCCGCCGCCACGGGAGTAAAACCAGTGGCAAGCACGAAGAGGAGGATTTCCCCGATGGCCACCGCAGCCAGCGTTCCGCCAGCCACCATTAGCCAAGGGCGGAACCCTACGTGCCAGGCCATGCCAGCTGCCGCACCTGCGAGCAAGACCAAGGCGGAGATCAGCAGCGCCACAATAGGACTCAGCAAATGCGTCGGGCCTTGGGATGCAGTATGCACCGGCGGCAGGGCACGCTGAATATCGCCCACGTTCGTCTGATTTTGGGCCGCCATGCCGGAGAGCTTGCCGGCGCCGTCGTCAAGCTTGTCCACGCCTTCCTGCGCCTCACCGACGCGCTTGCTAAGCTCCGCTATACCCTCATTGAGCTCTTGCGCGCCCGATACCGCCTGATTCACGCCATCGTGATAGGCGTAGCCATTGACTGCCAACTGATTGGACAGATCGCGCGAGCCGTCCTTGAGCTTCTTGAGCTGGCCAGTTACCGAATTATCCAGGCGGAAATTATTCACCTGCGCGCGGAGATCACCCAGCTGCGCGCGAATATCCTTCGCTTCTTTGGATTTATTGCCTTCTAGATCGTGCATCGTGCCATCGATGGCCTGCAGGATCTGCCCCTGGACGGCCCCGAGGCCGACCACCTGGTCCACAGCGCCACCTACGCCATTGGCCAGCTCCGTGGCGCCGCCACCGAGCGTATTGGTTCCAGACTGCAGCTGATTGAGGCCGGATACCAGTTCTTGGGAGCCCGTCGCCAGCTTGTCGACGCCCCCTCCAAGCTCATCCGCCCCCCTGTTGAGCTCCCCCGTGCCGTCATCAAGCTGCTTGGCGCCCGATTTAAGCATGCTTGCCTGTGCCTGGGCGCGGCTGGCTGCTTCGGCGGCTTCTTTCACCTCTGGAGAGGAAGAATTTTCCCGTGGCGCGCCAAACGGCTGCGCGGCGCTAGACCAAGCATGGGCAGGTTCCCACTGCGCGAGGCCCGCCACCGTAGCTCCGATAACCAACGGCAGGGCAAGCAAGAAGATCAAGAGGACGCTGCGCCACCGGGAGGGAGACGCAGCGTCTGGGGAAGCAAGGCGTGAGGTCATGGTAATGAACCTATCCTTGCAGGTCACTCCCCTGCTGCAGGCGCGCCGAGCACCCCACATTGCCGATTACTCTAGAATATATGGCATGCCCCACATTTATTCCCTAGCTCCTTCCCGTTACCTTGCCACCGCGGCCTTCGTGCCGCTGTGCTTTGGCCTTGTTGCCTGCTCCAACGACGCCGATACGTCCGCAGAACCCGAGTTTTCCGATGCCGCTGCTCTTAGCTCCTCCGCCGAGGAGACCTCCTCCGAAGAAGCCACGAGTGAGGCCACCACGTCGGCAGCCGCAGAGACCACCGCCGAGGCTGAACCTACTTCCGTAGAAGCAGCTCCCTCCTCATCCCCCGCAGAAGCAGGCGATAAAGAGAGCGAAGACCAAGCCGCCGCGCCCGCCGATACAGGCCAGGGCGATTGCTCCCCAGAAGCGCTACAACCCACGGCCCCCAGCATGACAAATATCCGAGTCAGTGACTGCGATGGCCAATGGGCGCACTTCGGCAAGGACAGCACGGACTGGACAGCTTGGGCGCGCTACGACAATGGCCAGTGGGTAGCCATTGAGCCCATTGGCGAAGCCACCTCCGGCATGACCGCCCCGTGCTACGACGTAGACAAGTGGGCCGCCGAGGGGGCGCCCGCTTTCCTTACCGAAAATATGCGCCGCTGCGACTAGCCGCACAGCATAACTTCGCCCCCGTACCGCGCTTTATAACTGCGCGATACGGGGGCGGAGTTTTTAGTGCGGAGGGACTGCCGCGGAAGGATTACTTCTTCTCGGCGTAGACCTCACGCACGCGCTGGCCAAGGGCTGGGTGCACCTTAGTCCAGTAGTCGTAAACGCGCTCCTCGGTTTCCTCAGATACACCTGCCATAGCATTGGTGATATTGGTAACCAAGCGCTCCTTGGCGGCGTCATCATAGACGTTTTCGTACAAGTCGCGCGCCTGCACGAAATCATCATCTTCGGAGTGGCGAACGTACGGTGCACGCACCAGATCGCCGCCGTAGGACTCCGGATTGATATAAAGCTCCGCCGCGGTGGTGGTCTCGAGCTGGGAGCGGTCATTCACAGCGGCGTCGTCAAGCACGCCAGTGCCCTTTTCATAGCGGTTCGGCGAGTACACCGGATCCTCCGGGGCATTGAAAAGGAACTGCATGCTGCCCTCGTGCTGATAAGTATTGACCTCATCCACATTCTGCGGCTGGTTGACCGGCAACTGCTGGTAGTTCGGGCCAATGCGGTAGCGCTGCTGGTCAGCGTAGGCGAAAACGCGTGCCTGCAGCATCTTATCTGGGGAGAGGCCAACACCCGGCACGATATTGGATGGATCGAGCGCCACCTGCTCAATCTGCGCAAAGAAATTGCGTGGGTTGCGGTTGAGCACGAAGTAGCCCACATCGTGCAGCGGGTAATCCTTCTTGGACCAGACCTTGGTTAGGTCGAAAGGATTAAAGCGATAGTTCTCCGCCTCATCCAGCGGCATGATCTGTACCTTGACGTCCCAGACTGGGTAATTGCCCTCCTCGATGGCGTTGTAGAGGTCCTCGCGGTGGCAATCCGGGTTCTGGCCGGCGGTCGTGGTGGCCTCCTCGTCGGTGAAGTTCTCTACGCCCTGGCGGGTCTTAAAGTGGTACTTCACCCAGAAAGCCTCGCCTTCTTCGTTGACCCACTGGAAGGTGTGGGAGCCGTAACCATTTTGGTGGCGGGTCGACTTCGGCGTGCCGCGGTCACCCATGAGGTAGGTGACCTGGTGGGCAGACTCCGGGTTGCGGGTCCAGAAATCCCACTGCATATCCGCATCGCGCAAACCATTGGTGCCCAGACGCTTCTGGGAGTGGATGAAGTCAGGGAACTTCTGGCCATCGCGAACGAAGAAGACTGGGGTGTTATTGCCCACGATGTCTAGGTTGCCTTCCTCGGTATAAAAACGCAGCGCAAAGCCGTGTACATCGCGCCAGGTATCCGGGGATCCCTGCTCACCGGCGACGGTGGAAAAGCGGCCCATCATCGGGGTGACGGTGCCCTTCTGGAAGACCTTGGCCTTGGTATAGGCGGATACATCTTCCGTAATGTGCAGCTCACCGAAGGCGCCGTGGCCCTTAGCGTGCGGGGTGCGCTCCGGCACGCGCTCGCGGTTGAAGTGGGCAAGCTTTTCAATGAGGTGGATGTCATTGAGCACCACTGGTCCCTGCTGGCCAGCAGTCACCGAGGTGTTCTCGGAAGGAACTGGTTGGCCAGACGGGCGGGTGGTATTGCCCTTGCCAGCGGGGCGCTGGCCCTTGTTCAGGATGTCATCAGCGGTGAAATCAGTCATTTTGCCTCCTGGCAATCAGTGGATATGTACCACCAGTGTGGCAAAAGAATCACCGGTTGTCAGGGGTCTAAAAGGAGTGTAGGGGCTACTGGTAGATTCATTCAGGTGACTCACCACTCCGCAGCAGATGACGCCCGCGTCACCGACCTTGCCCTTCGGGCCGGTCGCGGTGACCGTGCGGCGCTGACGGAGTTTATTAGGGCTACCCAGGATGATGTGTGGCGTTTGCTAGCGCATTTAGGCGGGCCGGAAGGCGCCGACGATCTCACCCAAGAGACCTATCTGCGCGTGATCAGCGCCCTGCCACGCTTTGCGGCCCGGTCCTCGGCACGCACGTGGTTGCTGTCTTTAGCCCGGCGGGTGTGGGTGGATAATATTCGCCACGATATGGCCCGGCCGCGCAAATCTGCCACCGAATACGAAGACGCCATGGGTGCGGCACCAGAAGAGTCCACGGCATGGAGTGAATGGATAGATGCCCGCGCGCTTATCGACGCCCTCCCGGCCGACCGCCGCGAAGCCCTCATTCTCACCCAGGTGCTGGGCTACACGTACGAGGAGGCGGCCAAGATTGCTGGCGTGCGGGTAGGTACTATCCGCTCCCGCGTCGCGCGCGCCCGCAAGGATCTGATCGCAGGGACAGGTTAATACCCCCATACCGGCCCCTTGAGGCGGCGAGATAATTTCACCTGCAAATTGTTACGCTCTGGTTACCTTGCACCCCAAGAGCCCCAATTTTTGGCATTTAGCTGCAGATTGTGCACCGGATACTGGGTGAAGGAGGCCACAATTAGGGCGATTCTTGCCCGAAAGATTTGTCCAATGTGTGGTTTATTAGATCTGTACACACGTGATAAATCGACCGTCGATCCGGGCCCGCGCGATCCCAATGCCGGGCCCGGCGCGTGTGAGTAAGAGAGTTTCTCCCTTTCATGTTAAAACGCGCAATCGGAATTTCCATGGCGTTTATCGGCGTCGTCGTGGGCGCAGGCTTCGCCTCCGGCCAGGAGGCCATGCAGTTCTTCGTGGCCTTTGGCAAGTGGGGTCTGTGGGGCATCGCCTTGGCCGCTGGTTTGATGATGATCACCGGCGTGTCCATCCTGCAGCTCGGCTCGTATTTCCAGGCCGAGGAACATACCGCTGTCTACGACAAGGTCGCATCGCCGTTTACCGCCAAGATTTTGGACTGGTCCACCCTGGTGACCCTGTTCGCCATCGGCTTCGTCATGTTCGCCGGCGGTGGTTCTAATATCAATCAGCAGTTCCCGTCCATACCTGTATGGGTAGGCGCCACCGCGATGCTGATTCTGGTACTGCTCGTCGGCCTGATGGATGTTGACCGCGTGACCGCAGTCATCGGTACCATCACCCCGTTCATCATCATCTTCGTGGTGCTTGCCACCGGCTATACCATTGTCAACGCGGACGTAGACTTCTCCGCTATGAATGACTGGGCGGTTAATAATGTAGATACCTCGCTGCCCAACTGGTGGCTATCCGCGCTGAACTACACCGGCCTGAACGTGATGACGGCTGTGTCCATGTCCATCGTCATTGGCGGTAACTTCCTAGATAACCGTGCAGTGGGCATTGGTGGCCTTATCGGTGGCTTGCTCTACCTCATCCTATTGGCCCTGCTGGTCTTCGCCCTGTTCTTCGAAGCTAAGGACGTCAACGGTCAAGATATGCCAGTGCTGGCATTAATCACGGGCATCCACCCGGTACTGGGTGTGCTCATGACCTTTGTTATTTACGGCATGGTCTTTAATACCGCTATCGGCATGTTCTACGCGCTGGGCAAGCGCTTGACCCGCAATAATCCTAAGCGCTTCTACCCTGTCTACGCTGTTTGCTGCATCGTCGGCTTCGTCCTGTCCTTCGTGGGCTTCCAGACACTGGTCAGCAATGTCTACCCGATCTTGGGTTACTTGGGCCTGCTGATGATCGCGGTGATGGTCTTCAACCGCATCAAGAACGGCAGCAAGCTGGCCGATGAGTCCGACCGCCGCATGCGCGCACACGAGCTGGTTTCCCGCCGCCTGGATCCGCGTAAGCGCTTCACCAAGAAAAATGAGCGCGAGCTGCGCAAGCTGGCTGCGGCGTCCAATATGGAAACCACCGAGTTCGTCACCAATATCGCCGAAGAGATCCACGAAGAGCTCGAAAACGATGAGGATCTCGATTACGACCGCGAAGATCCGGAGCCATCCGTGACCTACGTGCAGCACACCAAGCCGGAGGTTCCGTCCTCCGATAGCGACCTTGACTTTGGCAAGAAGGATGCTGCCGCTGATAGCGGCAAGGCTACGGGCACCGCCAAGCCAGTCTCTGAGGACTAACCTTCTCGCCCACGTCAATCAAGACAAAAGCTCGGCGCCCTCCTTATCCCGTAACGAGGAAGGAGGGCGCCGAGCTTTTTGTGTGACCTGCGACGAAGCGGAACCTGCTTAAACGAGTAGCTCCGCGATCTGGATGGTGTTGAGCGCGGCCCCCTTGCGCAGATTATCGCCGGCGACAACGAGCACGAGGCCCTTGTTATCGTCCACCGTCTGGTCCTGACGGATGCGGCCTACCAAGGATTCGTCGATGCCGGTGGCAGCGAGCGGGGTGGGGACGTCGGCAAGCTTAACGCCCGGGGCACCGCTCAAAAGCTCGGTGGCCTGCTCGGGGGTGATTGCCTTGTCGAACTCGGCGTGGATGGTCAGGGTGTGGCCGGTAAAGACCGGGATGCGCACGCAGGTACCTGCAACCTTCAGCTCCGGAATGTCTAGGATCTTGCGGGATTCGTTGCGCAGCTTTTGCTCCTCATCGGTCTCTAGGGAGCCATCATCCACGAGGTTGCCGGCCATCGGCAGCGCGTTATAGGCAATGGGCGCCACATAAGGGCCAAAGTCCTCGTCATTGAGTGCAGAGCCATCGCGGACCAAACCCACATTGTGCTCGCCAACCGAATAGACCTGCGCGGCCAGCGCCTGCACGCCGGCCAGGCCGGAGCCGGAGACCGCCTGGTAAGAGGACACATGCAACTTGTTCAGGCCCGCGGCATCGTGCAAGACCTTCAGCACCGGCATAGCGGCCATGGTGGTGCAATTCGGGTTCGCGATGATGCCCTTAGGGGTGTTCTTGGCTTCCTGTGGGTTGACCTCGGAGACGATGAGGGGAACCTCTGGATCCTTGCGGTAGGCCGAAGAGTTATCCACCACGGTCGCACCGGCCGCGGCGAACACTGGAGCCCATTGCTTGGAGGTAGAACCACCGGCAGAGAACAAGGCGATATCAACGTCGGCGACGGATTGCTCGGTAACCTCGGCGAGGTCCTCAACGGTAATCTGCTCGCCGCGGAATTCGAGCTCGGTGCCGGCGGAGCGGGAAGAGGCGAAAAAGCGCACCTTATCGGCCGGGAAATTGCGTTCTTCCAAGATGGAGCGCATAACGCGGCCGACCTGGCCGGTAGCGCCTACTACTGCAACAGTGGTCATGACTATAAATCCTCTGTAGTTGCTGTGGGTGTTTAACGTCCGGTTCCAGCATAAACCGTGGCTTCTTCTTCGCCACCAAGCTGGAATTTCTCGTGCAGTGCACGGGCGGCCTTTTCCAGGTCAGCCTCGCGGGTGAGCACGGAGATGCGGATTTCAGAAGTGGAGATGAGCTCCATATTGACGTTGACGTCGCGCAGGGCCTCGGTGAACTCTGCGGTAACGCCCGGGTGGGATTTCATGCCGGCGCCGACGAGGGAGACTTTCCCCACTTGGTCGTCATACAGCACATTGGCCCAGCCTCCTTCAGATTTCAGCTTGCTCAGCAGCTCCATGGCACGCGGGCCGTCGGCACGCGGGCAGGTGAAGGTGATATCGGTGGTGCCGTCCTCCAGGGAGGAGACATTTTGCAAGACCATATCGATATTGATCTCTGCATCGGCAATGACGCGAAAGACCTTCGCAGCCTCCCCCGGGCGATCCGGGATGCCCAGGACGGTGACCTTTGCCTCGGACTTATCGGTTGCTACACCAGTTAGTACTGCTTCTTCCACGGGGATATCCTCCATCGATCCGGTAACTAGGGTGCCGGGGTCATTTGAATAAGACGAGCGAACTCGCAAGGGTACATTGAATGCGCGGGCGTACTCCACGCTGCGCAGGACCAAAATCTTGGAACCTACCGCGGCCATCTCCAACATCTCCTCAAAGGAGAGCTTGTCTAGCTTCTGCGCGTCTGGGACGATGCGCGGGTCTGCGGTGTAGACGCCGTCGACATCGGAGTAAATCTCACACACATCCGCGTTTAGCGCGGCAGCAAGTGCCACCGCGGTGGTGTCGGAGCCACCGCGACCCAAGGTGGTGACATCGCGCGATTCCTTATTAACGCCCTGGAAGCCGGCGACGATACAAATCTTGCCTTCGTCCAAAGCCTCGGTCAGGCGGCCCGGGGTGACGTCCACGATGCGGGCATTGCCGTGGCGCTCGGTGGTGAGCACTCCGGCTTGGGAGCCGGTAAAGGACTGGGCGTGGGCACCAAGCGATTCCACTGCCATGGCCACCAGAGCATTAGAGATTCGCTCGCCGGCGGTAAGCAACATATCCATCTCTCGCTGCGGCGGGACGGGATTGACCTGGGCGGCAAGGTCGAGCAGCTCATCGGTGGTATCGCCCATGGCGGAACACACCACGACAACGTCGTTGCCCTGCTTCTTGGTGGCCACGATGCGCTCCGCAACGGCGCGGATGCGGTCTGCGGATTCGAGGGATGAGCCGCCATACTTTTGCACGATCAGGGCCACGGTAAGGATGCCGCCTTTCGTCGTTCAAGGCATCCCTGGCGTGTGTGTACACGCCCGGAAATACCTGTCGTTCATTAGTCAAAGACCCATGCTACCCCGCAGGGTCTTTGCCCTCATCATAATTCCTAGACAATGCTTAATTTTTATTCACACGCCCCCAACGTTAAGCGCACCACACGCTCGCTTCCTCAGCGCAGAAAAACGCGCGCCATGCAGGGAAGAATATGCATATAGCAGGATTTTTTACTACCGTTGAGCGGGTGTTAAGCAACCTCCTCGCCATCTTTTTCGCGCTCGCATCCGCGCTGACGGTTGCTTGGGGCACGGTCATCCGCCACCGCATTGCCCTCGACGCCGATGATTCGGTCATGCGCGCCGCCATGTCCAACCCCTTGTGGTGGGTGGGCACCGCGGCCGCCATTGGCGCCTATGGCCTGCAGGTCATCGCCCTCGGTTTTGGTACCTTGCTGGTGGTCCAGCCCATCTTGGTGCTGTCCTTAATGTTTACCCTGCCGCTTTCGGCGTGGTATTCCGGCCGCAAAATGCCTTTCCACGAGGTCTTTTGGTCTATTGCATTGACCATCGCGGTGGGCATCATGGTCGTCTACGGCCGTCCGGTCGCAGGAAACCCCCGCCCGGAATGGAGCGATTGGTGGCCGGCGCTCCTTGTAGGGTTGGTCACCCTCGCCCTACTTGCTGCGGTAGCCACGAAGCTACCGGATAACCGTCCCTTAGCGTTGGGCACGGCCTGCGGCGTCATCTACGGCTTCGTCGCCCTGCTATCAAAGGCCGTGGTGGACATTTTCACCCACGAAGGCCTTGCCACGCTACTGGCAAGCTGGCAGTTCTACGGCCTCATCGGTCTCGCGCTCACCGGCACCGTAGTGCAGCAATATTCCTTTAATGCCGGCCCCCTAGCCCATTCCCTGCCGGCCATGACCATCTTTGAACCCATCGTGGCCTTCGGCTTGGGCTACATGGTGCTGGGAGAGAAATTCCTCATCGATACGGCCGTCGGTTGGGCAATTATGCTCATCGCCCTTACCGTTATGGTGCTCTCCACCATCGTGCTCTCCCGCAGCCCGGTAAGCCAGCGCGGCTAAATGGCCCACTCAAATACGCCGAGCATATAGGCCGAAAACCACGCCCCGAACAGGGCCCAGGCGCCAACCGCCACGCTTGCCGACGTCCCCTTTTTCACCCACGGCAACAACACAATCACCGCCGGCAGGAGCAGCCGGGGCCGCGAGTGCATAATGCCATCAGAAAGCAGTACGTTCGCCATCAGCACCGCAGAGAATAGCCAGGCCGCTAACGGCAGGCGGCGCCATGCCAACACAAGGAAAACCGGGGCAGCGATCATCACGCCGGCGCTGAGCAGATATCCACCGTTAGTAGCCCCGCTAAGCGTCTCCCAAAGCCAGATAACCGTGGCTTTGCCGCCATCAAAGCTGGAGTTCCAATGTTCTTTCTGGATCCCAAAATAACCGCCAACTTCTTTGAGATGGCTGCTCGACCACCACAAATACCCCACCAGCGGCACGACCGAAAACACCACCGCGGCCCAGGCCCGCCAGTTCTTTCGCGCCCGCAGCAGCACCATGAATGCAAAGACCGCAACGAGATCCACCGCGGTAAGACGCACGAGTCCGGCTACAAAAATTAGTGCCGCGGCAGCCCACCATCGCTCATCTACGAGCGCCACCACCGCCCATATGGCCAGGGCCCCAAAAAGTGCCTCGGTATACGGCATGGAAAACACGATGGACATCGGCGCACAGGTCACCATCACAGCACTGAGCACCTGGGCCCACTTCCCCATGCCCATGCGCGCAGCCAAGGCCATCACACCGGCAGCCAGCGCGATGCTAAAGAGCACATTGAGCGCAATGGCCGTGCCCGCTTCGTCGGTACCAAAGATGCTGCTTAACCCACGCACGAGGAAGGGGAATCCCGGGAAGAAGGCCATGGTCGTCTCATGGACCGGCCCATCCGTAGAAATATCCGCACCAAAGTACCCGCCGCGGGCGATTTCTACGTAGTGCTTAGCGTCCCACTTATTGAGCAGCCCCCACAGCTTATCGTCCTGCGCGGCGGCCACCGCTGCGAGTACGCCTACGCGCAATGCGGCTCCAATGAGTGCAACGAGTGCGGCAGGCGCCCACAAGGAACGCAATATGGATGATGTTTGGGGCTTGGCATGGCGGGGATTAGACACGAAAGGCATGGTACCCCACCACCACCGCGTCTCATTGAATGAAATCTCTTGCCGCACAGTGAGAAAGCCTGTAGTGTGACCGATATGACACAGCGGAATGACCTACTCCTTATCTGCCGCGGCGGGATTTCGGCCTAAGCACTGGCCAGCGCCCCGTCGCGGAGTCCGGCTACCCAAGCCCAGCTGGCCGTCTTTCCCCATAGACACCAGAAAAGGAAACCGCACCCCATGTCCCCCACCGACTCTTTTATCAGCGCCCCGCGCGACATCACCACCCCCACCGGCCCACGCCGCGAAGGACAACCCGCGTGGAATAAGCAGCGCGGCTCCGCCATGCCCCACGAGCGCTATCAACCCTTCGCCGTCGAGGTAGAAAACATCGACCTGCCGGACCGCACATGGCCTAGTCAGAAAATCACCCACGCTCCCCAGTGGTGCGCGGTGGATCTGCGCGATGGTAACCAAGCGCTGATTGATCCCATGAGCCCAGAGCGCAAGCACCGCATGTTCGACCTGCTGGTCAAGATGGGCTACAAAGAAATCGAGGTGGGCTTCCCCTCTGCCTCCCAAACCGATTTCAACTTTGTCCGCGAAATCATCGAGGGCAATAAAATTCCCGATGACGTCACCATTCAGGTCCTGGTACAGGCCCGCGATCACCTGATCCGCCGCACCTTTGAAGCTTGCGAGGGCGCCAAGAACGTCATCGTGCACTTTTATAACTCCACCTCGAAGCTGCAGCGCCGCGTAGTCTTCCGCAAAGACAAACCTGCCATTAAGAAGCTGGCCACCGATGCTGCCACACTCATTAAGTCCATCGCCGCCGACTACCCAGATACCACTTGGCGCTGGGAATACTCCCCCGAATCCTTCACCGGTACCGAGCTGGACTTCGCCCGCGAGGTCTGCGATGAGGTGGTAGACATCATGGATCCGTCCCCAGAGAATCCAATGATCATCAACCTGCCATCCACCGTGGAGATGATTTCGCCCAATATCTACGCCGATTCCATCGAATGGATGCACCGCAATCTTGCCCGCCGCGAGGACGTCGTGCTCTCACTGCACCCGCATAATGACCGCGGCGAGGGAATCGCCGCCGCCGAACTTGGCTTTATGGCGGGCGCGGACCGCATCGAAGGCTGCCTTTTTGGCAACGGCGAGCGCACCGGCAACGTAGATCTCGTCACTTTGGGCCTGAATATGCTCACCCAGGGTGTGGACCCGCAGATTGATTTTTCCGATCTGCCGCAGATTCGCGAAACCGTTGAATACTGCAACCAGCTGCGCGTGCCGGAGCGCCACCCCTATGGCGGCGAATTGGTCTTTACTGCGTTCTCCGGTTCCCACCAGGACGCAATTAATAAGGGCTTGGACGCGCTGGCAGCCACCATCCGCCCCGGCGCGAATAATACCGAGGTCTCGTGGGAAGAAATGCGCGAGGCCATCTGGGAGGTTCCTTACCTGCCCATCGATCCAAAGGACGTGGGCCGCGACTACCAGGCGGTCATCCGCGTCAACTCCCAGTCTGGCAAGGGCGGCGTTGCCTACATCATGAAGACCGATCACGGCATCAATATGCCTCGCGCCATGCAAGCGGAATTTTCCAGCGTGGTCCAGGAAATCACCGACTCCGAAGGCGGCGAGGTCAATTCCAAAAACATGTGGGATATCTTTGCCACCGAGTTCCTGGACCGCGAGGCTCCGCTGACCCTGGAGTCTTTCCATATGGACAATGCCCCAACAGAAGATGGGGATGCATCGGTGACCGCCACCGTGGCTTTCCACGGGGAAAAGTCCACCGTCTCAGGCAGCGGTAACGGACCCATTGCGGCTTATGCCAACGCCCTGGAATCCCTGGGCATCGACTTCGAGGTCATGGAATACTCCCAGCAGTCCCGTTCCGCCGGCGACGACGCCGAGGCCGCCTGTTATATCGCCGCCGACGTCAACCAGAACAAGGTCTGGGGAGCGGGCATCGCCGGGTCCACCACGCGGGCTTCCATCAACGCGATTAACTCCGCCGTCAACCGCGCCCTGGCCTAGGCCTGCTCGCCGGCGCCGCGGCCCGGCGTGGTAGAAGGGTGGGTATGCCTTCTTCTACCTACCTCATACCGCACCGTGGCTTGGGCGCCGTGCAGGCCCTGCCCATCTACGATGCGCAGACGAAGGAAAACCGAGAGTTCACCGTCACCTTGGCACCCCGCCCAGACGGCGGGTTGGAGGTGCGTACCGACTCCACCATCGGGCACATCACCAGCGCCGACCGCGCGGAGTATCCCGAAATAGATCTACTATTTCGCGCCGGGCTGACCCCTGCAGCCACCGCCGCGCCGCAGCCCGATGGCTCTCTGTCGCTACTGCTGCCCCGGCCGGGCCTTTGCCTGCCGGCGAATAATCCGCCAGCGGGCCCGTGGACAATGCTGGGCTATGCCCCACCCATCGACATCGCCGATCTTCCCGCGGATCTGGACATTCCCGCCCACGCCCGCATGCACGTATTGGTTACGCTCTCGCCCAGCAGCACCGGTTCCGGCACCGATGCTTATATGGGCCCGCAGTTTGTGGGGCGGTTGGAAGGGGTGGACGTCGCCAAGCAGGGCATAACCCTGGCCCATGCCTATCATGCGCCGCGCAACACCGGCCGCGTGCTCAGCATCTACGCGGGGGCGCCGCTGCCGGATTCGAAGGAAGCCTCGCTTGCCGACGCCGCCCCTACCTCCCCCGCCGCCACGGAAACCTTCGAAACTACGAGCTTCCGCGCCATAAGCACCGATGACCCCGCACCCCGCCGCCGGTGGTGGCCCGCCGTCATGGCCCTACTGGTGATTGCAGCGCTCATCGCCGTGCTCATTTTTATTCTGTAAAACTTTCGGGCAGGGTAACACCCTTGTTCACCAGCCGGGGAAATTGGAAATGGCCCACGGCAGTGCCTAAAATACAGTGTTACTATTACCCCCTATCGAAAGGCCCCAATGACTTCGCTGGATTCCGCCACCTACGTGGTCCCTGACCACGGTTTTGGCGTGATCCATAATCTGCCCATCGAGGATGTTTCGCCAGAAGTTTTCAGCGAACTGCTCGAGTCCACCGCCGCAGAAGGCGGTTACCTCTCTGCGGAGCTCGGCCCCCGCACCGCCCAGGACGGCTTCGCGGTGTGGATCGGCGATTCTCTCCTTGGCCGTCTCAGCGCCGCCGATTCCCAGGCCTACGCACTCTTTGACTGGGTTCTCAGCGCCGGCCTACGCCCACGCGCCACCGCCCACGTGAGCATGACAGATGCCTCCGGCGAAGAGTGGCCCACGCTCAACCTGCTCCTGCCGGCACCGCACCTGTGCATCCCCGCCAATAACCCGCCGGCGCAGCGCTGGACCATGCTGCCGGGCGAGGCTGCCGCCACATTGACGGAGTTTTCCAAAGACGTCACTGGCTTTCCGCACACCGACGAGCACTACCTCGTCTCCTTGCGCACCCGTGGTTTCCTGCGGCGAAATACCGTTGATGTCTATGTCAATAGCATCTTCTTAGGCTCCCTCCCGCGCGATGCCGCCCGCGAGATTGCCCCCGCCGTGCTCGACTGCACCAAATCCGGCCGCCTCGCCATTGCCCACGGCTACTTCCACTACGACGCCGATGACCGCCCCGCGCTGACCATCTACGCGCACAACGCTGCCAATAGGCACCACGCCGGCCTAGTTCTGGGCGTTGTCGCCGGTGGCGCCGCCGTCATGTCCGCGGCCACCGCAGCCCGCGCACAGGCCGCAACCAGCGTTCCCAGCGGCCCCACTGCCGGAATCTCTGCCGCTGGCACCTCCTCCACAAGTGGTTTTGCCATCACCTCTACCGCCAATGCCGCCGGCGTTTCTGGGGCCGTGACCTCGAATCTGCTGGCCGCAGCCGGTGTCGCCGTGCTAGTTGGTGGCGGCACCACCGTGGCTACCCACATGCTTAGTGAGGACGAAGCTCTTTCGGACACCCACTCGCATTCCACCGACGATTCTTCCCATTTCGATGGTATTGGTCCCAAGCGCCCCGCGCACCCCGCCACGCCCCGCATCCACGATGCTGGCCCCACCAGCAGTGTCGCCGCGCCATCCCGCGCGGATTCCCCGACCCAGCACCCGCTTGCCGACGCCCCCTCTGAGACACCACCGCAGCACCGCCACGCCCCCGCGCCCCAACCGTCTAAGCAGGCGCGGCCGACGCACACCCCTCAGACTGACCGTGCCACGACCCCTGCCGCCGGCCACCACGGCAAGCACCGTGGTGAGGACCATGGCGAGCACCACCGCCAGGATTCCCAGGCAATTTCCCGCGCCACCTCCGCCGCAGCCGCTGCCGCCGCCGCTACGGCTAATAACGTCGAATCGACCCCGGCTTCGACTCCGGCCGCGGCGCCATCTTCCAGCTCTGAGCCGGCGCCGCAGCTAGCGGCGAAGGAACCGACTGCAACCTCCACGTCTTCGTCATCGGCCGAGCCTTCCCAGACAACGCAGACCACGGAGCCCGCGCAGACCACGGCATCTACGGATTCTGCAACTTCGACGTCACCATCGAAGGCCACGACGTCGACGGAGGCTACCGCACCTGCCGAGCCGTCCGACCTACCTACTTCAAATACGTCTACTTCGGAAAAGACTTCGGCTGAAACGACCACAACTGAAGCCGGCGCCACCACCTCGACGGATAAGCAGACGCCACTGCCCGCACCAGAGTCCTCAGAGCCAACGCCTGCGGAGCCCCAGGCTGAGCCGGCACCGGATACCACCGTGCCAAGCACCACTATCCCAGGTTCCGAACTCGAGCCAACGCCAGAGCCGGAAACTACTGTCCCAACGACGACCATCCCTGGCTCGGAAATCGTGCCCACCCCGGAGCCAGAACCAGAGGTCGAACCGGAACTGCCCACGGCAGACCGCGGCGCGCCGGACGGCTCGGATGACCCCCTCGTACCGCTCGAACCAGAAGAACCGACAGAGCCGGAAGAGCCGGCTGAACCGCAGCAGCCAGAGACACCGGGGCACCCTGAAGAACCTGAGGAACAAACAACCCCGCCGAAGGTCATTGTCGTCGTTGTAGAAGATTAAGCGGCGCGCCCTGTCCCCCTGCACGAAATGCGGGATACTACACTGAGTTTAATGAACAACACACCTGGCCCCTCCCCGCAGCACCCGTCGGCATCGGCCCCAGCGCCGTCGCCCGCGACGGTAGCTTCGCGCCACGCGGCCAGGTCCACAGCGCCCAAACCAGGCATGGA
This sequence comes from Corynebacterium nasorum, assembly GCF_030229765.1. Classification (NCBI taxonomy): domain Bacteria; kingdom Bacillati; phylum Actinomycetota; class Actinomycetes; order Mycobacteriales; family Corynebacteriaceae; genus Corynebacterium; species Corynebacterium nasorum. The sequence continues at coordinate 116,900 of NZ_JASPGY010000009.1, read as the reverse complement.
ACAGCGCCGCACTAAGCCCCGCCGCGCGGTCCGTGTCTCCGGGGAGCCAGACGCCCCGAAACCCAAGCCGAAACCGAAACCGCACCCACCGGCCCAGCAACAGCCGCAGCAGGCCGACTCGCCCAATGAGGAAGCAGACTTTCCCTATGTGGCGCTGACCATCCAGACCACCGGCATCCATCCCAGCACCGGGCGCATCGTTACTATCGACGCCATTGCGTTCAACGACACCAGCGAGCAGGGCCAGCAATTCCACGCCGTCCTCAAGCCCGATATCGATGCCGGGCCGCGCCACCTCCACGGGCTGAGCACCACCGATATTGAGCAGGCGCCAGCTTTTGGCAAGATCCTCAAATCGCTGGACAAGCTTATTGACGGCCGCACACTCATCGTCCACGACCTCCCCTATACCTGGGGTTTTCTCGTCGCCGAAGCCCGCCGCGCCATGATGGCCGCCGCCCGCCAAAATCGCGCGCGCAACCGCGGCCGCAACAAGGGCCGCCGGCGCCGCCAGAAGGTCGGACACGTCCCCACCCCCGTTCGCATCATCGATACTTTGGCCACCTCCTATGCGCAGCAGGTGCGGTCGAATGATGTGCGTTTAGGGGGCGTCGCTAAGCAGAGCGGCTTGGACGCTTCGCCACAGGCCTCGGTAGAGCGCGCCAAGCGGCCCGAACCCGAGACTTCGCGCGAACAAACCGAACTACTCATCGCGCTCTACCGCAAGCAACGAGGCGGCACAGTGCGCAGCTATGCGCCCGAGGACGTGCGTGCCGACCGCTTCGGCCTGCAACGCTCCCACGTGCGAGTCGACGCTGCCGAAGCCCCCGTCCAACACCACAACCCCGGCAAATACGAGCCGGGCAAGGAACTGCGCCGCGGCATGGAAATCGTAGTCGCTCCGGAAATCCTCGAGGACCCGGACACCATCATCGCCGCGCTCATGCGTGAGGAGCTCAATTATTCTGAGAAGCTCACCCGCGAATCCTCGCTGGTCGTGTGCAACGTGACCACTGACTTGGTGGGAAAACCCATGCACGCCCACCGCAAGGGCATTCCGCTGATGTCCGATACCGCGTTTCTTGACGCCCTCACCCGCATCGAAGACGCCGTCCCGGAACCCGAATCCGGCAAACCCACGCCCCAGCCCCAACGCTCTTCCCACAACAACAAAAAAGGCGGCGCTAAGAACCAAAAGCGCCGCCGTCGCCGGGGCGGCCGCGGTGGTCGCGGCAGGGGCCGACGAAATTCTGGCGGCTCGGCGGGGAAAAAGAACGACTAAGCCGCCCGCGCGACTACCCTAGGGGACATGAGTTTTAGAGTCCCGGGTGCGCTGAGGAAGTTGCGCACCACCACCGCCACTACCGCCGCGAAGCTGGCTACCACCGCTTCCCGCGCCACCGGCCGTGGCGCCGGCGGAATGATCGGTGGTCTAATCGCCAATGCCATTGACCCTTCCATCATGACAAACCTGGGTGATGGGCGCCCGGCCGTGCTGGTGACCGGCACCAACGGCAAGTCCACCACCACCCGCATGCTGGCCGCTGCAGTCCGCGCCGAGCACACCGTAGCCACCAACGACGGCGGTGACAACATGGATGCCGGCATCATCTCCGCACTCATGGCCGGCAAGGACGCCTCCCACCTGGTACTCGAGGTGGACGAGCTCCACGTGCCCCACGTAGCCGATAACCTGAACCCGCAGGCGCTGGTTCTGCTCAACCTCACCCGCGACCAGCTCGACCGCGTGGGCGAGATTAATAAGATCGAGCGGGCCCTGCGCGGCGCTGTGGAGGCCCACCCGGACATGCTCGTCATCGCCAACTGCGATGACGTTTTGATGACCTCCGTGGCCTATGACGCCAAGAATGTTATCTGGGTTTCGGCCGGCGCCGGCTGGCTCGGCGATTCCGTTACCTGCCCGCGCACCGGCGGGCACGTCGTGCGCACCGAGGATGACTGGTACGCCGTCAAGCCGCTTGCCGACGGCCGCGAATTCCGCCGGCCGCAGCCAACGTGGGGCGTCGATAAGCATGGCATTATCACCCCCACCGCTAAACGCCCCCTGAACCTGGCGCTGCCTGGCCGTGCTAACCGGGGCAACGCGGCCCAAGCCATCGCTGCCGCCGTCGCAGGCTTCGGCGTGGACCTCGACAAAGCCATTGCGGCCGCCGAAAGCATCGATGATGTGGCCGGTCGCTACTCCACCATTCACTGGCGCGGCCGCGAGATTCGCTTGCTGCTCGCCAAGAACCCGGCCGGCTGGCAAGAAGCGCTGTCCATGGTGGACCGCAGCGCCGATGGCTTGATCATCGCCACCAACGGCCAGGTGGCCGATGGCATTGACATGTCCTGGCTGTGGGACGTGAAATTCGAAGGCTTCAATGGCCTCAGCGTGAAGGCCGCCGGCGAGCGCGGCACCGACCTGGCGGTGCGCCTGGTCTACGCCGATATCTCCCACGAGCTCATCCCGGATCCGCTCGATGCGCTCGCCGCCTGCCCGGAGGGTCGCATCGAGGTCCTCGCCAACTACACCGCCTTCCGCGATTTGAAGAAGGCGCTTTCCAAGGAGGCCACCAATGCTTAATATCGGCCTAGTGCTTCCCGACGTCCTCGGTACCTACGGCGACGACGGCAACGCCCTCGTCCTGCGCCAGCGCGCCCGCATGCGCGGCTTCGAAGCGGAGATTCACCCGATCCGCTTGGGCGAGCCCGTGCCCGAGATGCTGGATATCTACACCCTCGGCGGCGGCGAAGATACCGCGCAGATTCTGGCCGCGGACCACCTGATTTCCGATGGTGGCCTGAGCCGCGCCGCCAACGCCGGCCGCCCGGTCTTTGCCATTTGTGCTGGCCTGCAGGTCCTGGGTGAGTCCTTCCGCGCCTCCGGTCGCATCATCGACGGCGTCGGCCTGCTCGATGCCACCACGGCCGGCATGCAGGACCGTGCCATCGGCGAGGTGGCTTCCGAACCCACCCGCGCTGGCGTTACCGCGGACCTCACAGAGCCGCTCACGGGCTTTGAAAACCACTTGGGCGCTACCATCCTTGGCCCCTCCGCGCAGCCCCTCGGCACGCTCACCCGTGGCAATGGCAATGCAGACCAGGCCGCCACCGCCGACCTTGCCGATGGCTCCACCCAGCGCACCTACGAAGGCGCCGTCCAAGGCAGCGTCATCGCCACCTATATGCACGGCCCGGCGCTGGCCCGAAACCCGCAGCTGGCCGATCTCCTCCTCGCCCAAGCGATGGGCGTGACCCTCGCGGATCTTGAGCCGCTTGAAATTCCGGCCGTTGACCGCCTGCGCGTCGAACGTTTCAACGCCTCCGAGCCCCCGCGCTCCCAAAGATAGGCCCATAACTGTGGATAACTGCGCCCGACGGCCCTGAAACCCCGAGTTATCCACAGGCCCGGCCGTTGCCCCTTGTAGCCGCGCATCCCACGCCAATAGGCTGCGGGGCATGACGTTATTGGAGCAGCTGGGCGACATCGCTAAGCGCGGCGTGGATCTTCTCGAAGAGGCCCACGCCGCCTCCAGCCTGCCCCTGCCCGCGGACCAAGCGCGCACCCTGCGCCGGACCGCCGCGGCCTTTCTCTCGCCCACCAGCCATTCGCGCTACCAAGCCCGCGCACTGGCCGCCGCGCGCCGCAATCACCACTGCCTAGAGACCCTCGCGCTCATCGCCCGTCGCTCGCGCAGCATTAGCGACCCCACCAAGCGCTGGCAATTCCGCGAGCAGCTCTGCGCCACCGCCGGCACCACCGCGCACGTCTCGCGCGCGGCTACCCGTCTGCTGCGCGAATTCAACCCTCCGCCCGAGCGCGAAGACGGCGGACGCCGGATTATGCACGGGGAGAAAACCACCCTGAGTTTCACCGGCCCCGCCGCACAAATGGCCGATATCTGGGCCGCCGCTAAATCCGACCCGCTGGCCTGGCTTAACGGCTCCCGCGCCGCCGCGCCCGCTACCGTGACCACCAATGTCATCATCGAGCTGCCGGATTACCTGAAAATCCTCGCCGGAAACGGCGAGGATATCCGCCTCGCTATGACCAACGGCGCCACCATCACCGGCGCCGAACTAGTCCGCCGCACCCTAGCCGGCGCGGGACTCTTCACGCTCATCCATCCCGAGCGCGGCCCAGTCAACCTCTACCGCACCCGGCAGGCCTCCGCAAAGCAACGCCGCATGCTCGAGGCCGAAGGCGCCCGCTGCGCCTGGCCCGCTTGCCGACGCCCCACCTCCGAATGCCAAGCCCACCACCTCATCGAATACTCCCGCGGCGGCCACACCCATCCTGAGAACATGACGCTATTGTGCCCGTACCACAACTCCATCAACGGGCTGCCGGGCCGCGGCCGGATGGCGCGCATTCGGGGCCGGATCGCCTGGCTCCCGCCCGCTAGCCAGGACAGGCATACACACATAGGGCACAGCAACGAACCCGACAACAGGCGCAGCGGGCGCAGCAGCAGATGCAGCACGACGACAAAGGAGGCGCACGGCCCGCCGGTATTCACCGGCCGAGCGCGAACCGGGCCTACGGCCGCCGTGCCCTAGCCGCTGTAGCTCCGCATTCGCCCAGTACTGGCCAGGGCGCTCAACGTGCTATATGGTCAGGCGGCCGGAAAGCGCGCGAGACAAGGTGAGCTCGTCCACAAACTCCAAATCGCCTCCGAGCGGCATGCCGGAGGCCAACCTGGTGATCTTCAAATCAGGGAAGTCGCGCAGCAAGCGCACCAGGTATGCGGCGGTCGCCTCGCCCTCCGTATTGGGGTCGGTGGCGAGAATGACTTCGTGGATGGTGGGGGTGGCGTCGTAAAGCGGGGTTTCGGGGGTGGAGTCTGCAAGCTCTCGGTCCGGCAACACGCCGCCTAGGCGCTGCAGCAGTGTGGAGATATTCAAATCACGCGGACCCACATTCGCCAGCGGGTCCAGCGCGCCGCCCAAAACGTGATAGCGGCCCTCATACTCGCCGGTGCGCTCAATGACCTGGATATCCTTAGGCTCCTCGACCACGCAGATAGTAGAGGCGTCGCGCTGCGAGTTAATGCAGATGCGGCAGACATCCTCACGCGAAATATTGCAGCAAATGCGGCAGAAGGTCACGCCGTCGCGCACCGCGCCCAGCGCGTTTTGCAGCCGCTCGATGTCCTCGGGTTCCATGTGCAAAACGTGAAACGCGATGCGCTGCGCCGACTTCGGGCCGATTCCCGGCAGGCGCGAAAACTCGTCGATGAGGTCTTGCAGAGGTCCTTCAAACATCAATTACTCCCAAAATCGGCAAAAGCCGCCGCCCCACCCCGGGGCAACGGCCTTATATCGTATCGCGCGGACTACTGGTTGCCGCCGAAGACATCCTCAAAAGACGGGCCGCCCTGGCCACCCATGCCCTGGGACAGCGGGCCAATCTTTTCCTGTGCCAGGCGTCCGGCCGCAGCGTGGGCCTCCTTGAACGCACCCATAACCAGGTCCTGCAGCGTATCGACGTCCTCTGGATCCACGATGGACTTATCAATCTGCAAGTCCACGAGCTCGGCGCCGCCAGTCATGGTCACCTTGACCAGGCCATTGCCTGCCTGGCCCTCGACGTTGGTAGCGAGGATTTCTTCCTGCGCCTTCTGCAAATCCGCCTGCACCTGCGCGGCCTGCGCGATGAGGTCGTTCATGTCATTTGCCTGCTGCATTGGGTCTTGGTCAGCCATGGTGTTTCCTTTCTAAATCAACTTTAAATTTCGCTACCGCCCGAGTGTACCGTGCTCGCCGCCTAGGCACGCCGCGCGCCTAGTTCCCGCTCCAGCAATTCCATAGCTACCTCGGTAGCGCTGCGATGATCCATTTCACCGGTGGACTGCGCGGCCTCCATCATGTCGCGTTCTTCGTCATCGCGGGTATAGGCCGGCGGTTCCTCGGGCGGTACCTCATCGGGCTCCGGCTCGGGTTCGGGCGGCAGCGGCACGCCGTTGCTGAACTGCGATTCATCGCGCTGCTTGGCGGCCTGCGTCGCCCGTGCGATGCGCGAGCGCCAGCCCGGCGTGTTTTCCTGCTTACTCTCCGCCTCCTGGTCGTCGGCAGGCTCGCGCGCGGGCTGATTCGGTGTCCACGCCTCCTTGCGCTGCGCCGGCCGTGGGGCATTGAAACCGGCGGTCTTCGGGTCAGTGCCTACCACGCAGGTCACGGCCACATCGCGCTGGAACTCCTCCTTGAGTACCTCCACGATAACGGCGTTATTGGCGGGCGCATTGATTCGCTCGGCAAGGGCACCGGTGGTGTGTCCCAGCGTTAGCGTGCCATCGCGGAAGCCAAGCACGCGGGCTTCGGCAAGCATAATTTCCGCTACCTTATTCCGCTTTCCGACTCTCCCCCTCAACGCCACCCATTTCTCCCTCACGGCTTCCGCAAAGTCGCCTTCCGGCTCTTGCGTTGCCTGCGGTTGCGCCGTTTCCGACACTCTTTCCGACGCCGTCTCCGCAGCGGGCTGGCCCCCAGATCGCGCCGTTGCTTCCTGGGCGGATTCCTCCGCGCGGGCCGGTACGGGTTTCTCCAATGGCTCGCGCTGCTCCTGCCGCTCCTGCTGGGCCGGCGCCGACTGCGGTATGCGCCGTTCGCGCTGCCACGGATCCTGGGACTCTTGCGGCTCCGGCTCCGACTTCGGCTGCGGCTCTACCTGCGGCTGCTGTTGTTGCTGCGGGGTTTGCTGCTCGGCGGACGATTGCGCGGTCTTAGCCGGGGGCTGGGTTTGCGTTTGCGGCTGAGGGGCGGGCTCAGAGCCAGCGGAGTGCTGCTCCTGGGACTTGGCGCGACGGCGCGCAATAATGGCGGCCGCAGCGGACTGGGGGTCTTGGGCACCTGCGACAGCTGAGGTTGCCGCGGCGGCACCGCCCGGGGTCGCAGGGCCGGCAGGCACGGGCGCTCCGGGCGCGGCCGCGGGGACAGCGGCGCCGGTGGCTGCGGGGCCGGTGGACCCGATAAGCAGGTGCGCGCACATGATTTCCAGCAGCAGGCGCGGCGAGGTCGCACCGGTGAGATCGCTGATGCGGTCGTTGACCGTGGATGCCAAGTAGGTCAGCTGCGGGCCGGAAAAACGCTGCGCCTGGGCGGTAAGCACAGAAGCGCGGTCGGTGGGCGCGGAGACGAGGCCGGCCTCGATGGCGCCGGGCACGGCCTGCAGGATCATCAGATCGCGCAGGCGGTCGAGCAAATCGATAGCGAAGCGACGCGGGTCGTGGCCGGCCTCGATGACATGGTCCACCATCGCAAAGAGGCCGGGTTTGTCTTGGTTGGCGAGGGTGTCGATGGCGTCGTCAAGCAGCGAAACATCGGTGACACCCAGAAGCGGCCGGGCGAGGTCATAGGTCAGGCCATCGGGCCCGGCGCCGGCCAGCAGCTGGTCCAGCAAGGACAACGTATCGCGCGGGGAACCACCGCCCGCCTCAATGACCATGGGGTATACGGCGTCCTCGACATGCACGCCCTCGGCCGCGACGGTGCGCTGCAGCAAGCCCTTCATGGCCGGCGGGGTCAGCAAGCGGAAGGGATAGTGGTGGGTACGCGAGCGAATGGTGCCGATAATTTTCTCCGGCTCCGTGGTCGCGAAGATGAAAATGACGTGCTCCGGCGGCTCCTCCACTACCTTGAGCAGCGCGTTAGCGCCGGAGGGCGAAATCATATGCGCCTCGTCGATGATGAAGATGCGGTAGCGCGATTCGGCCGGCGCGTAGTAGGCGCGATCGCGCAGCTCCCGCATGTCTTCCACGCCATTATGCGAGGCGGCGTCAAGCTCCGTCACGTCCAAGTTTCCGGGGCCGCCGGGGGCCAGGGAGACGCAGGAATCGCACTTGCCACACGGCATCGAGGTCGGCCCGTGCTCGCAGTTGAGCGAACGGGCCATAATTCGCGCCGAGGAGGTCTTGCCGCAGCCGCGCGGGCCGGAAAAGAGATAGGCGTGGTTGATGCGCCCCGCATCGAGGGCGGCGGATAGCGGCGTGGTGACCTGCTCTTGGCCCACGACCTCCGCAAACGTTGCTGGACGGTATTTCCGGTATAAAGCCACGGTTAGCCAGTTTACCGGCTAACCCTCGCGCGACCAGTCCAGCAGGTCAATGCCCTGCTCGGCCACTGCCCCCTGCAGCTTGCCGACGCCCTCTTCTACCCCAAACGCATATTCCGAATCCGTCAGCATGACCAGCTGCAGGATGAGGGTCAGGCGGCCCTCTTCGCGAAATTGCGGGGTCTGCCCGCCCCACAGGTACGGCGCGATGAAGAGTCCGTGGTGCACGGTAATTCCCGGCGCGTCGAGGATGGACGGCAGCATCACGCCCGGCTGCGCCGGAAGCAGACCGTCGGCCTTCTCGAAAGTATCGGCCGCGGCGTTTACGGCGGCAGCCACCTCGGGCTGCCCGGTACGCGCCACCGTCAACAGCTCGCAGCGCACATCGGTGCCGTCGTCCTGGCTCTGCAGGCCGGTGTCGGTGTTGTTGAAGGTGGTGGTGAGGGCGAGCGATTGGGCGTCGGCAAGCGCGGCGAGGCCTAGCCGGCGCTCATCGACGTAGCGGAACTCCAGCGGCGCCGGGATAATCTCGCTCAGCCACAGGGCAGACTCGTCGGCGTTGATTTTAGGCCCCCAGCTTCTCCACGGCGGCAAGCAGCACACAGGTAGCGACGCCGTCCATCGCGGTCTCGACCTCTTCCTGCGGCGGCAGGGTTGGGGCGAGGCGGATATTGCGGTCATTGTCGTCCTGGCCATAAGGGAAGGCTGAGCCCGCCTGGGTAAGCAGGATGCCGGCGTCGCGCGCAAGCTCCCAGACGCGGTTGGCGGTGCCGTCGACAACGTCGAGGGAGATGAAGTAGCCACCCTTCGGGTTGGTCCACTGCGCCACCTCGTACTCGCCCAGGCGTTTTTCCAGGATGCGCAGCACCGCATCGAACTTCGGCTTAATCAGCGCGGCTTGGCGGCGCATCACCGCGCGCACCCCTTCTGCGGAGCCGAAGAACTCGTGGTGCGCGAGCTGGTTGATCTTATTCGGGCCGATGCCGCGAATGCCGGCATGCTCTAGGTACCACTCGAGGTTATCCTCCGAGGTGCCGAAGAAACCCACTCCCGCGCCCGCGAAGGTGATCTTCGAAGTGGACGACATGGCCCAGAAGCGGTTCGGGTGGCCTTCTTCCGCGGCGATATCCAGAATCGGCAGGATTTCCGGGAATTCTTCAGTCAAGGTATGCACGGCGTAGGCGTTATCCCACACGATGCGGAAATCCGGTGCGCCGGCCTGCATACGGGCGAGGCGACGAGCCTTATCCTCAGAAATCACAGCGCCGGTGGGGTTGGCGAACATCGGCACCACCCACATGCCCTTGACTGTCGGGTCCGCCACCAGCTTTTCGACGGCCTCTACATCCGGCCCGTCTTCCTCCATCGGTACCGTCACCAGCTCGAAGCCAAATTGCTCCGTGATGGCAAAGTGGCGGTCATAGCCCGGCACTGGGCAGATCCACTTGAGTTTTTCTTCCTTGCTCCACGGCTGCGCGGAGTCATTGGTACCGAAGAGAAACGCCCACGAAATCAGGTCGAACATGATGTTCAGCGAGGAGGAGTCTGCGGCCACGAGCAGCTCGGGATCCATGTTGGTCAGCTTGCCCCAGATATCGCGCAGTTCCTTGATGCCCTTTTGGTTACCGTAGTTACGCAGGTCGTTTCCGGCAGCGTCGGTGTAATGGCCCAGGCCTGGCAGGGCGAGGAGATCATTGGAGAGGTCTAGCTGCGCCTTCGCTGGCTTGCCGCGGGTCAGATCCAGTTTCAGGCCCTTAGCTTTAAGGTCCTCGTAGTCCTTACGGACCTGAGCGGCGAGCTCAGTTAGTTCGGACGATTCCAAAGTAAGAAGCGACATGCGTATGTCTACCTTCCATGTATAGGGCGACTTTTAGCCCCCAATAGTAACGCACGCCATACAAAAAGGGGACCCCGCGCACCCGTCAGAGCCTCCTGACCCTTGCTGCATTCCTGCCCTGGGGGAGTTCAGAGGATGGACGCCACGCGGAATCCTGTCCCATACTTTAACGCCCGAGCGCCGGTTTAGCCAAATGGGACTCCGGCGGCGCAGCCCTCCGCCGCTCGCGGGTATCGCTCTCGATACCTAGCCACCACACAACGGTTAAAATTCCCCGAAAACACGCCCTGACCTGGCGATTGGTAAAATAATTGCCACGGCTGCTAATGTTTCTTCTCGGAGGATTCGACTAGCGGCCTATGTCACACGCCTGGAACGCGTGCGGGGTTCACGCCCCTCGTGGGTTCAAATCCCACATCCTCCGCCACAGGAAATCCCGGCTCGTGCTGCATAGCAACGGAGCCGGGATTTTTGTTATACCTGCGCTCGGCCGCGCTAGCCGACGCCGCGCTAGCCGCTAATCGATGACCGGCGGTTCGTAGCCGTCTTCTTTTAGCCACGCAATATGCGGCGGGGTGTTCATGCCCCACTCAGTGCGCGCCCAGAGGAAGGCCTGGGCGACCTCGGCCTCGGGATAGCCTCCGTCGCGCAGGTACTGCCGGAAGCCGTTCGGGCCTGAGTCTTTGATCCACAGCCAGACGTAGTCGTCGAGGGAGTCGTCGGCAAGCAAGCCTTCCATCCCCTCTGGAACGTATTCACGCTCGGCACGCACGCGATCCGCCAGATCCTGGTCGAGGAAGTCATAGAGATAATCCAGCGCGTCCTCTAGCTGCGCATAATCGAAGGCATTCATGCCGCCCAGCCTAGTGGCGCTTGGTGCCTAGGACCATGCGGTCGATTTCTTCCAGCACCTCGTCCACGATGGCCGGGTTATAGGCGCGGTAGCCGCGCATGCGCAGCAGCTCCTCCTGTGCCGCCGTCAGAGCGGTCCGGCGGGCCTCCAGAGCTACGTGGCGGAACTGCCAGGCGCGTTGCTTGCGGGAGTCTTCGGAAACATCCTCGCCATCACCAATCCGGTCTTCCAGCCATTGGATAACGTTGGCGGAAATTTCCGGATCCACCTTTTCGGCGTCGGGCGCGATATGCCCATCCGGCCGGAAGTTCGACAGTGCCTCGATGCTGGCCGCACGCGCACGGCCAACCACGGCAGCGCGCATCTTATCGCTGGCAATCTGGGAGGCTTCCGTGAGGTCGAGTCGCTCCATCAACCACGGCAAGAGCAGGCCGGGCACCACCATCGTGGCCAGCAAGACCGTCAACGCGATGACGGCGAGCTCATGGTGGAAACTAAACACGCCCGCCGGGATGGACAAAACCAGCGCCAAAGTGACAAGTCCACGCATGCCGGACCACGTCATCAGCAGTACCTCTTGCAGGCGCAGCGGCGCAACCCGTGGGCGGCCGCGGGAGACGTTGATGCGGTAATAGGCATACATCCACACCAAACGGACAACAAAGGCCACGAGGGACAAGATGACGCCCACGACCACCGAATGCCACAGGTCCGAGCCCACTTCGCCGATGGCGGTATTGACCGTCAGGCCAATGAGTCCGAAGGCCACGCCAGTAAAGAGCAGTTCGATGGTCTCCCAGAAGGACTGACCGGATAGGCGGTCCTCGGCCTGGATATCGGCCCGGGAATTAAGTTCTACGGCCGCGATAACCACGGCGATAACGCCGGAGGCACCGAGTTCCTCCGCGATGAGGTAGACGGCAAACGGCGTCACCCAGGTCAGCGCGTTGCGCGCGGTGACGTCGTGGACGTGGGTGATAAACAGTGCCACCAGCCGGCCGACGATCCACCCCAGGCCGCCCGCGACGAATGCAGAGTAGAAGAAGTTCAGCACGCCGCCGCCAAAGGAGAGCTCATCGCCTTGGGTTACGGCCGTCAAGGCAAGATTGAAGGCGACGATAGAGGCGGCATCGTTAAACAGGCCTTCGGTCTGCAAGGTGGTGATGATGCGCCGCGGGATGCCGGCGGGCTCGGCCACGGCATCGACTGCGACGGGGTCCGGTGGGGCGATGGCCGCACCGATGAGGATGGCGGCGGCCAGGCTAATGCCGGGCAAGAAGGCGTAGGCCGTGGCACCGACGGCCAGCGTGGTGGCGACAACCAACAGCACGGACAGGCTCAAGATAGTCACCCATTGTTCACGGATAACGCCCCACGAGGTGCGCCGGGCCAGCGCCCACAACAGCGGCGGCAGGAAAATCGGCAGGATGAGCTCGGTGGGCGGTTCAAACCTGGGTAGCCCCGGCACGAAGACGGCGCAGGCGGTGATGATCGTCAGCAACGCCGGCCACGGCAGCCCAATTTTGTCGCCAATGGCGACGACGAACACGGTCAGCAGCATGAGCCCAATGAGCACCAAAAGAACGTCCATGGGCCCAGATTTTACCCGTGCCAGGTATAGGGATCAGGAGGCAAGCGATCGGGTTCGAATTGCGCGAGCAGCTCTGCGGCGCTGTCGGCTTCATATCCCAGGGAGGCCGCCAGCTGTTTGACGACGTCCCCCACCTCCCCCATTTCCCGCATGGTCACCGCACCGTCGCGCTTGGCTAGGCGATCGCCAGATTCATTGAGCACGAGCGGGACGTGGATATACTCCGGCGCTGCGATGCCGAGCAGCGAGGCCAGGTAGGCCTGGCGCGGCGCGGAGGAGAGCAGATCATCACCGCGGACGACTTGGTCGATACCTTGGAACGCATCGTCGACGACGACGGCCAAGTTATACGCCCAGCCGGTGTCTTGGCCGCCGCGGCGCAGGATGAAGTCATCCACGTCGCCGGTATAGGTGCCGTGGAGGGCGTCGTGGATGGTGAAAGTGGGGACGTCGGCAAGCAGGCGAAGGGCGGGCTGGCGATTCTGGGCCGCAAGCTCGGCACGCTTGGCCGCGCGCTGGTCTTCGGTGAGGTTGCGGCAGGTGCCCGGGTACTGGCCGGGGATGGCGTGCGGGGCCCGGGAGGCTTCGCGGATGTCCTTACGCGAGCAATAGCACTCGTAGGTGGGCAGCTGGTCCAAGGCTTGCTCATAGGCAGCGTCGCGATCGTGCTGGTAGATGACCTCGCCGTCCCAGTCCAGTCCGAGCGCGCGCAGGTCCGCCAGCTGGCGCTCGGCCGATTCCTGGGAGGAGCGCTGCTTATCGATGTCCTCCACGCGCACCACAAAGCGCCGCCCCGTCGAGTGGGCAAAAAGCCACGCCAGAAGCGCCGTGCGGAGGTTGCCGAAGTGCAGATCCCCCGAGGGGCTCGGCGCGTAGCGGCCGGCGCCGGTGGTCGCAGAATTCATGCCCACAGTCTACGGGCTGGCACAATGGCGGGCATGGAAAAAACGAACGGCGCTGAAGTGCGCTTCATTCCCGTCCGCTCTACTCTCTACCCTTGGCTGGTCACCGTGTTTGTGGTGACCTTCCTGATTTCCAATATCAACGCCACCAAGGGCGTCCAGCTCGGCCCGCTGGTGACCGACGGTGCCTTCTTTCTATTCCCGCTGGCCTATATCGTCGGCGACGTGCTCTCCGAGTGCTATGGCTTTAAATCCACCCGGCGCGCGGTCTACATCGGCTTCGCGATGGCCATCTTGGCGGCCGTGTGCTTCTATATCGCCATTTGGCTGCCGGCGGCCGATTTCTATGAGGGCCAGGAGGCCTTCGCGGCCACGCTTGGCCTGATGCCGCAGATTCTGGCCGCCTCGCTAGCCGGCTATCTCGTGGGCCAGCTACTCAATGCCTGGACGCTGACTGCGATGAAGAAGCGCTCGGGCGAAAAGGGGCTTTTCGCGCGCCTTATCGCCTCTACCGTGGTGGGCGAATTCGGCGATACGCTGCTGTTTTGCGCCATCGCCGCGCCGGTAATCGGCGTGGATACGGTGGGTGGTTTCATCAACTACGTCATCGTGGGATTCGTGTGGAAGACCCTGATGGAGGCCGTCATGCTGCCGGTGACGGCCATGGTTATCTCGTGGGTTAAAAAGCGCGAGGACTACTTGCCGGCGTAGTAGCGGCCGAGGAATCCATCGCGGTAGGCCTCGTAGTAGCCGCCGTCGATGGCGGCGCGGATATTATCCACCAGGCGAATCATGAACTCCACGTTGTGGATGGTGCACAGCGTGCCTGCGAGGAATTCCTTCGCCTTGAGCAAGTGGTGCAGGTAGGCGCGGGAGTAATTCTCAGATACGTAGCCGCCGAATTCCTCGTCGACCCCAGCGAAATCGCGCTTAAAGCGCGCATTGGTGAGGTTCATGCGGCCGTCGAGGGTGTAAACGCCGCCGCGACGCGCCAAGCGGGTCGGCGCCACGCAGTCGAAGGTATCGGCACCGGCCTCGACGGCGGTGAAAATATCGTCCGGCTCGGAGATGCCGAGCAGGTGGCGCGGCTTATCCTCGGGTAGCTCATCGCAGACCCAGCCGACAATGGTGCCCAGGTTTTCTTTCTCCAGCGCGCCGCCGATGCCAAAACCGCCAAAGCCGCGTTTGCCTTCCTCGCGGGCGGCGTAGTCGAGGTCGAGCAGGCCGCGGGTGGCCTGGCGGCGCAGGTCCTCATACTGCGCGCCCTGAACGACGCCCCACAGGGACTGCTTCGGCCTATGGGTGCGCTCGCGAGTGAGGCGGTCGTGCTCATCCAGGCAGCGCTTAGCCCAGCGGTGCGTGCGCGCGACGGATTCTTCCTGGTAGGTACGCGTATCAACGAGCGTGGTCAGCTCGTCGAAGGCGAACATGATGTCTGCCCCCAGCCCGTGTTGGATCTGCATGGACTTCTCGGGGGTGAAACGGTGCTTGGAGCCGTCGATAACGGATTTGAAATCCACGCCGTCCTCGTCCACCTGCGCCATGCGCTCTTTCTTTGCCGCGCGGATGTCCTTATCGCTAAGTTCCGCGATATCCATCGCAAGGACCTTCTTGAAACCTACGCCCAGCGACATCACCTGGAAGCCGCCGGAGTCGGTATAGGTCGGGCCGTGCCAGTTTTCAAACTCGGCCACTCCGCCGGCCTCGTCCACGATGTCGTGGCCTGGCTGCAGGTAAAGGTGGTACGCATTCGACAAAATGGCTTGCGCGCCGGTGGAGCGAATCTGCTCCGGAGTCAGGGTCTTTACCGTGGCTTTAGTGGCCACCGGGATGAAGGCCGGGGTCTGAATATCGCCGTGTGGGGTGTGGATGACACCGCTGCGGCCGTGCTTGCCGGGACCTTCGGGCAGGCGCTTGCCGATGTCGAAGCTCAAGTCCATTTCTATTCTTCTTCCTTGTCTGCAGGGATAGGGGCTGGGGTGGCGTGTTTAGCTTCCCATTCTTCTTCCAGGGCGGTGCCTTCGATGTCCAGGGTGGGCAGAATCTTGGCCAGCCACTTTGGCATCCACCACGTCGCGCGGCCCATAAGGAACATGGTGGCGGGGACGAGGGTCATGCGGATAAAGAAGGCGTCGAAAAGCACGCCAGCGGCCAAGGCAAAGCCGAAGATCTGGATAAATGGCAGCGGCTGGTTAATAAACGCCACGAAGACTGAAATCATAATGATGGCTGCGGCCGTTACCACGCGGGCGCCTTGGGTAAAGCCGGTGATGGTGGCCTCGTCGACGGCGCTATAACGCCCGCCGGTGCCCTCCGGGTGGCGAGAAATGTGCTCGCGCATGCGGGTGACCAGGAAGACCTGGTAGTCCATCGCGAGGCCAAAGGTCACGCCGATGAGGAAGATGGGCATGAAGGAAATCAGCGGGCCCGGCGCGGGCACCAGGTTCCACAGGCCTTCCTGCCAGACCAGGACGGTCAGGCCGAAGGCGCCGCCGACGGACAGCAGGAAGCCCAAGCCCGCAACCAGCGGCACCAAGATGGAGCGGAAGACCAACAGCAGCAGCACAATGGCCAGGCCCACGACGATGGCCAGGTACGGCACCATGGCTTCCTCGAGGCGCTCGGTGATATCGAGCTGCACGGCCGTCAGGCCGGTCAGGCCGATGTCGGTACCGGTGGCGTCCTCGATCTCGCCGGTGGCCGAGCGCAGCGCGTGCGCAACGTTCACCGTTGCGGCGTCCGTGGGCGCGGTTTCAGGGGTAACCATTATCTGTGCGGCGCGCTTGTCCTGGCTCAGGCCGACAATCTGCGCGTGCTTCACCCCGCCCAAGCCCTTGAGCTGGTCCGCGGTGTAGAGGAAGGACGCGAGCGCGGCCTTATCCTCTGCGGAGGTGTCTACCACCTCAGCGGCCGGGGCGATCTCCGGCTCGGCTGAGGGCTGGTCCCCCAGCGGCTGCTCAGGCATCTCCTCTTCGGGGGCAGCATTCTCGGCCGCGTCCTGCTCCGGCGCGGGAGCGGGTGCGGGGGCTGGGGCTGGTTCGGGTTGGGACTGGGCGTCGACAAGCGGGGCCAAGGCGCCGGATTCCGCGTTGACCGTGTGGGCATCGACCACGGCGAGGAAAGGACCGTTGACGCCGGGGCCAAAGCCCTCGGACATGATGTCGGCGGCCTTGCGCTGGGTGGTATCGGGGTTCGACGTGGTATCGGCCGGAAGGGCAAGCTCCATCTGGAGTACCGGCGCGGTCATAGCCCCCAAGGAGAGCACGACCAGCGCCATAGCCAGGCCGGGCACCTTCTGGACTAAACGCACCCACCGGTTGCCCATGGTGGGCCCGCGGCGGCGCTTGCCCTTGCGGGTCGGGTTGCCGGCCACGCCGGGGATTCGGCCATGGAAGGCCTTATCGCCCAGCAAGCCCAGCATCGCAGGGATGAGCGTGAGCGAGACCAAGACGGCGATCGCGACGGTGCCGGCGGCGGCCAAGCCCATGGCCGTGAGGAAGCCAATGCGCGCAATGATGAGCGCGAAGAGCGCGGTAAAGACCGTCGCGCCGGCAAAGACCACGGAGGAGCCGGCCGTACCCACCGCCATGCCTGCGGCATCGGGCCCATCCATGCGGCGGCGCTCGGCGCGGTAGCGCGAAAGAATAAACAGCGCATAGTCGATGCCCACAGCCAGGCCGATCATGATGGCCAGAACCGGGGTCATATTATTGAGCTCAATCCAGTGGGTGGCAATAAACATGCCCAGCGCGCCGAGTCCCACGCCAATGACGGCGGAAACCAATGGCATCCCCGAGGCCACCAGCGAGCCGAAGGTAAAAATGAGCACGAGGAAAGCGACGCCCAGCCCGATGATCTCGGAGGTGGAGTTGACCGCGATCTCATCGCCAAAGCCGGCGCCATTGCCTTCGACGGTAAGGCCGCGGTCGCGGGCGATATTCATCGCCTCGGTGACGGTGTCTTTATCTGCTTGCTCCACGCTATAAGGCGACTCGGCGTCAAAATTGAAGGTGGTATACGCAATGGTCTCGTCATCGTTGACCATGGCGAGGTTATCCGCGTCAGCGCGGGCGGATGCTTCCGGCAGCCCCATATCCGTGAATTGGTGGATGACCTGATCTTGCAGACGGGGCGAGACCTCAAGTGGGTTGCCAAAGCGCGTGGTATCGCCCATCTTCAGGTTGTCCTCGAGGTAGGAGATGGTGGCGTCGATGGCCTCGCGGTTTGCTGGATCAGAAAGCTTCTGGCCATCTGGGGCCTTGAAGACCACGTTGACCGAGGGTGAATTGGCAGGGTTGCCGCCCTCTGGGAAGAGGTCCATGGTCTTATAGGTGGCATCGATAGACGGGGTTCCCTTAATGGAGAACTCGCTCGTCATCGGTTTCATCAGCAAGGCGGCGGCACCGCCAACGGCGGCGAGCAGCAGCAGCCATGCCACGATGACCTTCCACTTATGGAGGAAAGACCAGCGCCCAAGACGATAAAGCAATGTAGCCACGGGTAGATGTACCTTCGCATTCACGTGGGGGACGGGGTGAACTTCGCCCTAGTGTAGTGGCCGCACCCTATAATCCCCTATCGCGAAGCCACCTGCGTCCCAGTTTTCACAGCTGGCGGCCAGCCGGGCCCCTCCCCCCGTGCCCCGCGGCCTAGCCGGGAAAAAGAAAATCCCGGCCTGCGCAAACAGACCGGGATCTCGGTGCGGTGGCGGCGGGATTTGAACCCGCGGTTGGGGGTTACCCAACAATCGCTTTCGAGGCGATCACCTTCGGCCGCTCGGACACGCCACCGCGTTCCAGATTACGGGAGTGCGCCCGAGCGACAAAATCGCTGCGCCAGCGGGGTGCCAGCGCAGCGATATGCAGAAATACGGATGAGGATTAGTCGTCCTTCAGGCCGCCGATAACCTCGTTAGCCTTGTCCTTGATACCCTCGGCAGCGTCGGACAGCTTGTCCTTAGCCTCGGAGGTGACCTGGTCGGCCTTGCCCTCGTTAGCTACGTCCTTGTTATCGGTAGCTTCGCCGTAGGCTTCCTTTGCCTTGCCTACGAGGCCATCCTTCTTGTTTTCCAAATCGCCCATAATCACTCCTTTGAGTAGACGGATAATGTATGAGCACCAGTGTACGCACTTTCAGCGCAGGTCGCCGAAGAAGTTTCTGAGCAACATCGCGCATTCCTCTTCCAGAACGCCGCCGCGAACCTGCGGGGCAAAGGGGGCGGTGGGGGCACGCAGGACATCGATAAGCGAGCCGCACGCGCCGGTCTTGGGTTCAAAAGCGCCGAAGACTACGGAAGAAACGCGCGCAGCCTGCAAAGCACCGGCGCACATGGCGCAGGGCTCTAGGGTGACGACAAGTTCGCAGCCGGAAAGGCGCCAGCCGTCTCCATAGACGCGCACTGCTTGGCGGATGGCCTCTACCTCGGCGTGGGCAGTGGGATCGGCGCGTTGCTCGCGGCGGTTTACTCCGGTGGCGAGTTCGGCTCCGGTGGCGTCAAAAAGCACCGCACCCACCGGTACATCGCCTGCCGGGGTGCACTTGGCGACGTCCAGGGCGCGGCGCATGCGGGCCTCTGCGCGCTGGAGGGGCTCAGGCGTTATCAATGACGTCTTCCAGTTCATCGCCGAAGCCGAGCTCGCCGGCGATGCGCAGCAACATATCAGAAGGCCAGTCTTCGTCATTGTCGATGATGTAGCCCACCTGATCCTCGGATAGGCCGAGATCGGCGAAGATATCGAAATCGCCCTCGCCATACGGGTCGGCCTCTTCAGGGTCCACATCCGGGATTTCATGGTCGTTGATATCCATGAAATCGGCCGCAAAGTCATCATCAACGCCATAGGTGGCATCCGAAATGAGCATCTTCACCCCGCCCGGCACGGGGCGCACGGCGATGAAATAGGCATCCTCCACGCACAGCAGCGCGAACGCAGCGCCCTCAGAGCGCAGGCTGCGCACCGCATTGATGGAGGTCTGCGGATCCTCGAAGTCATCGTTGAAGCTGCGCACCAGCCACTGGCCCGTATTACGGGCGACGGTTACTGCGAAGGAGTAATTTTCGTTGCTCATACCTCGTGAGATTAGTCGTGTTGTGCCACAATTGTCACCGTGAGTTCTCAAGATGTTCAACGCCCTATCTGCATTATTGGCCTCGGCCTCATCGGCGGCTCTTTGCTGCGCGATCTAGCCGGATATAAACACCCCGTTTTTGGATATAACCACTCCACTTCTGGCGCCCGCACTGCAGTAAAGCAGGGCTTTGACGTCACCGATGATCTTCCCGCTATTTTGACCCGCGCGGAAGCCGAAGATGCGCTCATCGTCATCGCTGTTCCCATGACCGCAGTGGGCGAGGTCCTCGATGCCATCCAGGAGCACGCGCCTAGCTGCGGCATTACAGATGTGGTTTCCGTAAAGACCGCGGTGCGCCAGCAGGTCCTCGAACGCGGCATGGAATCGCGCTACGTGGGCGGGCACCCGATGGCGGGCACCTCCAAGTCCGGTTGGGATAACTCCCAGCGGGACCTCTTCCGCCGTGCGGCGTGGGGCATTACTTATGACTATGCCGCCGAGTGCGAGGCGCGTGGGGAAAAGATTCCTAAGCAGTGGATTGAGACCTTTACCGAGGTTGTACGCATGACGCAGATGGTGCACGCGGAGGCGGTTCCTATCCGCGTAGCTAACCACGATGCTGCGGTGGCGCGCATTTCCCACCTGCCGCATGTCTTCGCCGAAATTCTCGCCGTGGTGGGCGATAACGGCGGAATCTTGGCGCAGTCCCTGTCTGCCGGTTCTTTCAAGGACGCGACGCGCGTGGCCGGTACGCAGCCGGAGCTAGTGCAGCAGATGTGCGAAACCAATGCCCCGGCGTTGGTGGAGGCTTTGGACGAGGCCTTGGATCTGCTTCGCGACGCCCGCGAGAAGCTCGACTCCCCCGAGCCTTCCATCGCCGAGCTTTCCGACGCCGGTTATCGCGCCCGCACCCGTATCGATGCCCGTTCTGGCGCGCGCAAGGAATCGGTCTCCCCGGTCAAGATTTCTTCCCGCCCGGTGCTGCGCCTACACCCAGGCGGCCCGAATTGGGTGGCGCAGCTGCGCCAGTCCGAGTCCCTGGGTGGGCGCATCGAGATTTTCTAGCGCTTGCGACCCCGTAGGCCGGGAATGCGGGATACTACCGCGGCGGCAATAAGACCTAGCACTGCTATTTCGGCATAAAGCCAAGCGTGGTCGGCGCTGGTCTGCGGGGTTTTCGGCGGTTCGGGAGTGGTTTCCGCGGTGAGAATCGCTTCCTTATCGCGTCCGCTTACCACTCCCTCGATCCAGTCCTTGGTGCCGGCCAGCGTGGTAATAGCCGCGCTAGGTGAAGGCAGGTCTGGGTCCCCGTTCGCGGTGCCCGCCGTGGCGAGTCCGGCGAGTTTACCGTCGACAAAGAAGGGGCCGCCGGAGTCACCGCCTTGCATACCGGCTCGGCCGGTGGAGTGAACATCAAGGATGGCGCTTTCGATAAGCGGCATCGGGCCATCGGGCGCCCCGCTCGGCATCGCCCCACCCGGCATCGCCTCGCCGGCTGGCACGCTTTCTGTACCCTCCGGTGCTTTAAGCCCCGGCATAGCCTCGGCCGCGGGAACGCTTTCTCCGCCATCGGTATCCTCACCGGCGCTCGCGGCAGCGTCCGCGCCGGCAGGTCCGGCGGGGCTACCGCCGAGGAGCTCGGCCACCTCCATTTCCGCTTGGGGCAGCTGACCGCGGCGCGCCATAGAAGAACTACTGCTCCAGCCGTAGAGTGTGCCGCGTTTGCCCGGTTCCGGAACTTGGGTGGAAATCTCTGCGGGCTTTGTATCGGTGACAGGGGCGGTGAGGTGGAGAAGGGCGGCGTCGGAAAGCGGGGACAGTGCCCAGGAATCAGTGTCGTAGGTGGTTCCGTTAATGCGGGCCTGGGTGCCCGTGTTATTCACGGACTCGAGGCAGTGACGTGCGGAGAGCACCCATTGGGCGGCCACGAGAGTACCGGTACAATCACCGAAACTACCCACGCGTCCTATCTTGAGTTGGGCGACGGTGCGGGCCTCCGGGGAGTCCGTTGCTGGATCACCGTGTTCGAGTGCAGTGGCTGGGGCGGCAGTCAGTGCCACGATGCTGGCGGCGAGCAAGGCGGGGAAAATTTTGTGCTGCATGATTAGTCCTTCTTTCCGGCAGGAACGGCGATGGCAATGGCTTTGGCGACGGCCCATTCGGCCGGCCCCTTCCCTATCAGGCGGCGCCACAGGGTTGCGATAACGAGGAAGAGGGCAATGAAGGCACAGGCCCAGGCGGTGTTGTGCAGGGCGATGTGGCTTTGCCAGTAGTAGGCGGTGAGCACGTGCAAGATGTAGATGCTCAGCGACATCGCACCCAGCGCAGCAAAGGGATAGACCAGCTTGGACGCAGCTCGACCAGCAAGCAGGCAGAGATGTAGGACGACTGCAGCGACGGCAATGGACAGCACGATCTCACCCACGACGCCGGTGTGGCCGGTAAAACGTAGCCAGCCAGGAATGTCCGTAGTAAAGCGGAAGTAAAAACCGATAGCGGCAACGATGCCGGCTATCGCAGTGGAAACCCACTGCGCAGCTGCGCGTTGCTTGCGAATATAGATTTCATAGAGCAGCATGCCGGCGAGGAAATATGCGATATAGGCCAGCAGTGGGTAGACCTGCGGTAGGGTCAGCGGAGCGTATTTCACGGTCGCGGCTACGGTGGCGGCAGCGAATAGGATTAGCTTCCAGGCCCAGTGCAACGGGGGAACCCAGCACAGCAACATCATGGTGATGCCAATTACTACTAGGACGACCTGAATCTCACCTCCAAGGGGCAGTAGAGCGAGGCCGATGAGTGTAATTATGCAGCCGCGGGCGAGGATGCGCAGAAGCGTCGTCACCGTGAAATTGCGGGCAATAATCATCAATGTGATGCCCGCCAAAATGGCAAAAAGCGCAGCGGGCAGGCCGTTGAGAATGACTTTGGTATGCCACACGAGGGAGGCCATGTGCAGGACTACCATGCCAATAATGGCAAGTGAACGGGCTATATCAAGCCCAACGATGCGCGAAGATGCGGACACCGAGCGTTCTCCTTCAAGACAGAGGGGAGCGCGTTGCCGCAGTCCCCTTATTAATAAAGACTTTCTTTTTCTACTAAACCTGTTTGGAAGGTTGCTGTGAACGTTTTATACGTGTCCTGCATTTTATAAAGGGGTTACTTAAGACTTTTTACTGCAGCGAAAATCCGCCTAATCGCGGAAGTTATCATCGCGATATTTGCGCGACCGAGAGGGATCAGCAACAAGCTTGAGAAGCGGGGCGCATATTAGACTAAGCACAACTCCGCCCAGAAGGAGCCACAGGCTCCCAGAACCGAGCCATAGTGCGAGGCCAAGAACAATGCCAGCAATGAGCCCCGGCAGCAATGAGGAAGACTTCATAGATGGGCACCTGTGAAATAGATTAGATACAAGAAAAGCCGCCCGAAGGCGGCTCATTTTGTGCGCCCGGAGGGATTCGAACCCCCAACCTTCTGATCCGTAGTCAGATGCTCTATCCGTTGAGCTACGGGCGCAGACCGTTGGTAAGCAGTGCGTGTGCTCTGCTGTGCAACGAGAAATAACTATACCCACGGTCTGGGAAACTACCAAATCCCCAGTTCACTTAGTGTTTACCCACGAGAAGCAGGAAGGCTTTAGGAAGGAATGAGGGCGGCAACTTCGGCGTCGGAAAGCAGGGCGTCCCGGAAAGCTTGCAGGGTGGCCTCGTGGTCGAAGTCAATGCCGATGAGAACAATTTCAGCACCAGGGGTCACGCCATTGGCCGCCCAGAGGGACGCGGGCATGATCTGGAGGTTCGGGCCGGCTTGCTGCCAGGCGTGCGCGACGCGCAGATCGGTATCGATCCAGCAATAACCCTTGGAACGCACCAGACCGGTACTGGCCCGCAGGGCGGCAAGTAAGCGCTCGCGATTAAAGGGCCGATCCGCACGAAAGACCACCGAGGAGATGCCATATTCCTCGGTCTCGGGAGTATGTGGGTTGGCCAGTTCTTCGGCGTAGCCGTGATAGGCGGCAGCGGTAGCTGTGTCATACAAGTGGGCACCGAGGACGAGTCGCGGGTCGATGACACCGTTGGTAACAATCACGACGCGGGCACGGGGGTTCATGGCGCGCACGGTAGCGATGACCCGTTCGGTTTCGGCAGCATCAACCAAATCAGTCTTGGTGATGAGGATAAGGTCAGCAAACTCAACTTGGTCCACTAGGAGGTCAGCCACGGTGCGGTCGTCGTCAGGCGTGGCTTCGATGTTCTGGGATGCGAGACTCTTGCCGCGGCGTAAGTGCGTCAGGAAGGTCGAGGCGTCAACGAGGGAAACCATGGTGTCGATAGACGCGGCTTCGGCAAGCGTCGTGCCATCCTCAAACTCCCACTCAAAGGTGGCCGCAACGGGCATGGGTTCGGAAATGCCAGTGGATTCGATGACAATCTGATCGAAGCAGCCGGAGCGGGCGAGTTTGCCCACGGATTCGATGAGATCCTCGCGCAAGGTGCAGCAGATGCAGCCATTGGATAGCTCGACAAAGCGATCCTCGCCGCGCTCAAGGTGGCCCTCGCCGGCAACGAGGGCGGCGTCAATATTGACCTCGGAGAAGTCATTGACAATGACGGCCAGCTTGCGCCCCTCGCGGTTAGCAAGCAGGTGGTTTAAAAGCGTGGTTTTTCCGCTGCCTAAAAATCCGGACAGCACGGTAACGGGTGTAGCCATTCCCTAATGATAACGTTTTTCATTAGGGAATGGCTACGTCCCTAGATGGAGAGGCCGAAGATAGGCACTGCCAGCAGATACACTGTAAGGGTAATGAGGAAGATGCCGATGATATTGAGTCCGAGACCGCCCTTGATCATCTCGCCAATCTTGACGTAGCCAGAGCCATAGGCAATGGCGTTCGGCGGGGTAGCCACGGGGAGCATAAATGCACAGGTTGCCGCGAGCGCCACCGGAATGGTGAGCAGAAGGACGTTGATATCTCCCTCCGCGGTCAGGCCAACACCCACGGCAACGCCGCCCATGATTGGAATGAAGGTGGCAGCCGTTGCGGTATTAGAGGTGATCTCAGTCAGGAAGAGCACTAGTGCGGCTACGGCGGCGACGATAAGGACAACTGGGAGGACGCTCAGCCCCTTGGCCATCTCACCAATCCACAGGGACAGTCCGGAAGAATTAAAGACCGAGGACAGCGATAGGCCACCACCGAAGAGCAAGAGAACGTCCCACGGCATCTCATTGGCAGTCTTCCAGTCGAGCAGTCGAGTGCGACGCTGATTATCCGCCGGGAGAATAAAGAGCACGATGCCGGCAGCGATACCCACGATGGCATCGTCATAGTTCTCAAATTCCTTAAGCACCAGCGGCAGGATTACCCACGCTGCGGCGGCCAGAACAAAGATGATGCCGGTCATAATCTGAGGGCGGGTCCAAGGGCCGAGGGCCTTAATTTCATCGTCGATAAGCTCGCGGCCGCCCGGAATATCCTTCATCTCTGGCTTGAAAATGGTGATAAGTAGTGCCCAAGCAATCAGCAAGAAGATCACGGCGAGCGGTACACCGACCGCCATCCATCGACCAAAGCCAAGGGTAACGCCCCAGGTATCGGCCATATACGCGTTCAGGAAGGCATTCGGCGGGGTGCCGATGAGCGTGCCCAGCGAACCAATGGACGCGGAATAAGCAATGCCCAGCATGAGGGCCGTGGCAAATTTCTTTTGCTTCTCCCAGCCGCCTACGGTCTCTGCGGTCAGCGCGAGCACCGAGGTACCAATAGGCAACATGACCACGGCCGTAGCCGTATTAGAAACCCACATGGACAAAAATCCGGTGGCCAGCATAAAGCCCAAGATGAGGCGCTTGGGAGAGGTACCAATCACCTTCACCACATAGAGGGCCAAGCGGCGGTGCAGGTTCCAGCGCTGCAGGGACAGCGCGATGAGGAAGCCACCCATGAACAAGAAAATGGTGGCGGAGGCATACGGGGCGCCTACTTCCTTGATTGATCCGACGCCAGCTAGAGGGAAAACAACCAACGGAAGCAGCGCGGTGGCAGCGAGCGGAATAGCTTCAGTCATCCACCACACGCCCATAAGGATCGTCACCGCTGCAACAGCGCGGATGGCACCAAGCGTGTACTCGGCTTCCGGATCTGCGCCAGAGGAGCCTTGGACTGTCTCGATGGCATTGGAGGGGAAGATAAAGAAGACAAGTACCGCCAATGCCAAGCCCACGAAGAGGCCAATAAACTGCCGGCGCCATTCGCCGCGTGGGACTTTAGGGGCTTCGTCACCTTCGGTGTGGGCGGTGGATTCGTGAGTATGCGGGGTGGTCATACCGCGCGCTCCTTCACTAAGAGAGGACTGTGCTGAGGGATATGCTCCGTACTTCCCAGGTTATTAGCTGGCCTAGACAGCAAATAGAAAGTTATCTAATTCACTGCGAAGCATGCACTGACCATACAAAACATGTGACGCAGAAACCATATCCCGTCACAATAAACCACCCCCGCACCCCCGAATAGCACACACCACACCTGCCTAAAACCAGAAATGGCTCCACCACTCCTCCACCCCCGATCGATGAAGGATGGGTTAAATTCCCAGCACGGTCTTGGCAATCAGGAAGTAAATAATGAGGCCCGTAGCATCACAGAAGGTAGAGATAAACGGGTTAGAAAAGACCGCCGGATCGGCACCGATGGTCTTAGCCACGATGGGCATCAGCCCGCCTACGGTCGCAGAAATCGAGCAAATCAAAAACAGCGTCGAACCGATGACTAGGCCGATGCTCATGCCATAAACCAGCGTAGCCAGGCCCAGTCCCGCCAAGCCGAGCACGGCACCTAGCAACATGCCGACGCGTAGCTCGCGCCACAAAACGGCAACGAGGTCGCGGGTGCGGACATCGCCCAGCGCCAAAGCACGGGTCACAGTGGTGGCAGCCTGATTGCCGGTATTGCCACCGGTGCCGGTCAGCAGCGGGATAAATAGTGAGAGAACCACGGCCTTGGCCAGCGTGCCTTCAAAGGAGTCCAATACTTGCACAGTCAACAGCGCAGAAACTGCTAGCACGAGCAGCCATACGATGCGCGAGCGCACCAGCTTGAGCAAAGGCGTGGATAGGTACGGCTGTTGAAGGGCCTCGGTACCGCCAGCACGAGCGGAGTCCTCGCTATCTTCTTCCTCCACAATGTCCGTAGCATCGTCCCACGTCAGCAGACCAACCAAGCGGTGCGAATCATCCACGATTGGCAGTGCAAGAATGTCCAATGGGAGGAACCAACGCGCGGTTTCTTCCGCGTCAGCACTAGCACGGGCAAAAATGGGATCGTGCATAATATCGGCCATGGTCAGCGCGGAATCAGCGGTGAAGATTTCGCGCAGGCTCACCACTCCCACAAGACGCCTATCCTCGCGGGTAATGGGCACGGTGTAGATGGTTTCCAGCTCATGTGCGGTCTCCCGCAGTTTAAACAGCGCGTCCCTAACGCTCATGTCCGGGTGGATTCCAGGCACCTCGGGCGACATTCGGCGCCCCACCGATCCCTTGACATAGCCCAACACCACGCCCGTGACATCGCGCTTGGATTGAGTCAGTGAGCGCAGCAGCCGGTCCGCAATCTCCGCGGGCAGCTCATCCAGCAAAGCCACGCGGTCTTCCGGATCAAGCTCGTCGAAGAACTCATAGACATCAGCATTGCCCAGCTCATCGATGATATCGGCCTGGTGCTTTGCATCGAGGGCATCAAAGACGACGATTGATTTCTGGCGCGGCAGCAAGCGCAGGGCCAAGGCCGACCGGACGGCATTTTGCCGCTCGACGACGGCGATGAGTTCCTGCAGGGGCACCCTCTCCAGGAGTTCCTGGAGGCGCGGGGCCTTGGTGGGGTCAATGGCGTCTTCTTGCTTGAGCCATGCCTCGACAATATCGCTAGCCCGCTCGGTGGTCTCCGCCATGGCCTACCCGCCTTTCCAGCCCCAGGTTATTGACTTCAGCCTTCTTAGACTACGCCATTTGCCCAGAAAATCCGCCAGAGATCCTCCCTGGCCGCATGACGACGCCCAGAAGCCACCTCAATGACGACACCGAGATAACTACAGGAATAGACCCCACAGGGCGAAGGCTGCCAGCAAAGACACCAGACCGGCAGTACTGGCCAAAATGATTGCATGCGGAAGGGGAGCCTGGGAAGACAGGGCGACGTCGACAAGCGAGGCACGTTGCCACACCGCCAAGACCAGCGCCAGCACCCCGGCGGCAAGGAGGACGAGCGGCAAAAAGACGTGCACACTCACCGCCCGCATCACGCCTAGCAACACTAAGGAAAGCGCCAAAAGGGTGCGCTGCCAAGACAGGCGCGTGCGCTCTGGTTGCAGACCAGGATCAAAGGGCTGGTTAGACAAGGAACTCGCCTACCAAAAGCGCACCAGCCACCACCACGATTACAGCAACAAGGACCGGAAGGCCGAAACTAAACGGTAGCGATCGATTCTCTCGCATTGCGCGCTCTGATTGCTTCCAATGCCCCCACGCCACCACGGGCAAGATAATGGCGACTATCAACATGAAGACCGATACCGCGGCACGCAGGGTGCCTGGCAGCGGAACGTCAAAGGCCTCAAGTGCTACTCCGCCAGCAATCAACGCCAGGGAAGTGCGAATCCACGCCAGGAACGTGCGCTCATTAGCGAGCGTGAAACGCGGATCAGGGTCGGTGCCAACTGCAAACACCGAACGGGGAAACCTCGAGTCACTCATGGGCACCACTTTATATTCATTTGTCTCTTGCGTCGCGACAGGCCCACGCAACGCTTCGCCTTACCGTAGCCTCATAGGCACAGGCCAGCCCCCTGAGCCAAGGAGCATCCATCCCCTATGAACCTGCGCTTGTGCAACTACGTGCCATCCTCCCCGCACGAGGACGAGTTTTTCAGCAAAGAGAACATCAAGCGCGTCAGCACCCCAAATACCCGCCCCGATGCCACCGGCTTGCGCGAGACCGTTTTTAACAACGGCCCGTGCCCCTCCAAGAACCATACGAAATTCGACTTCCTCTTCCAGCTCTTCCATATGGGTAGCATCGTAATTCTGGGATTCTTCCCCTTTGCTCTTACCGGGCTCGATTTCCGCATCGCCTTGCTCATCAGCCTGTCCATCATCGCATTCGGCATTTCCAAGCCCGTTCGCTGGCTGGCCTCGACCCACAATGAGCGCACTCTGCTCCGCACAGCGTGGGCCAATAACTGGCTCGAGTTTTATCCCGTGCTGGTGGGAAACTTCTACCACTGTGATACCAAGGAAGAAAAGAACCCTGTAGGCGATGACCACTATTACTTCCACCGGGCGCGCATCATGGTGTTCTTTCCTGATGGCTCCACGGAAGTACTACCAGAGCTCGCAACCGTGAAAGCTGTCGACTATCCGCCTGAATTGATGAGGTCAGATGGCACTGCCATTGCGGAAAACCCCGACGATCTGCGTGTGAGCCCCAGCGTTAATAATGGCTGGACACTACTTGCCGTGCTCGCCGGTGACCCGGTATCCGCCGGTACTCCCGACATCGGCTTGAAAGAGCAACAAATAGAAGCAGCGCTTGCCCAAGTGGAGCGCGAGTGGGCACCCGGCATTCTGAACTAACCCGCCGCAGCGAGTTATAGTCGGGCCCATGATTGAAGTTGCCGCCGTAGTTTTCCGTAATTCCTTTGGCCATGTCCTCACCGTGCGCAAGGATTCGTCCACCAAGTTCCAGTTACCTGGCGGCAAGCTTGAGGCTGGCGAAACCCCCGCACAGGCCGCAGCCCGCGAGGTCGCAGAGGAAATCGGTGTGGAGGTCCGCCTCCCGGAGCTTTCCCCGCTCGGCACCTTCGACGCGCCGGCCGCCAACGAACCCGGCGAAACCGTGCGCGGCCACATCTTTACCTATCCTCGCCCAATCCTTGCCCGCGCAGCCGCAGAGATTGCGGAAGTCGCATGGGTAGACCCCACCAACCCAAATCGCGAGCTCGCCCACCTACTGCGCGACGAGGTCTTTCCTGCCCTAGAATCCTAAGGCCCTGCTTGATCCCTTAAGAATTTCCTATTGCAGCTCCTGGGAGGGCAACCTAGAGTTATTTTCATCAGAATTGAGTGATGAAAGGACTGACCCCCATGCCGCAGCAATCCACACTGGGACCTATCGTGACGATTACTTTCCTCGTCCTAGGAGTCATTAGCTCTGTTATCGCCATTCTCATGGTGCCTGCCCTCTTCCACGAGGTCACTTCCCTGCGCGCTGCGGCTTTTACCGGAAGCTTCATCTTCGGCACCGGCATGCTCACGCTCTTCCGCCGCTGCGCCAAGTACCAGCGCAAATAGCAGATTTCTCCGCTTCACGGCGCCGGCGAGAATAAAACCCGAATAAAAAATCCCGAGCACACTCGCTCGGGATTAATTGGCGGAGATGAGAGGATTCGAACCTCCGGACCCCAGAAGGGTCAACTCCTTAGCAGGGAGCCCCATTCGGCCGCTCTGGCACATCTCCACGGTTCACAAGGAACCTCGTTTGAGAATACCTGCCTACCCCGTCGCTGCCAAACTAGCCCCCTGCTTTCGCTTCCGTAGCAAAGGCGCAGGCCCTACAGTGGTAGGCATGATTCGCCCCGATCTGAAAGCCATCCCTGCCTATGTCGCTGGTGCGCGCAACGATGACGCACTCAAGCTTTCCTCTAACGAGACGGCTCACCCGCCCTTGCCAGAAGCGGCCGCGGCCATGGCAGAGGCAGCCGCACAGGCTAATCGCTACCCGGATATTGCGGCCACCGCACTGCGCGAGGACCTAGCCGCGCACCTGGGCGTGGATCAGGAGCAGGTGGCGGTGGGCACCGGCTCATCCGCACTGTGCCAACAGTTGGCTGAAATTGCCGCCACCCCTGGCGAAGAAATCCTCTTCCCATGGCGCTCCTTCGAGGCCTACCCCATCTTCGCCCAAGTGGTGGGCGCCCACCCCATTCCGGTTCCGCTCAGTACAGACCAGCGCGTGGACCTTCCTGCCATGGCGAAGAAAATCACGGATAAAACCAGGCTCATCTTCGTGTGCAATCCCAATAACCCATCGGGTACCACGATTACCAAGGCCGAGTTCGCCGCATTCATGGATGCCGTGCCTGCCGACGTCCTCGTAGCCCTCGACGAGGCCTATATCGAATACAACCGCGCCACCGACACTCCGCTGGGCACGGAGCTGGTGGGTACCTTTCCCAACCTGGTGTGCCTGCGCACCTTCTCTAAGGCTTATGGCCTGGCCGGGGTCCGCATCGGTTATGCCTTCGGCCCGGAAAATATCATTGAAGCCCTCAATAAGGTGGCTATCCCCTTCTCCGCCAGCACCGTGGCACAGGTTGGCGCCCGCGCGGCACTGGCGGCGCAGGATTCGCTGCGGGAGCGTACCGAGGAGACCGTCGTCCAGCGCGAGCGCTTAGAAGCAGCCCTGCAGGACTGGGGCGTGCCGCATTCCGAGGCGAATCACGTGTGGCTGCCGGCTCAGAATCTTGCCAGTCTTGGCACTCCGCAGGAGATAGCCGCCCGCCTCGCCGAACGCGGCGTGCTCGTTCGCGCCTTTAGCGAGGGAATTCGTATTACCGTTACTACCGAGGAAGAAACCGACACTTTGCTTAAGGCATGGAATGCAACCGTAGGAGGCTAAATGCGATCGCTTATTAACTTCGCCCTGAATGTCTTTGCCATTGCGGTGGCGCTGTGGGCCGTGGTCACTGTCATTCCCGGAATCTCCATCACTCCGGCCGAAACCGGAAATTTCATCGCCATTGCCATCGTCTTCATCATCATTAATGCCGTAGTCACGCCGGTGCTGCGCGTCCTTGGCGCACCGCTGACGTGCCTGACACTCGGGCTGTTCTCCCTCGTCATAAACGGCGCAGCGCTCATCATCGTGGAGTGGGCGCTCAATACGCTTGACCTCGGGATTGGCCACCTTGTCATCGACTCTTGGGGCGCCGCGATTATCGGCGCCATCGTGCTGTCCATCGTCAGCAGCGTCATCAATTTCTTTACTAGTCCGCTGCGCCAGCGCGATTAGCCGCCCGCAAAAGGTGGCAGAACGTCCACGCGGGTCACGCCGGCCAGGGGAGAATCCATGGCGGTGTTCCCAGCGCCGTCGATAAGAAAGCTACAGCGCCCCAGCACTTCTTTCAGGCTCATGCCGGCCGCAGTGGTGCCGGTATGGTCCTTGCCCAGCTGCACTACCAAATCACCCAAGGTAGCGGGGGCGTCTACCTGCTCAGAAGCCACCCCCGCGGCGGCGCGTGCGGCAGCGAAATAGTGAACGGTCAACATGCCTTCTACTATGCCTACGCACCCCTGCCGTGTCGAGACCGTGGGTAAACTAGCCGTCATGCGCACACCTGAAGCCCACGCGCGTGAAGTCGCCGCGGCCCTGCCCGTACGTCACGTAACCACCGTGGCCCTCAATCAGGCACAGGAAATGGTCTTAGCTGCGGATATCCGCGCTGATTTCCCTTCCCCGCGCTTTGATAATTCACAAATGGATGGCTACGCCCTCCCCCAGTGTGCGGCCGGGACTTACCAGGTAGGCCCCACCATCGCCGCCGGTACAGAGCCCGCCCAAGTGCTCCACGGTTCACTCAACGCGGCCTGCCCCATCATGACCGGCGCCAAGGTGCCGGAAGGAACTGCAGCCATCGTGCCCATTGAGCACTGCGAACCACAAGAATTCCTCGCCCCGGGTGACCGTGTCACCGTGCCGGAGACCTCACCTGGGCAATTCATCCGCCGCGCCGGCTCGGACTTAGAAGAAGGCGCCCTCCTGGCGGCCCAGGGCGATAAACTCACGCCGGTCCGCTTGGCCGCCCTTGCTTCCCAAGGCATCGCCGAGGTGGAGGTCTACCGCCCCGCCCGCATCCTGATTTGCACCGGCGGAGCAGAAATCGGCAGTGGTAGCGCCGCCATTCCTGACGCCAATGCGCCGTTATTGACGGCATTGGCCCGCCGCGCCGGCATCGACGTCGCGGGCTATACCACCACCGATGATGACCCGGAGGCCCTAACCCACGCTTTCGCAGACGCCATTGCGCAACATCACCCGGACGCCATCATTACCTCGGGCGGAATCTCTGCTGGGAAGTTTGAAGTAGTACGCCAAGTGCTCGATGGCTGGTTCGGCCATGTGGACCAGCAGCCCGGCGGGCCACAGGGTATCGCTACTTTCCACGGCACGCCGGTAATCTGTCTGCCGGGAAATCCCCTCTCCACGTTGGTAAGTTTCCGCCTCTTCGTTGCTCCGGCGCTGGGTTGGGCACCGGAGTCTTTCCGCGTTCCGCTCGCGGCAGGCATTGAAGGCCTCGCGCACAAAGAGCAATTTCGCCGTGGGCGCGTCGATTCCCACGCCCATATCCTCGGTGGTGCCAGCTCCCATCTGCTCGCCCAAGCGGCCGATGCCACCCATCTCATCCGCATCCCAGCCGGCCAACGCCTTGCGGAAGGCCAGGAAGTTGAGGTCTACCCACTATGAGCCCACAGCGCACCGCCATCGTCATCGTCGCTTCTACCCGCGCCGCCGCAGGAATCTACGAGGATCGATCCGGCCCCATCGCGGTGGAATTCTTGCGACGCAAGGGCTTTGACTGCCCCGATGCACGCATCGTCCCCGATGCCGATATTGCCGCCGCCGTTGCTGCCGCCTTCGCCGAAGAGCCCTCGGTCATCTTGACCTCTGGTGGCACCGGCCTGACTCAAGATGACAAGACGGTAGAAGCTGTCGCGCCGCATATCACCCGCGAGCTGCCTGGCATCGCAGTGGCCTTCTGGCAGAAAGGCTTGGAAAGCGTGCCCACCGCGGTGGCTTCCCGCGCGATTGCCGGTGTTAATGACTCCACCTTTGCTATGACGCTGCCTGGTTCCACCGGCGGGGTAAAAGACGGCTGTGCGGTTTTGGATAAATTAATTGTTCCGATCGTCGATATGTTAGAAGGAGTACATGAGCACTGATCCCTCCTATGTGGCCGAACAGACCGGCTGCACCATTGGCACGCTTTTGGGCGATCAGCCCCTTGAATCCCACCTTGCCGCTGCCAAGGAAGAGACCGCCACGGCCGCCATGGGTGCCGTTGTCACCTTTGAAGGCGTCGTCCGCGATCATGATGGCGGCCGGCCGAATGTCACCCTTCTTTCCTATAGCGCGCATCCAACCGCACCGGAAAAGCTGCAGGAAGTCACCGATTCTGTCGCGGCTAACCACCCAGTGCGCCTCTGGGCCGCCCACCGCACGGGGGATCTCAAGGTTGGTGACCTAGCCTTTGCCGTAGTTGCGGCCGCCGCGCACCGCGGCGATGCCTTTCGTGCGGCCGAAGAATGCGCCGATCGCGTCAAAGCCGAGGTCCCTATCTGGAAAGAACAAAGCCACGGCGATGGCTCCACTCACTGGGTGGGGCTGGAATGAGCATCCGCTATGCCCGCCAAGAAGCGCTCTGGGGCGAGGAGGGACAGCGCAAGCTCAGCGCAGCCCACGTGGCTGTTATCGGCGCCGGCGGCCTAGGCTCCCCCGCCTTGCTCTACCTGGCCGGTGCGGGCGTAGGCCACATTTCGCTTTTCGACGACGACGTGGTCTCCCCTTCCAACCTGCACCGCCAAGTCATCCACACCACCGCGGCCATTGGCACGCCGAAGACTGATTCCGCCGCGGCCGCCGTCCGCGCGCTCAATCCGGAGGTGGACATCACCTGCCATGGTCGCCTCGAAACGGCCACCGCCCTCGAGCAATTGCGCGGCTGCGACGTGCTCCTCGATGGCACGGATAATTTCGACGCCCGCTACCTGTGCTCTTGGGCCGCCCATAGCTTGGGCATTCCGCACATTTGGGCCTCTATCTTGGGATTCGATGCGCAAATGAGCGTCTTTTGGTCGGGCAAGGGCCCCGTGTACGAGGATGTCTTTCCCACTGCCCCTGCCCCAGGCGAGGTTCCTTCGTGCTCCCAGGCCGGCGTTCTGGGGCCGATCGTCGGCGTGGTGGGATCCGCGATGGCCTTGGAAGCCTTAAAAATCATTACCGGCGTCGGCACCCCGCTTATGGGCACGCTCGGCTACTACGAGGCCCTTTCTGGGACGTGGGAGTATATCCCCATCCGTTCCACCGGGGCGGAGCCTACCCAGCCGGACGATGCCCCCGAGGTCCGCGAGATCCCTGCTCACGCCATGCTTATCGATGTCCGCACAGACCCCGAGCGCGCCCAGTCTACCATTCCTAATTCAGCGCATCTTCCCCTCAACCGCATCCTCGCCGGTGAAAACCCCGATATCGCACGGGACGAGGTAGCCGTTATATATTGCGCCAGCGGCATCCGCTCCGCCCAAGCCGTCCACGCTCTGCGCGAGCGCGGATACTCACAGGTGGTTTCCCTGCGTGGCGGTATTAACGCGTGGTTGGAACAACAAGGAGCGTCTTAACGCGCCCCCGGCGAGTCGTCTAGACCCTTCTATTCTTGTCTTCTTTTCCGCGAACAAAGAGGAACCAGATCAGCGGTCCTAAGAAGGGCAGTGTGAAGGTAGCGACGATAAAGAGCACCTTCGCCGCAAGCGTGTACCCAGAAAAAATGATAGAAATTAAGGCCGCTATCCAGAACGCGACGAGCAAAAGGATGGGAAGGAACCCGAGGAACCACCACGTATCGTTAGGGTTAGTAGATTCCGCTGCTGCTAGGTAAAACTCCGAAGTGCTCATAGTGTCCTTTCGCCGAGTGATTTTTATCTTCGCTACAGAGCTTGACCACAATCACATCTCACTTGCCCTGTACATTTCCAAGATTAAGTCTGCGCCGCACCAGGCACATCATCCCCCGGTATGAAATGCCGCAGCACCACAAGAAGCAGGTTTTAACCCCAAGCCGTTTTCCGGTGCCCCGCCATGACCAAGTTCGGGTTAACACCATCCAGGGTGAGGCCTCCCGGGATAGCCGCACATAAGTAAAACGAGAAAACGGTAACTCCTAGCGTGAGCCAGAAGCTACCGAGGTATCGCCGAGTCATAAATTATGACGTTGGCGGAGACGGCGGGATTTGAACCCGCGGAGGAATAAACCTCGCCGGTTTTCAAGACCGGTGCATTCGGCCGCTCTGCCACGTCTCCACGTTGTATATCGAAGGCACTTTTCTTGCCCACGAAGCAACTTGGTCAGTGTACTAAATAGATGGCCTGGTTTCCCAAAAATCCACCTGTAGTTCTGAAATGCAGCCCCTTTCGTGGCGCAGGACACACCAGGTTCGTTAAATTGGGCCTATGACTACAGGAAAAATGAAGGCAATTGTCCAGACCGATCCTCAGGAGCGCCGGTCCCTAGAGCTCCACGAGGTCGAGGTTCCCCAGCTCCAGCCGGGCGAGGTGCTCGTCAAGGTGCAGGCAGCAGGCGTTAACCGCGGCGATATCCTGCAAACGATGGGAGCTTATCCGCCGCCACCGGGGGCGTCAGAAATCCTGGGCTTGGAAGCAGCGGGCATCATCACGGACGCCGGGGATACCGACTGGGAGGTGGGCACCGAAGTGGGCTGTTTGCTCGCTGGTGGTGGCTACGCCGAATACGTTGCGGTCCCACAGGGCCAGCTACTTCCTCTACCCCAGGGGTATAGCGTTGAGGAAACCGCGGCGGTAGTCGAGGTTGGATGCACCGTGTGGTCCAACCTAGGCATTGAGGCGGGGCTGCGCGAAGGCCAGCGTGTACTCATCCATGGCGGAGGAGGCGGCATTGGCACTTTCGCCATTCAGGTGGCTAAGGCGCTGGGGGCAGAAGTGGCGGTCACGGCCGGTTCCCAGGAGAAGTTGGAGCGTTGCCGCGAGCTGGGCGCCGACATTCTCATCAACTACAAGGAGCAGGACTTCTTAGATGAGTTAAAGGGAAGCTGCGATGTCATTTTGGATATCATCGGCGCAAAATACCTTGAAAAGAATATGAAGTGCCTAGCTAAGGACGGCAAGCTCATCATTATTGGCATGCAGGGCGGCACCAAAGCAGAAATTAATTTGGGAGCCATGCTGCCCAAGCGCCTGACCATCCAGGGGACGACGCTGCGGGCCCGCGATCTAGAAGACAAAGCGCAGATTGTGGCGGGCACAGTAGAAAATGTCTGGCCCATGTTGGAGGATGGCCGGGTAAAGCATGCGTTGCACGCCACTTACCCGCTTGCCGACGCCGCCCAGGCCCACGCCGCCCTAGACAGCGGCGAGGTCACCGGCACCTTGGTGCTTGCCGTTTAAGCCAGCGAGGCTACGACGCGGATGAGATGCTCGACGTCGTGATAGGTATTGAAGGGGCCAAGCGCAACCGTCACGGCACCACCGATTTCTTCCACACCCATCTCCGTAAGCAACGGGGTCTGCGGGGCAAGCGTGGTAACAAGGCCGTTATCAAAGAGGCGCTTATAAACCGTCTCGGCCGGAACACCCTTTACTGCGAAGGTGAGGCGCGGCAGGCGATCGTCGGAGGCACCCGCGGCCGCTTCCCCGGTCACGCCAAGGATATGCACGGCGGGCAGGGTGCTCAAGAAGGAATAAAGGTCCCCGCGCAGGTCCTCGAGGTAGGCGCTAAGCGCATCCATAGAGGTGCGCAGGCGCTTGCGACGGGAGCCATTCTCCCCACCGGCGAGGGCGGCAAGATGGTCCACGAGTGGTCCGACACCGCCGGCCAGGCCAGAGGAAATTGGCGTTTCCAGCTTGCGAGCGCCCTTGCTGGCATGCACCGGATCGAGGGCATCGAGGCGGCGGAACATACGGGTATCGCGGAATACCAAGGCCGCTAGCTGCGGGCCGCCCAGCAGACCAAGGTCGAGACCCAAGATATCGGCACCGAGCTCATCGAAGTTGATGGGGCGGTAGGGGGCGATCGCAGAGACGTCGAGAAGCGTCCAGGCGCGAGAGCGTTCATGCACGGTGTCTATGATCTCAGCCGTCGGGGAGATCGTACCCAAAAGCTCGTGGGCGGCAGAGAAAGCGACAAGTCGCGTGGAGCCGTCGACAAGCTCGGCGAATTGGAACCCCGGCAACTCACCCGTGCCTAAGTCCGGCTGGGCCCAGCGGGTTTCTGCTTTGACCTCAGAAAATGCTGAATACAGGGAAGGCGGGTCCAGCTTTGAGAGCACTAGTGAGGAATTGCTGCGTAAAAGCGGGCGCGCCGCATGCGCCAAGGACTGGTAAAGAACCGGCAGGGAGGGGCCGAGCACCACGCGGTCTGCTTTGGAACCGGTCAGATCTGCTACGGCCATGCGCGCAGCGGTG
Source organism: Corynebacterium nasorum (assembly GCF_030229765.1). NCBI lineage: Bacteria > Bacillati > Actinomycetota > Actinomycetes > Mycobacteriales > Corynebacteriaceae > Corynebacterium > Corynebacterium nasorum. The sequence continues at coordinate 79,318 of NZ_JASPGY010000009.1, read as the reverse complement.
TAATTCCCATCTCCTTCCAATCGCCCCGGGGCGGGTGTGGCAGAGTGGGCGCCGCCCGGCCCTTCCTGGGGCGCCACCGCGGTAGACATACGGAAAGAGCGGGCCACGCCGGAGGCTACTCTCTCAGAAATCTGGGGAACCGCGTGCGCGTTGAGGTAGGTCCAACCATCAGATAGCCCGGTGTATAAACCGCGCACACTGAATACGTCATAGTGCGCCGAAGCTCCTGCTGGCATTTCGGTCCCTTCTTTTTCGCGCTAGGCATCGCCACTCAGTGGCGGTCGATTCCCTACTGTATACGCGTTTGCCGCAAGTTTCCCAAATCTGGATTTTCGCTGAATATGGCCGTTTTCGCAGGCTAGCGGCGTGTAGTTCCCGTTTGCGCAGCCCGCGCGCTAGGGTGTTGAGCGTGCAAGATAACAATCAACTGCGCGCTGATATCGCCCGCATGACCTCCCAGCCAGACGGCGAGGCCACCCCAGCGTCCCAGTCCGAGACCCTCAAGGCCGCCTTCGCGGACCTTGCGCAGGGTGCACAGCAGCGCGAGCTGTGGTTCAAACTGGGTATTCAAGATATTAAGCAGCGCTACCGCCGCTCTGTCCTGGGCCCGTTTTGGATCACCATCGCCACCGGCGTGATGGCCCTCGCCTTGGGCCTTTTGTACTCCATGCTCTTCCAGATTCCCGTCGCGGAGTTCCTCCCCCACGTCACCGTGGGCCTTATTATGTGGACCTTCATTTCGGGCTGTATCAAGGAAGGCTCCACCGTCTTCATTGATAATGAGGGCTTGATTAAACAGCTTCCCGCCCCTCTTTCGGTGCACGTCTACCGCTTGGTGTGGCGCCAAACATTATTTTTGGGCCATAACCTCATCATCTGGCTGTTGCTTATCCTCATCTTCCCGCGCAGCCTGGGTTGGGAGTTCTTCCTCTTTATCCCAGGCTTGGCGTTGTTGTTGGTCAACGGCGTGTGGGTCACGATGTTCTTTGGCATCATTGCCACCCGCTTCCGTGACGTAGCCCCGCTGCTGGAGGCTTTAACCCAGCTCTTGTTCTACGTCACCCCGATTGTGTGGATGACCAATACCCTGAAGGATCAGGGCGGTGCCGTGGCCGGGCGAGCCCGCATCGCGGAGATCAACCCGCTCTATCACTACCTAGAAATCGTCCGCGCACCCATGATCGGTGAGCCGGTAGCCGCCTACCACTGGTGGATCGTTATCGGCTGCACCGTGCTCGGCCTGCTCATCGCCGGCTTGGTCATGCGCAAGTGGCGCTTCCGCGTCAGCTACTGGGTCTAAGCCCACGCCCTGTACTTGTGGAGATTCCTCGAAAGGATACTGACTGATGGTCTCGATTGATACGTATAACGCGTGCGTGGACTTTCCCATCTTTGATGCCAAATCTCGCTCACTGAAGAAGGCCATGCTCTCTTCTGCCGGTGGCGCCATTGGCAAAAATGCCCAAAACACCGTCGTGGTGGAAGCCCTGAAGGACGTTAACCTGCACCTGCGCGAGGGCGATCGCGTGGGTTTGGTGGGCCATAACGGCGCCGGCAAATCCACCTTGCTGCGCCTCTTGTCTGGGATTTATGAGCCCACCCGCGGTTCTGCCGATGTGCGCGGCCGGGTGGCCCCCGTTTTTGATTTGGGCGTAGGCATGGACCCGGAAGTTTCTGGCTACGACAACATCATTATCCGCGGCCTGTTTTTGGGCCAGTCCATCAAGCAGATGAAAAAGAAGATGGATGAGATTGCGGAGTTTTCTGAGCTCGGCGATTATCTCTCTATGCCGCTGCGCACCTATTCCACCGGTATGCGAGTGCGCTTGGCACTCGGCGTGGTGACCTCCATTGAGCCGGAAATCCTGTTGTTGGATGAGGGCATTGGTGCGGTCGACGCCGCCTTCATGGCCAAGGCACGCGTACGCCTGCAGGAGCTGGTGAAGCGCTCCGGCATCCTGGTCTTTGCCTCCCACTCCAATGACTTTTTGGCCCAGCTATGCAATACCGCCTTGTGGATCGACCACGGTGAGATCCGCTCGGTAGGCGAGGTTTCCGAGGTCGTCGGTGAGTACGAAGGACCTGAGGTGGGCGACTACGTCCGCGACCTGCGCGAGCGTTTTGAAAATGAGGACACCAGCGGCAACTAGCTGAGCATATGCAGCAGCGGGTCCCCCACACCCGTCACGTCCACCTGCACCCCTTCCGGCCGGTGATAGTCCGCAGCGCTTAGGCGCGCGCTGACCACCGGCCGGTTAATTTTTCCTGGGCCCGCAGGCTCTTCCTTTTCCTCGGTGCTAACGCGGTAGCCCAACTTTTCACTCACCCGGGCTGAGGCGCGGTTGGTTTTTATCCAACTGGTGCACAGCGAACCCGCATCGAGGTGCAAGAAGGAAAACGCCGCCATCGCCTGGCGGACAAGCGTGCCATAGCCTTGGCCTTGAAAGCGGTGCAGCACCCATGATGCAGTTTCTATTTCCCGTGCGGCCGCAAAATTTTCTGCCGCCAGGTCCACCACGCCTACTAATTCTTGGGTTTCTACCTGGCGAGCGATGAAATCCAAGGTCCACTTCTGGGGGCACAGCTTCGCTCGGTGCTCCCATCGGTGCTGGGCCATGGCGGCGGGGGTATTCGTCTTCTCATCAAAAAGCCAGGGAAATGCATGTTCTGGAATGTCGTCGCCATAGATATCTTCCGCACACACCTGCGCTACCTGTGCGATGTCCTCATCGCGCATGACACGCAGGTCAACTCCGCGGCCCGTATCATCGCAGGCCCGAATGGTCACCGCAAAAGGCGGCCAGAAGTTTTCCATAGGCTTCACAGTATCCGCAAAGCTGCGCCTATATCCACTTTTCGCTCCACCAATGCGGAGTGTTTCTGCGCTGGTCCCCCACCCCGGTGGCAAGATGGAACCCATGACTGCCACCCTGACTTCTACCGGTTCTACCGCCGCCGTCATTGTTACCCATCAGCGCGCCGAACTGCTGCGGGCATCGCTCGAACAGGTGGTACACCAAACCCACCCCGTGCAGTGGGTGATCGTGGTGGATAATGGTGCGGAAAATGCAGTGCGTGAACTTGTCGAGTCCATGGCGGGAGACCGCGGCGTCTACGTGCCTTCGGAGACCAATCTAGGCGGAGCTGGCGGCTTTGCGCTGGGCTTTCTCACCGCCCTTTCTTTGGGCGCGGATGCCGTGTGGTGTGCCGATGACGATGGCCGCCCCGCCGATCACACGGTACTTGCGGAGCTGTATCGGGTGGCCGAGGCCAACCGTTTGCATGAGGTCTCGCCAGCGGTATGCAATATCAACGATCCCGACCAGCTCGCCTTCCCCCTGCGCCAAGGTCTGGTGTGGCGCCGGCGAATGGATGAGCTGGAGGGCGATTTCCTGCCTGGCATTGCATCGCTATTTAACGGCGCGCTGATTTCCGCAGCGGCCATGGAGATCATTGGTGTACCGGACTATCGGCTCTTCATCCGCGGTGATGAGGTGGAATACCACCGCCGGCTGGTCAATTCCGGGCTCTCTTTCGGCACGGCTCTGACCACGAGCTACCTGCACCCAGATGGATCGGATGAGTTCAAGCCCATTTTGGGCGGCAAGATGCACACCCAGTTCCCAGAGGGTGAGTTCAAGCGGTTTTTCACTTACCGCAATCGCGGCTATTTATTGTGGCAGCGCGGCATGCGCAAGCTACTGCCACAGGAATTCGCCCGCTTTGGCTGGTTCTTCCTGATCCAGCGCCACGATCCGGCCGGCTTTATCGAATGGCTCAAGCTTCACAACCGCGGGCGCAGGGAAGATTTCCGGCGCCCTAGCTAGGCCGATGCCGAACTGCAGGGGCTGGGCAAGGGGGGCATCGATAAGCGCGGCACATACCCGCCACCACCGAGAGCTTGACACCCCGCGCGCAGATTGGTCGGGCTCGATTCCCGTGGTGAGGTTATTTTTCTTTAAAAATGAAGGCCCTCTGAATGGCAAAATTGGTCACTGTGGCCACGCCCTGGGCGATGACAAAGGCGATGGTGTCTTTAAGCACGCCTTCTAAGCCAAGGGATAAAAGCGGCTCATTGAGCACCCAGTATAGGAAGTTCTGAACCGCGAAAGTGGAGGCGTACAAGATCCCCACGGTGACGGCTGTACGGCCAGAGACCTTGGCCCCAAAGGTCCACCGCGCATTAGCCAGGTAGGCGGCAATGGTGCCAAAGACCCAACCGATGGCCTTGGCGGCGGAACGGTGCAGTCCCAAGTACGTCAATAAAAGCGTCAGGCCATAATCAATGGCGGCGGCACCTACACCCACGGAAATAAATCGCACCAGTTGGGTGTGCAGCGAGGTGGACGAAGGTTTTACTTCTACGGCGTCATCAGCGGAGTTAGTCACGAGTGAGTAGCCTACCCGCGCAAGAGCGCTCGGTACATGTCCAACCGATCCACCGGCGCGGCGGATTCGGCACCATAGGCGCCTATCCCCGCCAATTGCTGCAACGATGCCGCACATAACTCCCGCACTTCAGCCCCGGTCAGCGCCGAGCCATCGTCATTAACCCAGCCGAGCGCATCCATGGTGGTCTCCACGACGGAATCGGTCAGCTCCGCGCCACCCATGCACGATAGGGCTAGCGCCATGGACCAAAAGGCGTCTTTGCCTTCATGGGTAACCTCGCGCGGCAGGCTGGCGAGCACGCGGGCAGTTTGCGGTGACAATTCGGTACCCCTGCTTAGGTCCATCGCCTGCAGCAGCGGAACAAAGTCATAGAGCTTGGTGCGCTCAATCAAATCACGCACAGGGGACGCTACCGCGGAAAGGACCTCATCGGTGACTTCTTGCCCGGTCAATTCCCGGTTGACGCTGGTTAATTCAAAGGGTGCAAAGAGCGAGCCCGAACCGCCTACGCATAGCGCTTCCGGGGTGCCATTATCGCGCGGATAAATTTCAGCTACCACCAGCTCGAAGTCCCATAGCCCCCAGGCGAAGTCGATTTGATCGCCTTCGCGCCACAGGAATTCGGAGGCCTGACGTTCCGGATCGATGCGCGGGCCACGCGCCTCGGTGTGTTCATAAAAGTGCCAGGGGGATTCCTCCTCCGGCAGGCCAAAGCAAATGCGCAGCACACGGTGCAACTCGGTGAAGGTCAGGGCATCGCTAAAGCCAATCTGGCGGTGCACCTCGCCATCGGCGCGGATATTCGCGGCTTGGCAAATGATTGTTAGGGGCTCGCGTTTGAGGGATACCACGCTATTGGCGCGTTTGGCCCGCGCCTGTGCGATATCGGTGACCCCTGCGTTCATGAGCCCCACCATACGCAAGTTTTAGGCTGCTAGTTTTGCGATATCGCGCGCTTCCAACTCACTAATTAGGAACGTCAGTGCCGCACCAACGGCGCCCAACAGAGTCCAGGGCCGCTTGGCACCGCGCTTGCGCAGGAACTTTACCATTCGGCGGGAAATTGCAACGTTCATCCAGCCGCCTAGGATGAGCAGCAGTACCACCGCGGCAAAAATGGCCCAGGGTTTGAGGCCCTGATCGGATGCATCTTGCGGGGAGCGCGGCTCATCACCATCCTGTTCCGCGTGCGCGTTGGTATAGGCCACCAGGGCACCAAAACCAAAGAAAGACAAGGTATAGGCAGTAATCAAACCGCCTTTGGATGTGATCCAATCCGGATAAGAGGTCGCGATACCCACGGCAGCGGCTTGGGTAATGCGGCCCGCCAGGGTGTCATCGAGGGCGTAGTTGTCTTGGCGCTGATCTTGCGTCTCGTGGTTGTTGGTCATAGCGACCACTTTAAGCGGCGGTAAGCTAATGCGCATGTACTCGGATAAGACAGAGCACATGACGCCAGCGCAGCAGGCGGCTCAGGATGTGCGTGCGGAAGACGATAAGCGCAACGGCCACTTCGAGGCCACGGAACACACCGATGTGCCGTTGAGTCCTTTCATGACTCGCCTGATGGCAGAGGAATTGCCCATGCTGGATTCCTCCTCGCGCGCTCGTGTCTATGACCTTTTGCGGGAGTACGATGGCCCGATTATTGAATCTCAGGAAGAACTGCCGGAGGAAATCCGCGCGCTTATGGATCTATAAACGGACACATTCGGGCAGTACAAGCGTCCGTTTTGTTCTGAATATCACTCGCGCCACTCCGTCTACCCTCGTGTGAGCTAGGTAGGCTAGGGAGGCGACACAAATCCGTCGAGCAAAGAGTAAGAGATGGAATTACATACCACTGAAAAGTCCCTGCACGGCTGGGGCCGCACCGCCCCGACGACCGCCCATGTTCTCGCCACCGAAGACGTGGACGTGATCAAGAAGGCCGTGGCCCAGGTTGCAGAAGATAACTCGGATAAGCCCGCCCACCTGCGCCGTGGCGTCATTGCCCGCGGTATGGGCCGCTCCTACGGTGACCCCGCCCAAAATGGCGGCGGCCTGGTCATCGACATGCAAAAGCTCAATAAGATCCACTCCATCGACCCGGAGTCCGCTCTGGTGGACGTCGATGGTGGTGTCACCCTAGACCAGCTGATGAAGGCTGCCCTGCCTTATGGCCTGTGGGTTCCGGTTCTGCCGGGTACCCGCCAGGTCACCATCGGTGGCGCGATCGGCCCGGATATTCACGGTAAGAACCACCACTCCGCCGGCTCCTTTGGTGACCACGTGGTCTCCATGGAGCTGCTCGTGGCCGATGGCCGCGTGCTGCACCTGACCCCGGAAGGCTCCGCGGATGACCCCAGCGGCGACCTCTTCTGGGCCACCGTTGGCGGCATGGGCCTAACCGGCATCATCCTGCGCGCCACCATCCGCATGACCAAGACGGAAACCGCTTATTTCATCGCGGATACGGACCGCACCGATAACTTGGATGAAACCATCGCCTTCCACTCCGATGGTTCCGAGCACAACTACACTTATTCTTCCGCCTGGTTCGATGTCATTTCCCCAGAACCAAAGCTGGGTCGCTCCACCATTTCCCGCGGTTCGCTGGCCACCTTGGCACAGCTGGAAGAGCTAGCCCCGAAGCTGGCTAAGGATCCGTTGAAGTTCAATGCGCCGCAGCTGATGACGGTGCCGGATATCTTCCCGTCCTGGACCATGAATAAGCTTTCCCTCTCCGCTGTGGGATTGGCCTACTACACCATGGGTGCACCGGCCAAGAACCAGGTCAAGAACCTGACGCAGTTCTACCAGCCGTTGGATCTCATCGGTGAGTGGAACCGCGGCTACGGTTCCAAGGGCTTCTTGCAGTACCAGTTCGTGGTACCGACCGAGGCCGTGGAGCCGTTCAAGGAGATCATCCGCGATATGCAACGCTCCGGCCACTACTCGGCCCTCAACGTGTTCAAGCTCTTCGGTGAAGGCAACCGCGCGCCGCTGTCCTATCCAATGCCGGGTTGGAACGTCTGCGTGGACTTCCCCATCCGTCCGGGCCTGGGCAAGTTCCTGGATGACTTGGACCGCCGCGTGATGGAATTCGGCGGCCGCCTCTATTTGGCCAAGGAGTCCCGCACTTCCGCGGAGAACTTCCACAAGATGTACCCGGGCATGGAGGGCTGGCTGAAGACCCGCAATGAAATCGACCCGACCGGCGTCTTCGCCTCCGATATGTCCCGCCGCCTCGAGCTGCACTAATCACTGGAAATAACACCTTTAAGGAGATTTACTGACCATGCTTAATGCAGTAGGCCAAGCACAACACATCCTGCTTCTGGGCGGCACCTCTGAGATCGGCCTCGGCGTCGTCTCCGAATTCCTGCAGCGCGGCCCCGCCAAGGTCACCCTGGCTGCCCGCCCGGAGTCCCCGCGGATCGCCCAGGCCAAGGCAGACCTGGAATCTCGCGGCGCTGACGTAGAGGTTCTAGACTTCGACGCCACTGACTTTGACTCCCACCCAGAGGTAATCAATAAAGCCTGGGCACGTGGCGACGTAGACGTGGCCATCGTTGCCTTCGGCACCCTGGGTGACCAGGAGGAGCTGTGGCAAAACCACGACAAGGCCGTCGCCTCCGCGCAGACCAACTACACCGCCCCGGTTTCCGTGGGCGTGCTTCTGGGCGAGAAGTTCAAGCACCAGGGCCACGGCACCATCGTCGCCATGTCCTCCGTGGCTGGCATGCGCGTGCGCCGTTCCAACTTTGTCTACGGTGCTTCCAAGGCAGGCGTGGACGGCTTCTACATCAACCTGGGAGAGGCTCTGCGCGGCACCGGCGCCAACGTGCTGGTTGTCCGCCCGGGCCAGGTTCGCACCAAGATGTCCGCCGAGGCTGGCGACGCCCCGTTGACCGTCAACGTCTCCGATGTTGCCGAAGCCACCGTGAAGGCCGTGCTCGATGGCAAGCAGTCCATCTTCGTGCACCCGCTGTTTGAATACGTTTCTTTGGCATTCAAGTTCATCCCGCAGGCCATTTTCCGCAAGCTGCCGTTCTAAATCACCGCGGTTTCTGCACTGGCGCCTGCCAGCCGCCTCGCCCCCGCTCCTCCTTCTCGCCGCGCGCCCGCGGCGGGGAGGGGCAGGGGCGGTGGTGTATAAGGGGGCGTCGGAAAGCAAGTGTTTTCCTGCCCGCGCCAAATCTGGGTTGTGGCGCTTGGGTATGCGAAACTAATGGGCATGACAAGCACAGCTATACCCACCCAGTCAACGCCCGTGAGCGAAAATCCGCGCACCGAGGCCTACCGCGCCGATGCGCTGACTCATCGCGCGACCCTGCTGGGTATTGTGTTGACCGCCCTAGCCAGTGGTGTGGTCACGCTGCTGGGCTGGTTTGCCTTCAAGACGGTATCTCTGCCTTCTTTTAATACCTCCATGGTCACCCGCGCGCTGAGCACAGTGGGCGTGGTGGTCACGCTGGCTCTAGCCGGCGGACTGTGCGTGTGGTGGCTTTATGACCACTACAAGGATTCCTTTACTCGGCCGCGCTGGCGGGTCTGGCTGACCTACGCGGTCACCTATCTCTCCCCCGCGCTGCTGACCTTGGCTGCCGTGGGTCTGCCGCTGTCCGCCTCCCGTTTGTGGCTCGACGGCGTGCAGGTGGATCAGGCTTTCCGCACCCAGTTCCTCACCCGCTCAGTGGATGAGATGGGCTATGCGGATATGAACTATCAGGACATGCCGTCCTTTTACCCCATTGGCTGGTTCTGGCTGGGCGGCCGCTTGGGAGCGCTATTGGGTATTCCGGGATGGGAGGTCTACCAGCCCTGGGCGCTTATCTCCATCGCTGTAGCCGGCTGCATTTTGGTGCCCCTCTGGCAGCGCCTCACCAGCTCCCTACCGGTCGCCACCGCCATCGCCCTAGTCACCACCGCGATTACGCTCACCATCGCGGCCGAGGAGCCCTACTCCGCGGTCATCGCCATGGGCCTGCCCACCATCGCGGTGCTCAGCGCCCGCGCCTTCCGTGGCTCTTGGCTCTCCACCCTGGGTGTGACACTCTACCTGGGCATTTCCGCCACCTTCTACACGCTTTTCACCGGTGCGGCCGCGCTCACCGTGGTCAGCCTCATCGCGCTCTTTACCGCGCTATATGAGCATACGTGGCGACCCATCGTGCGACTGGCGGTAATGGCGGCAGGCTCCATTGCCATCGCGCTCATCGCCTGGGGACCCTATGTATGGGCGGTCATGCACTCGCCAGTACCGCTGCAGACCACCGCGCAGCACTACCTGCCGGAGGAAGGCACCCAGATTCCAGTGCCATTTTTGTCCTTTAGCATTGTGGGCTTCCTCTGCCTTATGGGACTTATCTACATGGTCATTCGTCTCAATGACCAAGAGGTGCGCGCGCTGGGAATCTCCCTCATCGGCAGCTATCTATGGATCGTTGGGTCTATGGTGGCAACGCTGGCCGGCACCACGCTGCTGAGCTTCCGCCTCGAAATCATCGTGGTACTCCTTTTTGCTACCGCCGGTGTCCTAGCCTTAGCCGAGGTTCGCCTCTTGGGCGTACACCGCCTCTACCCGGCGCGCTTCTCCCACACCACCAATAAGCAAATCACCGCGGTCTTGGGCATTATCCTCGCCCTGGCCGGCGTCTTCTATGCGCAGCAGATTCCGGAGGCCAACGAGGACGCTATCGACCATGCCTATAGCGATACCGATGGCTATGGTGAGCGCGCCGACCGCTTCACTAGCGATTCTGCTCATTACTACCTGGATATCCACAACTTCATCCAGGACCAGGGCTATACGCCGGATGACACGGTGGTGCTTACTGATGAAAAGATCTTCATGTCTTACTATCCTTATTGGGGTTTCAACGCCTTTACCAGCCACTATGCCAATCCATTGGGTGAGTTCAGCACCCGCAATGAGCAGATTGAAACCTGGGCCAACGATTCCTGGGACATGAAGCCGGATGAGTTCCGCAAGACCCTGGATTCCGCTGCGTGGCGCAGCCCAGATGTCATGATCTTCCGCGGTGATTTAGAAAATAAGGACGATGGTTTCAAGCTGCATTTGGCAGAAGATATCTACCCCAATCAGCCGAATATTCGCTATCGCGCGGTCTTCTTCAACGCCGATGTCTTTGACAAGGGCTGGAAGCTAAAGCAGACCGGCCCCTTCGTAACAGCCGTTCGCACCAAGTAAGTTCACCCACACTTCCCGCCCGTGGCAGGGTGTGCCCGCGGGCGGAGAGGGTTATCTGACGTAGACTAATCGCCGTGTCAGATAGCCTCACTACGAATTCCACCCAAGCGCGACCTGCTAGCTCCCGCTTCACCGCCGCCCCCGCGGGCCTGCGGTGGACCGCGATCATTGCCGGACTGATTGGTTTCCTGTGTTTTGTAGCCACCCCGCTACTGCCGGTGACCCAAACTCAGTCCTCTTATGACTGGCCGCAGCATGATTCCGTGCAGTCCATCAACGCGCCACTCATTTCCGTGGCGCCGGAGGATCTTCAGGCCACCATCCCTATCTCCGCAGTCGATGAGCTGCGTGAGGGACAGTCCATGGTCTACGGCACCGTCCCGCCGGAGTCCAAGAAAGCCTCCAACCGCGGTCTTTTCGTCCGCGCGAATGAAGAGGGCCTTTCCGTTGTCTCCTTGGATGAGGTTCTGCTTACCCTCAACTCCAAAGAGGTAGCCAAGCTCCCTAAGGACGCCAAGATTGAGATTTCCGCTACGGGCGATGGCACCAGCGTGCGCGTGGGGGATCATGAAAAGACCACCGAGGAGGATCTGCGCCCGCAGGTCACCGGTGTCTATACCGAAATAGACGATAAAGCGGACGTGCAGGCCCTGCTTGACGACGGCCTCAATGTGCACGTCGATATCAACTCCCGCTTCACCTCCTCCCCGACGGTGCTCAAGACCATCGCCATGTGGCTGGGCACCGCCATGGTGGTCGTATCCCTGTTCTGCCTATGGCGCATCGACCGCCTCGATGGCCGCCGCTTTGGCTTCATGCCTAAGACGTGGAAGAAGGTGCGCCCGCTCGATGGCGTGGTGGCCGCCGTCTTGGGATTTTGGTATATCTTCGGCGCCAATACCTCCGATGATGGCTTCATCTTCTCCATGAGCCGCGTCTTCGATCACGCGACCTACATGGCCAACTACTACCGCTGGTACGGCGTGCCAGAGGCGCCCTTCGGCGCCCCCTATTATGACCTGGTTGCCGTTCTCTCCCAGATTTCCACCGCCTCGGTCTTCGTGCGCTTGCCCGGCCTGATTTCTGGGCTCATCATCTGGTTTATCCTCTCCCGCGAGATACTTCCGCGCTTTGGCCAGCTTGTCGACGGCCGCCGGGTCGCTCACTGGACCGCGGCGCTTATGTTCTTGGCCTTCTGGCTGCCCTATAACAACGGCACCCGCCCCGAGCCCATCGTGGCGCTTGGCGTGATGTTTACTTGGGCCTCCTTTGAGCGTGCCATTTCCACCCACCGCCTGCTTCCGGCGGCCGTGGGCACCATCGCCGCAACCATCACCCTGGCCGCCGGCCCCACCGGCCTCTTTGCCGTGGGCGTTTTCCTGGTCAGCCTGCCGCACCTCTTCCGCGCCATGGCCGAGCGCGTGCCGTCCATGGGCGGTGGCACCTTGGGCTGGCTCGCGCTCATTGCGCCATTCCTTAGCGCTGGCACCGCCATCATGGTTGCCGCCTTTGGTGACCAGACGCTATCGACCGTGCTGGAGTCCACCCGCGTGCGCTCCGAGGTTGGCCCCTCCCTGCCGTGGTACGCGGAGTACGCGCGCTACTCCACCCTCTTCCAGGAATCGGTGGATGGCTCGCTCACCCGCCGCTTCGCGGTCTTCACCATGCTCTTCTGCCTAGTGCTCATCGTGGCGGCCTTCATCAAGGACCGCCGTGTCGTCGGTGCTGCCGTTGGCCCGACCCAGCGCCTGCTCATTATCGTGGCGCTGTCCATGTTCTTCCTCATGTTCACCCCCACCAAGTGGACCCACCACTTTGGCATCTACGCCGGCGTGGCCGGTGTTATCGCCGCCCTCGGTGCCGTGGTGCTCTCCCAATTCGCGCTGCGCTCGCCGCGCGCTCGCACCTTCGCTATCGCCGCGGTGGTCTTCTTGCTAGCCATTTCCTTCGCCGGCTGGAACGCCTGGTGGTACGTTTCCTCCTTTGGCATCCCGTGGTGGGATCGCACGGTGCAATTCAAGGCCATCGAGGCCAATAAGGTGCTCCTCGCCATCGCGCTGGTCATCTTCGCCATCGGCATAGTGCAGTCCCTGCGCCATAGCTACCGCAAGTCCCAAGCAGAAGAGGCCGGCACCCTGGCGGAATTTGAGAAAAATGCCGCCGCTAAGGTTTCGCGCTCCGCCGGTATCATGTCCGCGCCCATCGCCTTGGCCTGTGCCATCGTGGTAGCGCTATCGTGTGCTTCCTTTGCCAAGGCCACCGTCTCGCAGGCGGATTCCTACTCCGTGGGCAAGGGCAACGTAGCCTCCCTGCGCGGCAATACCTGCGCTCTGGCGGATCAGACCATGGTGGAGACCAACACCAATGATTCCTTCCTGACCCCGGTTGAAGGCGACTTGGGCGATTCCCTGGTGGACCAGGACGAGACCCACAAGGGCTTCGATCCAAACTTCATCCCTGAATCCATCGAGCCGGAAAACCAGAATTCCGCCTCCGTAGGTGCCATCGCGGATGGCTCCAGCGACTCCTCCTCCGATAGCGCGGAGACCGCTACCTCGGGTGCGGATACCGAATCCGGCGGTAGCAGCGATTCGGCTGATTCCCAGGAGACAAAGAATAAGCAAGACAAAAAGGACAAAAAGTCCAAGGAAACTACCAATACCTCGGAGGGTGGAGTACGCGGCACTGAGGGTGTCAATGGCTCTACCATGCACCTGCCGTTCAACCTGGATTACACCAAGGTCCCGGTGCTCGGCTCCTATTCCGAGGCGCAAGACTCCACCTCTGAGGTGACCACCAAGTGGTACAACCTGCCAGAGGCCAAGGACAATACTCCCGTGCTCGCCGTATCTGCAGCCGGCAATATCTACCACCACGACGTCAACGGGGTAGAGCAGGAAGGCATGAAGCTTAGCCTCGAATACGGCACCATCGATGGCTCCGGAAAGGTCACCAATACTGGCGAGGAAGAACTCTCCGCCGTCGGTGCCACGCCAAAGTGGCGCAACCTGCGCCTGCCGCTGGATCAGTTGCCAAAGGATGCCAACGTGGTGCGCCTGGTAGCAACGGATGACTCCACCGATGAGGATGACTGGCTGGCCTTTACTCCGCCGCGCGTCCCAGAGCTAGACACCATCAATAACCAGTTCTCCAAGGACACCCCGGCACTATTGGACTGGGCCGTAGCCCTACAGTTCCCGTGCCAGCGCACCTTTGACCACTTCGCCGGCGTTACCGAAATCCCGCAGTACCGCATCCTGCCAGACTCCTCGGCCCAGACCTCGCTGACGGACTTCCAGTCCTTCTCTGGTGGTGGTGCCATGTCCACCGCGGAGGCGGTCAACTACTCCTACGAGATCCCGAGCTACCTCAATAATGACTGGGCCCGCGACTGGGGTGCCATCGAAAAGTACGAACTGCGTACCGATTCACAGGGCAATGCCCCAGTCCCAGCCGAGATTGATTATGAGGACATTACCCGTTCCGGACTGTGGAAAGACTCCGAGATGAAGATTCGCCCCGAGGGCGAGGAGTAACCTCCCCAGCGGCCGCGCCCCGATCCCGCTTCGGGGCGCGCAGGCGCCGCACGATCCAATCACCTACGAAAAAGAGCAATAGCGAAGCGCCAAAGAGCGGCGCAATGATTGAGTAGGCCACCACCCCCGCCAGCACGGCGGGGGTAATTTTTAGCTCGGGCAGGCTGCGGCGCGGTTTCTTCCACCACATCCACAGGCCCGCAATGCTCACCACGAGCAGGCCGAGGGCGAGTACCGCCAATGCAACCTGGCTATAGATTCCAAAAAGCGTCCCCATGTGCAGCTGGATGAGCCACGAAGTAAGCTGCGCGGCAAGCGGCCAATCGGCGGAATTGATGCGGTCGATGACCTCGCCGTTCGGAGTAACCGCTACGGCGTCGCTGCGTAACTTGAAGGCCGCACGAGCCTCCCGCACGCCCCACGCATCGCCGGGCTTTTCCGGCGGAGTCATTTCCAGCACCCCGGTCAAACCCTGGCTACGGGCGGTCGATTCTGCAGTTTGGGCTCCGGCGAGTTCTGCAGCATCGTGGTGTCCCGTATGCCCGGCGTGACCCGCGTGCCCGGCGTGGTTGGCATGCTCCCCTGTCCCAGTGCTAGCCCCCGCTTCTGCAACGGAGGTGGCCACGGACGGTTCCTTCCAATTAAGTTCCTCCCGCACCTTGCCAATACTTGTGCCCGCTACCAGCGACCATGTCAGGCCAGTAACCGTAAGAAAGAGGAAGCCCGGCAACAACCAGGCACCCACGCGGGCGTGCAGCGCCAGTACTTTAGAGGGCTGCTTCTTATTCCTTTGTTTACGCTTGAGCCACAGGTAGAGACCGAGGATGCTCAGCGCGCCGAGCCACGAGGCCGCAAGTTCGGCATAGAGACGGCCAGGCTCGCCCAACCATAGGGTGCGGTGGCCATTAGAGGCCCACGTGCGGAAAGGCAGCGCCCGCGAGCCGCCATATTGTTGTAGTTCCCCAGTGATGTGCAGATCCACCGGGTCTACAAAGACAGCGTGGGTATAGCTGGAATTGGGGGCGGTGGGGTCGTCGAAAAGCACGCGGGTGGTCTCCTGCGGATCTTCGGAAGGCTCAACCCGAACCACCGTCCCATCCGGGTGCTGGCGCTGGGCGACGGCAATCTGTTCATCGAGGCTGCGCGGGCTGCCTTGCGCGGTGGCTGTCACCTCATCGTGGTAAATCCACGGTTCAAAGGTGGGCGCCAAGGCGTAGAGAAACCCACTTAACGCTGCGACGATGAGAAAGGGCGCAATGATTACGCCGGCGAATTTATGCAGGCGCGATAGCGCGCCATGAGTGGATATGGTCATGCGGAACTAGTCGCGAGTCTATTGAAACTAGTTCCCTTTTAGCATGGAACCGCCAGGGAATTGTTATTTTTCTAGCTCTCCTGCCAGGAACGCGGCCGCATCCCGCACGCGCTGACGGGCAACCGCCGGGGTAGACACGCGGTGGGTGGAAACATAATCGCGCGCCACGGCGCCGGGCACAGAAACACGCGCAGCAATCTCATCCTCGGTCGCGGTCTGGACGAAAATATCCGGGCAGAGCTTAGAAAGGTCCGCCGGAATTGCATAGCCGGCACGGAGGTCCTCAGGCAGATTCGCCAAGGCACCGAAATCGGGGAAGGTGAGCAGGAGGGCGTCGGCAGGCGCAAGCGCCGCCAGAGCCCCGCCGGAGGAATACCCCCAGGTGGTGACGTTGGAAGCACCCTGCTTGCGGGCATAGTCGATGGCGTGATGCACGGCAGTGACCATCTCCGCCACGGTGTGCGCGGGTGCAAGCGGATAGTCCACATCGATGATGGTGGTGCCAGATAGTTGCGCGGCGGCGGCTACCTCAGGGCGCCATTGCATCTCTAGTGCCTGGCCAGCACCGCGCCACCAGCCGCCCGAGTGGAGCGAGACCGCCCAGCGGCCGGTGGACTTTGTGGGCCGAAAAATGGTTCCCATCTCGGATTCTTCCACGCTGATGCCCTCCGTATAGGCGGTGCCCGGCAACGCATGATCCACCGCAGTGCCGAGCACCATCATTGCCACGTGTGTAATCCGGTCCGGCAAGAGCGCACAATATTGATCCGCCTCAGGAGAGCCGCCCCCAGCCCACGGCGGGCGGAAATCCGGGGTGTCATAGTGGGCATCGATATAGGCAACGAGCTGCTCAAGCTGCTCCTTGTCGTCCATCTGACGGTCCTGGCCGCCGATGTGCCACTCCTGTCCCGGCTCCAGCGGGCGGTGCGGATCCTGGTTAGCATCTGCGTTAGTCATGCCACCGAGCCTACGCGCACCGCCTACCGGCAGAAAGGTCTACCAAATGGTGACGCGATCCTCCGGCGCAATGTACATGGCAGAATCCTCTGCCACGTCAAAGGCCTCGTAGAACTCCGCAATATTGGCCGCAATGAGGTTGCAGCGGAACTCCGCCGGCGAGTGCGGGTCAATGGCTAGGTACTGCGTGGCCATCTCCGGACGGATGGCGGTACGCCATACGCGGGCCCAGGACAGGAAGAAGCGCTGCAGGCCATTGTAGGTGTGCTCAGCCAGCTCTGGCTCGGCACCGTCTACCTCGAACTTTTCCTCCTTGCCCTGCAGGTCGATGCCCTTATCGGCACAGTAGTTCTTAAAAGCCACCACGGCGATACCCAGGCCGCCTAGGTCACCGATATTCTCGCCCAGGGTGAAGCTGCCGTTCACCCCAGTAGATTCGATGCCGGCCTCCTTGAGCACCGTCGGTACCTGGCCATTGAACTGCTCCACCAGCTTGGCGGTGAGCTTTTCAAAGGCGGCACGGTCCTCATCGGACCACCAGGAGTTCAGGTTGCCCTGACCATCAAACTGCGAACCCTGGTCATCAAAGCCGTGGCCAATTTCGTGGCCGATGACAGCACCGATGGCGCCGAAGTTTTCTGCGGCATCGGCCTCCGGGTTATAGAACGGCGGGCGCAGGATGGCGGCCGGGAAGGTGATGTCATTGACCACTGGGTTATAAAAGGCGTTGACCGTTTGCGGGGTAGTCACCCATTCATCGCGATCGGCCGGCTTGCCAATCTTGGCCAGCTCGAAGTCGTGAGAAAAGGCAGAGCCGGCACGCGCATTAGCCAACAGGTCCGCGCCCTTGCCGGAAACCTCGAGGGCGGAGTAATCGCGCCAGGAATCTGGGAAGCCAATCTTGGCCTTGAACTGGGAAAGCTTCTCCAAGGCACGTTCGCGTGTGGTCGGGGTCATCCACTCCAGCTGAGAGATGCGCTCGCGGTAGGCAGCAATGAGGTAGGCCACCAGCTCATCCATCTCGCGCTTGGAGGAGTCCGGGAAGTGCTTATCCACGAATACCTGGCCAATCTCTTCGCCCACGAGGGACTCAGCCAGACCTACCGCGCGCTTCCACCGGTCGCGCTGCTGGGTGGCGCCGGAGAGCTTGGTGCCGTAGAACTCAAAGTTCTTCGCGCCTACTTCCTCCGGCAGCATGGCCGCGCGGGAGCGCAGGATGTGCCAGGTGGCCCACAGCTGCCAATCGGCCATGCGCTCGGAGGTAAAAAGGCTCTCGAAGTGCTCGAGGTAGGACGGCATCATATTGACTACGCGGTGCTCCGGCAGGTTGCCGCCGGAGAGCACGGC
The DNA here is from genome assembly GCF_030229765.1 of Corynebacterium nasorum. NCBI lineage: Bacteria > Bacillati > Actinomycetota > Actinomycetes > Mycobacteriales > Corynebacteriaceae > Corynebacterium > Corynebacterium nasorum. The sequence continues at coordinate 61,575 of NZ_JASPGY010000009.1, read as the reverse complement.
CCGCGCCATGGCGGGCAGCTCGCCAAACTCACACGGGTTATAGGTCTTGACCGCATCGCGGGTGGAGACCACATCCCAATGGCCAGCGGCAAGTTCCTTTTCCAAACCCACGATGCGCTGGGCGGCTACCTCGGCGCCTAGGCCAAAGAGGCGGGCTGGGTCGAGGAACTCCAGCATCTCTGCCACATGCTTTTCATAGGCGGCCAGCGTTTCGGCGTGGGCTTCCTCGCGGTAATAGGCTTCATCCGGCAGGCCCAGGCCGGATTGAATGACATAGGCAATGGCGTCCTCGGAACCAGAGTCTTTGGATACCCAAAAGGTCACCGGGGAGCCGACACCGGTGCGCTCGAGTTCACCCAGGCGTTGCGCTAATTCCTCCGGGTCGGCCGCGCTCAGGCGGTCCAGATCCGCATCCAATGGAGCCATGCCGGCCGCATTAACCCCTTCGATATCCATAAAGGAGGCATAGAGCTTGCCCGGTCGGCCGGTGTCCTTTTGCACGATATCGTGGACGAGTTCTTCGGCTTCGTCGCGCAGCGCGTGAAAGGTGCCGTCCACGCCGCGATCATCGGGAATAACGTGGCTTTCCAGCCAGGGTCCATTGACTAGTTGATAAAGATCTTTCATGCTTGCCACTCTAGGGCAAAGCGACAAGATAAGGTGTGGTCCATGAATTTTTATCGCTTTCCTCCAGCGCATCCGCGGCGCCTTTTCTGCGCCGTCATTGCGTTCGTGGCGGTGGTTCTTGCCCTGCCCATGATCGTGCAGGCGGCGCTGGGGGATTCTTCCGCAGACGTCGAGCAGGTCACCCTAGCCGAGCCCAGCCAGGACTGGGAGATTGACGTTCCCGATCTTTATTGCGAGCGCGACTATGAATCCCTCGCCAGCATCGGCTGGAACTGCGGCGATGTCAGCGTACAAGCCACCCTTACCGAAGATGCCAAAGACGATGCCACCACCTTGCGCCGCATGGTCCGCGCCCTAGCCATGGCGCCCTTGCCGGCCGATGCCCCTACCTTCGACGGCACTAACGGGGCACTCCTGCTTGCCGACGCCCCCTCCTCCACCGCCGCCCTCTCCCTCGACGGCACCGGCGAGGACGAAAACAAGGATTGGGTGGTCACCGTGACCGGCAAGGGTGAGCAGGCCCGCGCCACCGCCTCCCGCATTTGGCATGCCTTCGGCCAAAAGGATCTACCCGCCGATGCCGATTCAGAATTCGCTGATTTCTCCGGGGAGTTGATGTTCTAGATGTCTAAGCTCTTTCGCACCACGCTGTGGATCTTATCCGCCATTGGACTCATCGCCTTCTTTTTCCAGACGCTAAGCACATTTTTGATTTCTCCCCTGATGGGCCTGCTCAGCCTGCTCATCGCCGCCATACTCGTGGCGCTGGTCATCTACCTGCTGCAACGCAGCCCCATGTGGGCCCGCCCGGCGCGCCTATGGGCCACGCTGGCTTTCCTTTGGGGCGGCGGAGTAGCCGTTGCCTTGGCGCTTATCAGCGCTGGGCCGGTCATGCAGCTCGCCATTGGCTCCGGCTGGGTCGACGCCATGATGTCGTGGAGCGGTGCCTATCCGGAAGAAATTTCTAAGGCCACCGGCGTAATCTTCGTGCTCATGTCCTTCCGCCAGCTCAACCGCCCGTGGCACGGCTGGATGGTGGGCGCAGTGGTGGGCCTTGGCTTCGAGGCCTGCGAAAATATCCTCTACGGCGCCATGGGCGCCACCATGCATCCTGATAGCGATATCCAGGGGCTTTTTGAAATGTGGGGCCTGCGCCTTATCGCCGGTCCTGGCCTACACGTATTGCTCACCGCGCTGGCCGGCTGGGGCATCGGCTGGGCACTCTATGCCGCCGCCAAACCCTGGTGGTGGCGCATCGGAGTCTTCCTCGGCGCCCTAGCCGCCTCCTTTACACTGCACTTCTGCTGGAATTACCTGCACGATTCCGAGGTGGCCTCGATCATCCAAGCCGTTGTCGTGGCGCTTATTCTTTACCCGCTGAGCATCTGGCTGGTGCTGCGCGGTAATAAGCTTGCCAAAACCGACGAGAGCTACAGCCACAGCACCGCCGAAGACGCCCTCGCCTTCATCCGTTAAAGCCGCCTGCGCCATCCAACCCCAGCACGCTTTGTAGTTCTGTCGAGCTCTGCAAGTCCTAGTTGCACACACGCATCGGCGTTACCTGCGCCAATGCCTGGTTCGCGCTCGCGCAGGCTTGACGCTCGTAGCTCGCTGCCGTGCGGGTGGCATCGCGAACGGCCTGACGCGCGGGGCCTTGTAGATTCAAATCGCGTTCGATGCGCGCGCCAATAGCTTGGCTAGAACCGCCCGCTGCGGGTAGTGCGCCTGGGTCATTATGTACGGCCCGGGTGACATCTGCGGTATGAGTGCCCGCGTCACCGTAGGTATTGGCGGCTACGGTAAATCCAGGGGCGGTGGATACCGAGGCATGGATGCGGCGATTATCGGACCAGCCAAACTTGGTACCGATAACGCCCGGAATTCGTGAGGTACCAAAATCTTGGCGGTAGCCATCGGCAGCCACAGGGGCGGCGTTAGCCATGCCGGTCATGATGGGTGCGGCAATGGGATCGTGCTGAATACGCGAGGTAAAACGCGCTACATCTTCAGTGGAGGTCGTGGTCGTTCCCCAATACCCGGTGTAGTGCGTTTCGCGCAGTCCAAACTCGTGGATGGTGCTGGGGATGGCTTGCGGGTAGCGGCGATCCAAGTCGGTAGCCACGTTGTCATCGCTGACGCGGATCATGTGCTCCACGCGGGCTTTGTCGGCCGGCGCACCGTATTTTAGGACCCAATAGCCCAAGTAGAGCTTGCTCAAAGACAGTGCGGGGCGAGACTCATGGGCATTAGCGGTGGACACAGTCGCGCCAGAATCATGCTGGACGGTGATCTGGGTGCGCGCGGGCACGGCGTGCGGATCGAGGGTGACAGCCTGGGCGGCAGGGGCGATTGCGAGGGAGAGTGCGGTAACCAGGGAACCTACCGCCAGCTTTTTCATCATGAAAATATAATAGCGCCCCTGCAGGTGCTACGCACCAGCTTCTACCAGCAGCACTCCTCCGGCGATCAGAACCACTCCGAGGGATTTTAACCAGGTGAATGGCTCCTTGAAGAGGAGATATGAGGCGACGGCGGTAAGCGCGACGCCAGTGGCAGCCCAGATGCCATAAGCCACGCCCAAGTCCATGCCGGCTTTGAGCACGAGCGCCAAGAAACCATAGGCGCTGACATAACACAGGGCGACGAGCACAACCCAGAAGCGACGGCCGGTCACCGCGGACATGCGCAGGCACAGCGTGCCGGTGACCTCAATGGCGGTGGCGAGGAAAAGCAGAAACCAGATCATTCCGGTGCCACCTCCACCGTGCGGTCTTCATCCTCGTCTGGTTTAGCGCCCATTTCCACGCAGAATACGCCGGCCATAATGAGCGCGATGCCAGCGAGTTTTACTGCTCCGAGCGGCTCGCCAAAGAGCGCGGCGGAAAGCAGCGCGGTGGAAATTACTCCGCCGGATGCCCAGAGGCCGTAGGCTACACCCACGTTGACGCCTTCTTGCATGACGCGGTGCAGGAGCACGAAGGCAAGAATGAAGCAGAGGGCTGCTACACCGTAGATCCAGAAATTGTCCACGGCGTATTTCAGCGCGATGGTACCCACGACTTCGCTAGCAATCGCGAGAAAAAGGATGACCCAGGCCCTCACTCCATCAACTCCTGTAATTCGCGGGCGTCGATTCCGTGCTCGTGCATTTTAACGCGGCCGCCAGCGTGGGCGATTGCCTCCCGGTCCCAGTAGTCCTCTGCACGGACGGGATCATGAGAGGTGCCATCGGCGCGGACCACCCGCCACCAGGCAGTACCGGCACCGTGGCGCTTTAACACGGTACCGACGTTGCGCGCGCCGCAGCCAGCGACCTTTGCCACCTCACCATAGGAGGTGACGTTGCCGGGTGGAATAACGGCCACGACCGCCAATACGCGCTTGACCAATGGCGACTCACTCATCGCGATTACTGCGGGTCGAGCCCCAGCACGTCATCCGCTTCGGTTGGCTCCTCTTCAGGGGCGTCTTCGACCTCGGTGAGGGTGATGGTCGCACCGGTGGAATCGGCCAAGAGGCACATGCGTCCAAAGGGCGAATCCCATGGTTCGCGGATGACCTCGCCGCTTAGTTCCACGGCCTTCTTCGCAGCGGCGTCGATATCGCGCACGCCCAAGTAGGTCTGCCAGAAGCTCGGCACCTGGGGCGGGAACTGGCCCTCGGCGTTCCACAGGCCAGCAAACGGCGCACCGTCTTCTTCCGCCGTGGCATAGATAAAGTTCTCATCCTCGGACTGCATGGCGCGAATTTCCCAATTGAAAAGCTCTCCATAAAAGTCCATTGCGCGCTGGAAACCCGAGGTTGCGGTGAGCTCGTGCCATACCGGGGTGCCGGGTTCGCCGGCGGCGACGAAGTGCTCTGGGCCGGCGGGCTGGATGAGGCCGAACATGCCACCGGCGGCGTCGGCAAGCAAAGTCATGTGCCCTAGCTGCACTTGCTGCGGATCCACCAGGATGCGCCCGCCTAGGCTCTCGACGCGCTGGCAATCACCAACGATGTCCTTGGAGAGGAAGTAGGTCACCCAAGAATCCGGCATGGGTGCCTCTTCCGGTTGCGGGATAAGCCCGGCGATGGGCAGGCCCTGTAAGCGCGCCATCTGATAGGGCTTTTCCTCCGCGGACTCGGCAGAAATCTCCCACCCCAGGACTTCCTCGTAGAAGCGCGCGGACTTGCGCGGATCCGAGGTGGTCAGGTCAATCCAGTAGGGCATGCCCACTTCAGCTTCGAATGCTGGCATCTACATATTCCTCCACTTTTCCGGATCAAAGTCATCGTCGGCCGTGGCCTCGTCAAAGTAATCATCGTCATCGTCCGGCTCGCCCACCCGTGCGCAGGCATCCTCGATGCACACTTCGTCACCCGGGTGGAGCGTGGCGCCCCGGCGCGTTTCGGGCTCGCCATTGACCGTAACCACGCCTTCCGCGATGAGTTCCTTGGCCTCGCCGCCGGTAGCCACCAAGCTGGCCAGCTTGATGAACTGCCCCAATTTGATGGAATCGCCGTTGATAGGAATGTCTAGCATGCCGCCCAGCTTACCCAGCCCGCGCGCTGCGCTGACTACGGGTGGGCAATATGGAAGAAATCCAGCACCGTATCGGTGGTCCATTCTGCCTTGACTAGGCCGGAATGGTCCGTGGCCCCACCGTTCCACGTGTGCGTGCCGCCGTGGATGGTGTACTGCTCGGTGCGCGCATCACATACCCGCCAGGTAAAGTGCTCCACTGCTTCTTTCCGACGCCTCTTTGGAAACGGATTGCACCCATTTTCTTTCGCAATCCCGCGCAGCGATTGTTTGACCGAGTGGTAGTGCGCTCCGTGTTGGCGCCCACCGCCATATTTCATCAGCGCGTCCTTAGTGCCGTGGATATCCAGGTAATCGGTGGGCTCGCTGGCGCAGTCTTTTTCCACGCGGTCATATTTTGCCGCCGAGACCGTGGCCACCGCATCGAATAGGCCCGGCCGCTTGCACGTCACCGCGCGGGCGAATCCGCCGCCATTGGAAAAGCCCACGCCATAGGTGGTGTCCGTGGCGGGATAGTGGCGGCGGACGAAATCGATCGTGTCATCCACGTACTTGAGGTCATCTTCCAAACTGGTTACCGCATAGGGTGCCGGTGCCCACGCCTTGCCCGCGCCTTGAACAAAGACGGTAATGGCATCGCCCTGGGATAGGTCGGTGCCTTTAAACATATTTCCGGCGTCCATCTCATAGCCGTGCATGGCCACGACTACGGGCAAGCGGTGGTTCTTATCCGCATTAAACGGCACGTGGACTACAAAACTGCGATGATTTTGTAGGTTAATGATCTGGTAGCGGCCATTGGCCGTTGTGCCCTGGTCCGGCAGCGTGGTGATATAGCCATCGGCCGCGCCTTGCGATTCATTTGGCACGCTGCCCGGCTGCGGCGGTTCTTCCTCGCACCCCGCCATGAGTCCGGCGGCCGCGCATAACCCAGCGCACAGGGCCAGTGTATTCTTGCTTGCCTTAATCACGAGCGCGCAGCTTCACCGCCGTGCCGGTAGCCGTAACCATCAGCATGTCATTCGACGTTCCCATGGGCGAATAATCGAAGGTGATGCCCACCACACCATCGGCCCCGAGCTCCTGCCCGCGCCGCCACAATTCATCGAGTGCCGCCTCACGCGCCTTGATGGCCTCGCTTTCGTACCCGGCGGAGCGCCCACCGGTGATATTGCGGATGGATGCCCCGAAATCCTTCAGCATATTAATACCGATGACGGTTTCCCGGCGATAATGCGGATATAGTCCGTAATCTCATAACCATCAACGGTATTAGTAGTGGTAAAAATCATGGCCCCAGATTACATGGCTATAAGACCACGCACTCCCTCGAAAAGGATGATGACACCCAGCAAGAGGAAGACCACGCCGCTGACAATATCCACCCAGGCGGAGTTCTTAGCCATCCACTTTGAGACCGCGCGGGTACTCAAAGCCACGCCGACAAACAGCACGAGGCTTTCCAGAATCAATACGGCACCCACCATGAGATTGGCGCCGATGCCCATGCCGGGATCGATGAAATTGGCAAAGATGGCGCCAAAGAAGATGACCACCTTGGGGTTCGAAAGATCGCAGATAAATCCCATGCGATAGGCAGTGCCCGCCTTGATGATGCCGTCCGGTGTAAACCCGCGCGGCTGCGGGGCGCGGGTTTCGGTGCCCACGACGGTTGCGGGCGCGCGACGCTCCTTGATGCCACCGGTAATGGCGGTATAGGCCATCCACAGCAGGTAACAGCCACCGAGAACCTGCAGCACCACGAGGATCCCAGGGTGCGCAGAAATCAGCGCGGAGAGCCCTGCCAAGGAGGCCACGGTCCAAATGGTAAGGCCGGTGGTACTACCCAGCGCCGCCCATACGGCTGCGCGCGTAGAACGCGCACCTAAGCGAATGATTTGCACTACGTCTGGGCCCGGCGAGGCCATCGCCGCGAACCACACGCCCATCAGGGTCACGAGGGCGCTAATAGCCACCTAACACCTCCATACTCGCATGCCATTGGATCAACGCATGCCACTATAAGGACGCTCTCACCTGCAGCGAAACAGGTAAGTTCTGTGATTTAGGTAGCTCCTATATCAACTCTTTTATAGAAATCCGCCACCTGCACTAACCAAAGAGCTCGATGATGCCCTCCACGGCCATAACGAGTCCCAGCACCGCAAAGATAAGACCGGAAACGATATCGATGGCCGCGGAATGATGCGCAATCCAACGCGATGCCGCGCGCACAATGAGAGCAAAGGTAGAAAACCACGTCAAGGACATCGCCAAGAGGATTACCGCCACCGCAACGGTCCAAGTGGGCGACATATCGGGGCGAATAAACTGCGCGAAAACCGCGCCGAAGAACACGAGTGCTTTCGGATTGGACAGGTTCGTGACCACCCCGAGCTTATAGGCGCGCCACCCAGTCATGTCATTAATGCTGCCGGCTGCGATGGCCTGTTCGGTGTAATCCTCGGTGCCCGCCACCACGGTAGGTACGCGGCGGACTTAAAACCGGAACGAATCGAAGACACGCTCATATGGACAAAAGCCCGCCAATGAGTTGCAGCGCACCCAACACACTAGGCCGTGCAGTGATCACCGCGGAGCGCCAGCCAAGGATGCTGTCACCCAAAACTCTGTGCCGCTGCACACCCCAACGCACACATCAACCCGGCGCGGGTCGCCCGCGGGGTCACACGGATGACTTGAACCAATTCGAGTTCAAGTTCAACGTGTAGCTAGGCCCCGGGGTTACCCACGCAGAACTCGTTGCCTTCCGGGTCCTGCATGACGGTCCACACCAATCCCGGCGCTTCGTGGGTGGTGAGTTCGGTGGCGCCTAGGTCTTTGAGGCGTTCTATTAAAGTTTCGCGCTCCGCCCCGCCAACGTCGACGTGCATGCGGTTTTTCCCAGGTGTCGGCTCCTCAACGCGCTGAAATCCCAGCGCCGGGGTGGAATCAACCATCACGAAATCGCCGTAATCCGCGGCGATTTCGCAGGCGGTTGCGGCAGACCAAAACTTGGCGAGCTTTGAGGGATCGTGGCAGTCGAAGGTGATCTGGCGGATCGTGAAGTTGGGATCGCTCATGGTTTCCATGATGGGCGCGCGTCAGCGCGCCTGCAACAATGCGGGGTGTTTCTGGTGGGGGTATCAGACCAGTTCTCTCCGGCCATGTCAGCCCCATACGTCATAACGGAGGCATGACCGAGCTGGACCCCGAGTGGGCGATCAATGAGATAGACGCGTTCCTGCAAGTCACAGCGAAGGTAGTCCCCGACATGGGCCCGGGCATCGCCTACCTTGGAACCGTTATGAGTGGATCGCCGACTGAGGCTGCGGCACGCGCCCATGTCGTTGAAATGATCCTTGACCGAGTGCTTCCCGGGTGGAAACAAGGACTCCCAGTCCAGGACAAGGAGTATAGCTGGCTGAGGGGTCAAGCGGCCCGGGCCAAGACAGCGCTTGAACGTCGGTCTGAACTCGCTGAAAAGCTCGGAGAGAATACGCCAGACTTAGATGCAGCCAATCTGCATCCGTGGGCGTGGGAAAATGGCAAGGGTTACTGGAATCACGGACACTACCATCAAGCCGTGATGCAGGCTGCCATCCGCGTCAATGCAGAGACCCAAGCGAAACTGAACCGCCTAGACGTATCTGAAACAGCACTTTTCAACGAGGCGTTTTCACTCCATGATCCGAAGCGTAATGCGCCGCGCCTTCGGCTTATGGAAAATGATGGCAGTAAGACGTTTGAGAACCTGCATCGGGGCGCCCGCGCCTTTGCAGAGGGCTTGTACGCGGCTATCCGCAATCCCGGGATGCATGTTCCACACGACGGTGGTGAGGAGCAAGTCGCGTTGGAGCAGCTCGCGGCTTTCAGTCTATTGGCTCGCTGGGTTGATAAGGCTACCGTCCTGGAGGGGTGACAACATCGGTTTACGGGATAGCAGTTCGCTTGAGCGAAGGATGTGGGGAGCACGAACGCCTGTAATGGAGGTGCCGGGTGCTCAGTCAGCAAGGCCGTCCAGGACCATCGCCGTAGTTTTGTGCAAGGTTAACGCCAGCGACTGGGCTGGGTCCAAGAATGAATCTCGCACACGTTAAGCTGCGCCGACACTCTGTGGAGTTCAAATTAAACGTGTAACGCGGGGCGTTGATGGCGCTTCGCGTTATTGGGGGGGTAGGTTGAAGCGCGGTCTGTTCGTTCGCCGACGCGGCCGCCGCCAGATGCTCGGCGGCGATTCCGGCCCGAACCTCGGGGACATCCCCCCATCTTCGATAGCTTTAGTGAGCACGACCACGACCATCTGATCTGGTGCGCTGGTTTTCGTTCGGCTCTCGGTCTATTCCGCCACCTCATGCGCGGCCGCGAAACCGCGGTGAAGAATCTGCATCTAGTCGGTTACGGCAACTGGAACGGCGAGGGCTCGGCAATGCTGATGAGGGTGGGGTCCTTTATCAAACACACTGCCCAGGTAGTCACGGGCTGTGTCGATGAGACTCGGCAGCACTCCGAATGGATGTCCGCGGTATCAAGGCCGCTGAACTATTCAAGTTGCGGGACGAAAAGAGTCTCGCAGTGACGCTTGGTCCCTGAGCAAGTTCGATCCTTCCACGATCTGCGCTGGAGACGCCGAGCGCTCGGGGGCCCTTGACCGGCTGGGGCACGTGCCGGGTGGTGGCTCGCCCACAGCCCCCATGCCCACACGCACCGAGAAGGGACAGGTCACCGAGTACGATCCCGATTCCACGGAGACGGACCGTGAACTCGAATGACGTGCCTGGCCCAAGGTGTGTCCGCTCGGCGTGTGGTTTAACCCTTATGAGACTTGCCGGTCACAGCCTCAGCGCTTCGCTTGCGCAGCCCGCAGGCCGTTCAAGATCACGATCACTTCGGCGACCTCGTGAACCAGCACGACGGCAGCCAGGCCCAGCACGCCGCTGATCGCCAGTGGCATCAACACGATGATGATGGCCAGAGACAGCACGATGTTCTGGTTGATGATCCTGCTTCCTCGGCGGGCGTGCTGCAGCGCCTTCGGGATTAGCCGGAGGTCGTGGCCGGTGAAGGCGACGTCAGCGGACTCGATCGCGGCGTCAGAGCCGGTCGCTCCCATCGCTATGCCCACCGTCGCGCCCGCCAGTGCCGGCGCGTCATTGATGCCGTCGCCGATCATCGCCGTCGGCGTCTTGGAGGAGAAATCGGCGACGATGCTTGCCTTGTCCTCAGGGCGCAGCTCGGCGCGCACGTCGTCGATTCCGGCGATTCCAGCCAGCGCCCGGGCGGTGCGAGTATTGTCGCCGGTGAGCATGCTTACTTCCACGTCGTTGGCGTGCAGGGCCTGCACGGCTTCGGGCACCTCGGGCCGCAACTCGTCACGGACCCCGATCGCCCCGGCGAGAGCGTCATCGACGGTGACCAGGACGCAGGTCTGGCCCTCGGACTCCATGCGCTCAACGTCTGCTTTCAGTGGTCCGGCGTCGATCCATCGGGGGCTGCCCACCAGCACCCGTCGGCCTTCGACGGTGCCGCCGATGCCATGCCCAGCTTCCTCGCTGATGTCCGAGGCGGTGGGCGCTTCGGGCCCCGCTGCCGCGATCGCCGCAGCGAGGGGGTGTGTCGATTGCTGCTCAACTGCTGCCGCGAAGGAAAGCACCTGCGTCCGATCGAATCCGTCTGCCGGGACCACTCCGGTAACCTCAGGCTGGTTGCGGGTAAGGGTTCCGGTTTTGTCCACTGCCAGGTGACGGATACTGCCGAGTCGCTCGAACGCCGCGCCGGACTTGATGACCACTCCGAACTGGCTGGCCGCGCCGATCGCGGCCACGACCGTCAGCGGCACGGAGATTGCCAGCGCGCACGGCGACGCTGCGACCAGGACTACCAGCGCACGGGTGATCCACGTCTCAGGGTCGCCCAGCAGCGAGCCGATAACGCCGACCAGCACCGCCAGGATCATCACCCCGGGCACTAGGGGTTGGGCAATCCGGTCGGCGATCCGGGCGCGGTCGCCCTTTTCCGCCTGCGCTTGCTCGACTAGGTCCACGAGTGTGGTCAGCGAGTTGTCCGTCCCAGCTGCGGTCGTCTCGACCTCCAGCACCCCGGCGGAGTTGATCGCTCCCGCAGGCACTTCGTCGCCGGGCGCAACCTCCTCCGGAATGGATTCTCCGGTGATCGCTGAGGTGTCAAGGCTGGAGCGCCCGGATCGAATGATGCCGTCCGTGGCGATCCGCTCCCCGGGGCGCACGAGCATTAGCTCGCCAACCTCGAGGTCCTTCGCTGCGACCTCGGCCGCTGTGCCGTCGCGCAGCACCGTCGCGGTCTGCGGTACCAGCTTCAACAGTGCCCGCAGTCCGCCTTGAGCCCGGTCCATCGCCTTGTCTTCCAGTGCCTCGGCGATCGAGTACAGGAATGCTAGCGCCGCGGCCTCTCCGACGAATCCGAGGATCACCGCGCCGACCGCGCTGATCGTCATTAGCAAGCCAATGCCGAGCTTGCGCTTCGTGACAAGGTTCCGGATCGCTCCAGGCGCGAACGTGTAAGCGCCCAACAGCAGGCCAACCCAATACAGTACCGTCGCGGGCGTCTCCAAGTCGGACCAGTCCAGCGCCAGTCCTGTTATGAGGGCTACCCCGGAGAAGATCGGCAGCAGTAGCTCAGGGTCCTTCCACCATGGCCGATCGAGCTCGTCAATCTCCGTGACGGGTTCGTGTTCGCATCCACATGCTGAACTCATGCGTCCGTTCCTTTCTCGCCGCAGTCGGGCACCGAGCACTCAGTGTCGATGCAGGGGGCATTCTCGTCGACGGCCAGCGTCGCGTGGACCAGCGCTTCGAGCGCTGCCGCGAGGTGGGGATCGGCGATTTCGTAGCGGGTCTTGCGGCCCTCCGGCTCAGCGACGACAATGCCACAATCGCGCAGGCAGGACAGGTGGTTCGAGACGTTCGAGCGGGTCAGATCCAAGCTTTGCGCGAGCACGGCCGGGTAGCTCGGACCGTCTAGTAGGGTTAGCAGGATTCGGGAGCGCGTCGGATCAGCCATGGCCCGGCCGAGCCGGTTCATGACGTCGAGGCGCGAAGCAATAGTCAGCATGCGCTGAATTATACAGTATGCGATGAACTATTTAAAATGGGCTGAACTAACAGTCACGCGAAAGTCCTGCCACCTGCAAGAATTAGTCGATGGGATAGCCGATGACTGGTCCTTCGCGGTTCGGCTGCCAACCCAACGCGGGGGCGACGTGGGCGGCGAAGTTCTCCAGAATCTTCACGTGGATGTCCACACCCACCCCTGTGGGGATGGTGATGAACAGGGTGTCGGCGGACATGACGGCGGCGTAGGTGCGGCCAGCGACACCGACACCAGGTTCTCCATCAAGGGCTAGACACTCACGGACATTACGTACGGGTCAAACCACACGTAGCGAAGCTTTCTAATATCCAAATGACTATCTCTTTTCGCTAGTATCCGGGAATGATACTTCCTTGAAGTCGGCAGTGTTGTCTACCCCGCATACGAAGTACTGGAACTGCTGCTTGGAAACCACTTTGGTCTACGAAGCCATAGCCCTTCAAGCTACATCGCAGGAGAATTCCATTTCACGGTCGGTATAGGCCTTTTGCAGTTGGTTAATTCGAAATTCGTCCACCATCTCCTTAGCCACCCGCACGATTAACGCGGTGTTTCGCCATCTTCGCGCGACGAGAGCAGCTCCTTTAGGTGCTTATCTATGTCGTCGAGTTTTTTAATAACGGCCAAGGCAGCAATGACCATCGCGATAAGAATTAGCATCCACAGGCTCCTTTTCTCTGACGCTTCGATTCACTGGGGCAATCGCTTGCCAGGGTATTAAACCATGGCTCTTACCTAGACGTTAGGGAGACGGTGGGAACACGGGGACGTCGGCAAGCAAAAGCGCCGCGCCCCAAGGAAGGGAAACGCGGCGCTAGAGCAATCCGGTAGGAGGTTGCTTAGTGGTCAGCGCCCTGGATGGAGTGCTTGTGATCGCGGACTGCTTCGCCCTCAGCGTAGAGCGGCATATCGTGCTTAGCCTTGTACCACTCGGCGTAGTTTGGCTCCAGCGGGGTGCGGCCGGCGATGAGGTCGGCGGCCTTCTCGCCCACCATCATGGTTGGGGAGTAGATATTGCCGTTGGTCACGGATGGGAAGACGGAGGCATCCGCAATGTAGAGGCCCTCAACGCCCCATACACCCATGGTGTCCGGGTTAACCACGGCCATAGGATCGGACTCCGCGCCCATCTTGGCGGTACAGGATGGGTGCAGCGCGGTCTCGCCATCGTTGCGGACCCACTCCAGGATTTCCTCGTCGGTCTGGACATCCGGGCCCGGGCTGAACTCGCGGGCACCTACCTCTTCCATGGCCTTGGTATCCAGCAGGGAGCGGGCAACGCGTACGGCCTCCACCCACTCGCGGCGGTCCTGGTCGGTCTTCAGGTAGTTGAAGAGGATGGACGGCTTGTCGTGGATATCGGCGCTCTTGATATGAACGTGGCCCTTGGTGTCGGAGAACATCGGGCCGACGTGCCACTGGAAGCCGTGCTTGACGTCCGCCTTCTGGCCGTCATAACGCACAGCCATCGGCAGGAAGTGGAACATGAGGTTCGGGTAGTCCTCGTTCTCATTGGAGCGCACAAAGCCGCCGCCCTCAAAGTGGGAGGTAGCAACCGGGCCCTTGTGGGTCAGCAGCCACTGCAGACCCATGAACGGCCAGCGCCACTTATCCAGGTAAGGCTGGGAGGACGCGGTGGACTTGGTGGTCTCATACTGGATGTAGACCTCGAGGTGGTCCTGCAGGTTCTCGCCCACACCTGGCAGGTGCTTGACGACGTCGATGCCGTGCTTCTCCAGAATCTCGCGGTCACCAATGCCGGAGATCTCCAACAGCTGCGGGGTGTTAATGGCACCGGCGGACAGCACGATCTTCTCGGCATAGACGCGGTGAACGCCGCCCTGCCACTCGTACTCGACGCCGACGGCCTTCTGGCCCTCGAAGAGGATCTTGGTGGTGAAAGCACGGGTGCGGATCTCGAGGTTCTCGCGATCCATATTGGGGTAGAGGTAGGCGCGGGCAGCGGACCAACGCTTGCCGTTCTTAATATTGCGATCGAACGGAGCGAAGCCTTCCTGGCGGTAACCATTGACGTCATTGGTCAGGTTGTAGCCGGCTTCCTGCACAGACTTGAACAGGGCCTGGAAGAGCTCGGAGGTAGCCGGACCGCGGGAGAGGTACAGCGGACCATCGTGGCCACGGCGCGGGTCATTCGGCTCAGCCGCAGCGGCTGTTTCCATGCGGTTGAAGTACGGCAGGCAGTGGGCGAAGTCCCAGTTCTCCATGCCCGGGTTCTGGCCCCACTTCTCGTAGTCCATCGGGTTACCGCGCTGGTAGATCATGCCGTTGATGGAGGAAGATCCGCCAAGGACCTTGCCGCGAGCATGGTAGACACGGCGGCCGTTCATCTCTGGCTCCGGATCGGACTCATACATCCAGTCATAGTTCTTTGCGCCGATTGGGAAAGAGAAGCCGGATGGCATGTGGATGAACAGATCCCACAGGGAATCTGGGCGGCCAGCCTCAAGGACCAGCACGCGGGTGTTCTTGTCTTCGGTCAGGCGTGCGGCGATGACGGAGCCTGCGGAGCCACCGCCAACGACGACTACGTCGCTTACTTCATCGGTGACCTTTTTAGCGGAACGCTTCTTGGTCAGCTTGTCCATAAAACCCATAAATCCCCTTCTTTCTGTGAAATATTTCACACGTCAAGATTGCCCACCGGAAGTGAAAATATTGTAATTTATACAAAAGTCTGTAATTATTCACATCGCCTTATGTGCGGGCACCGCCTCCAGAGTACACATCCCGCTAGAAGTTTGCCCATCTTAATGTATATTTACCTTGTCCGGATGGATTTCTCTGGAGATGAAATCCGCAGTCTTTGCGCATAGTTCGCCCGAATATGATTCATTTCACTCACCTATCTCTCCCTGCGATCTTGTGAGCATTTTGGGGCACTCGTGCGAAAGATTCGGCCCAAAACAACCAGCAATAGGAGAAGTAGATGGCTAACTTTGATCCTCACAATCCTGAGGAGTCTCTCACTTCACATAAAGACCCCCAAGAAGGGGGTAAAAACACCTCTCTCGCAACCCCCTCTGGAGAGCCCAAGAAGCGCAGCCCGCGCTACCAAGTCCGCGCCCTCGTCGGCAGCTACAAGGCCGAAACCGGCGATGCCGTAGGCGCGGATCAGGTCCCTGCTCCCAAGACAAACTGGCCGGTATTTATCATCTCTGGCGTCCTCATTATTGCCATGGCGCTCTATGCCGGGCTCGGCCGCGATTCCGCGGCAGAAACCCTCGCCAGTGTGACCGGCTGGATCGGCCACAACCTTGGCTGGTTCTACGTTCTCACCGCCACCATCGCCGTGGTCTTCGTGCTCTATATTGCCTTTTCCAATGCCGGCAATATCCGCCTAGGACCGGACCACTCGCGGCCGAAATTTAATACCTTCTCCTGGGCGTCCATGCTCTTTGCCGCTGGCATCGGCGTGGACCTCATGTTCTTCGCCGTGGCCGAGCCGGTCACCATGTACATGCAGCCACCGGTCGGTGACGGCGAAACCATGGAGGCCGCCAAGGAAGCCGTGGTCTATGCCATGTTCCACTATGGCCTCACCGGCTGGGCGCTTTATGCACTTATGGGCATGGCCTTTGGCTACTTTGCCTACCGCCTGAACATGCCGCTGGCTATCCGCTCCGCGCTCTACCCGCTCATCGGCAAGCGCGTTCACGGCCCTATCGGCTCCGCGGTGGACATCGCGGCGATGCTGGGCACCGTCTTCGGTGTGACCGCCTCCCTGGGCATCGGCGTGGTGCAGCTGTCCTATGGCTTCCACCTCATCTTCGGCATCGAGCAGGGCCTTGGCCTGCAGTCCGCCCTCATCATTATTGCGGTGGCCATTGCCACGCTGTCGGCCGTATCCGGCGTCGATAAGGGCATTCGCTTCCTCTCCGAGCTGAACGTCTATTTGGCCATCGCGCTGATGGTCTACGTCGTGGTCTTTGGCAAGACCGCCTACCTCTTCGATGCCATCGTGACCAATATCGGTGACTACGTCGCAAAATTCCCATCTTGGACCATGGAGACCTTCGCCTTTGCCGAAGACCAAGCCAACGTAGATACCTGGATGCAGTCCTGGACCCTCTTCTTCTGGGCATGGTGGATCGCCTGGGCGACCTTCGTCGGCCTCTTCCTGGCCCGCATCTCCCGCGGCCGCACCCTGCGCCAGTTCATCTTCGGCACCCTGACCTTCCCATTCCTGTTCATCCTGATGTGGATGTCCTTCTTTGGTAACACTGCCTTGGACATGGTCCGCTCCGGTGACTACCCCGAATTCGCCGAGAACGCTATTAACGTGCCAGAGCAAGGCTTCTACGACATGCTGCACGAGTTCCCAGGCTCTGGCATCGTCATCTTCTTGACCACCTTTATTGGCCTACTGCTCTATATCACCTCGGCCGACTCCGGCGCGCTGGTGATGTCCAACTTCACCTCTCGCATCACCGATAACCGCCAGGATGGCGCACGCTGGCTGCGCATCTTCTGGTCCGTGACCGTAGGCGCGCTGACCCTGGCACTGCTTCAGATCGATGGCATCGCCACCGTGCAGTCCGCCACCGTCGTAATGGGCCTGCCCTTCGCCTTCGTGGTCTACCTCATCATGTTCTCCCTGTGGAAGTCCCTGCGCCTAGAAAACGTGCAACGCGAGGCCCGCACCACCGCTATGCATGGTGTGATTTCCTCCCGTACTGAGCGCGATCCTTCGGATTCCAACCTGTGGAAGAACCGCCTCGACCGCGCCAATACCTTCCCCTCCAAGCAGGAGATGGATACCTACCTGCGCGATACCGCCACCTACGCCTTGGAGCAGGTTGCTACTCACATGCGTACCCGCGGCTACGACGCCATCTTGCTCACCAGCGAGCTTCCCGACGTCGAATTGCCCCAGCTCGACCTAGAAGTAAAGCTGCACAATGAGCGCATGTTCCGCTACCAGCTCTTCCCAGTCGCGGCCGAGCGCCCCGATTTCAGCGCGGGCGAGGGCGACGAGTACTACCGCCTCGAGGTCTACGATATGACCGGTTCGCTGGGCTATGACGTCTACGGCTATTCCGAGAACCAAATCATCAATAACGTGCTGGATCTTTATGAGCGCCACTTGGCCTTCCTTTACATGCAGCAGACCCAGCCGGGTGACTCCGACGTCTCCGATGGCGCCGAGCCCGAGCGCACCTGGCGCGAAGATAGCTAAGCTGGCCACTACAACTACCTCTATGAGAGAAAGGTTGCTTTTCACTTGAGCACCCAGAACACTTTGTTCGACCCCACCCAGACCGAGCTGCTGAAGGGCGTGCATGCCGATGGCGCCCCGAAGTCCCTGTTCATCAACGGTAAGTGGGAAGCCGCCCAGAGCGGCGAAACCCGCACCATCATCTGCCCGGCCGATGGTTCCACCGTCGGTCTAGTCTCCGAGGCATCCGACGAGGACACCGAGCGCGCCATCAAGGTTGCCCGTGAAACCTTCGATAACGGCGAGTGGGCCAATACCCCGTCCGCCGAGCGCGGCAAGCTCGTTATCCGCGTTGCCGATTTCATCCGTGAACACAAGGAGCTTTTCGCTCAGGCCGAGTCCGCTGATACCGGCAAGCGCTATGAGGAGTCTTTGGGCGATATGGATGATATCGCCAACGCCTTCGAGTACTTCGGCACCCTGGCCCAGCACCAGGCCGGTCGCGTAGTCGACCCGCAGGATCCCAACCTGCGCTCCCGCATCGATGCCGAGCCCGTCGGCGTCTGCGGCCTGATTACTCCGTGGAACTACCCGCTGCTGCAGGTCTCCTGGAAGGTCGGCCCGGCCCTGGCCGCCGGCAATACCTTCGTCCTCAAACAGGCGGAGCTCACCCCACACACCGCGATGCTGCTCATGGCCGCCCTCAAGGAGTGCGGCCTGCCGGACGGCGTAGGCAACCTCATCACCGGCGCTGGCGCTAACTGCGGCAACCCGCTCTCCCAGCACCCAGATGTAGACATGGTCTCCTTTACCGGTGGCCTGGTCACCGGCAAGATCATCGCCAAGAATGCGGCGGAGACCGTCAAGCGCACTGCGCTCGAGCTCGGCGGCAAGAACCCGAACGTCATCTTCGCCGATGCCGACTTCGACGTTGCCGTGGACAACGCCCTCAATGGCGCCTTCTTCCACTCCGGCCAGGTCTGCTCCGCAGGCTCCCGCATCGTCGTGGAAGAGTCCCTGCACGATAAGTTCGTCGACGCCCTGGTGGAGCGCGCCAATAAGATCAAGATCGGCGGCCCGACCGATGACAAGGCAGAGACCGGCCCGCTCATCTCCGCCGAGCACCGCGAGAAGGTCGCCGCCTACGTGGACAAGGCCCACGAACAGGGAGCCAAGATCCTCACCGGCGGCCGCGCCGCTACCAGCGAGGACTCCAATGGCCAGCACGGCACCGGCACCACCGACCTAGGCGCTGGTGTGTACTACCTGCCGACCATCATTGATGGAGCTACCCGCGAGATGGACTGTGTCCATGACGAGGCCTTCGGCCCTACCGTGACCATCGAGACCTTCACCACTGAGGAGGAGGCCATCGAGATCGCCAACGACACCGAGTACGGCCTGGCAGGCGCCGTCTACACTTCCGACGCCGGCCGCGCCGAGCGCGTCGCCCGCGCCCTTCGCCACGGCACCATCTGGATCAACGACTTCCACCCCTACCTGCCGCAGGCAGAGTGGGGCGGCTTCAAGCAGTCCGGCAACGGCCGCGAGCTTGGCCCCACCGGCTTGGCCGAGTACCAGGAACACAAGCACGTGTACCAGAACCTCTCCCCTGCCGCGTGGGATCAGTTTGGCCTGCAGTAACTAAACCGGCCACATAGCATTCAGCCCCCGCGCTCTTCGTGAGCAGCGGGGGCTGGATTTTTAAATGAGGCCAACATGCGGCCACGTTATCGTTCTCGTTCGCCTATTGCGGGGCCAGAACGTGGCCGCTGTGCGAACTGATTATGCGGAAACGGCATCTTCCAGCTCGGCCAGCAAGGAATTGGTGCGTTCCACCTTGGCATCTACAGGGCGGAATTCGCCTTCGATCCAGTCAGTAAAGAAACCGAAGTCGAGCTGATTGCGCAGCTGCGGCATGGAGAAGTTGACCACGACGGTGCGCCATGCTTCCACGCCGCGGATTGCGCCCGCTGGACCGTAACCGGCGAACGCAACCGGCTTACCGGTCCACTCCCCAGCCAAGCAGTCGAAGGCATTCTTGAATGGACCCGGCACGGAGCGGTTGTACTCCGGGGTAACAAATACGAAACCATCGCAGGCATCCACTGCATCAGACCACGCCTGCACCTTTTCATCCGCATACTGCTTATTGGCGGTGGCAGGAATGACGTCAGTGGTCAGCAGTGGAACATCAAACTCCTTGAGGTCCAGCAGGGTATACTCCACCCCATCCTGGCGCCCCTGGGCAAGATCATAAATCCACTCACCTACTACCTTGCCGGCCGAGTTATCGCGGGTAGTGCCGATGATGATGCCGATACGAGACATAAGAGAACCTTCTTTCCTTCAAGCTTTATGTAACATCCCTAGCTTACCGCCCGTGCAGATACTTGTCTGATAGTGATGTTGATACGTCCTTCACTCAGCCCGCACCCCTGCGGCAACGTTCCATCATTAACGCGCACCACGCCGTGGTAGGCAAAGCGCTTTGGCCCACCAAAGACCACCAAATCCCCAGAACACAGCGTGATATCATCCCACGGCCGCGTGCGCGATTCGGTATGGCCCATGCGGAAAAGCGCCTCATCCCCAATGGATAGCGAAATCACCGGGGCGGGTGACTCCTCCGAATCATCCACGTGCATGCCCATGGCCGAGCCCGGCGGATAGTAATTAACTAGCGCCATTTCCGGCACGAAGTTCTCCACCCACGGCTCTAGCTCAGGTGCTACCTCAGCCGCAGCGCGCAGCGCCCCCGGAGCAATCCGCCGCAGGCTCTCCGGCACCGGCGGAACCCGCGTGCCGTCCATATTGTCCACATACCGATAGCTGGGATAATGCCAATACCTGCCCAAATGCAGCTGAAAAACGCTCATTTGCCCGCCGGATTTCAACCGCGGCCGCACCATCGCCATCGGCGTAGCCGCATACTCGCGCGCAATGCCGCGCATCTCTTCTACCAAAGCCTTCTGCTTATCGACGCCCACCCATCCCGGCACATGCCCCACCCCCGGAGCCACACGCACACTCGGCCGCGGCAGCGAATCAAAAAGCATGACCTCACCCTAATCCCAGCACCCCAATAAATCGATCCAGAAATTTCCTTCAACAAGGGTAAGAATCGTTTCAAGACAAATCGGCCCCAACCCTGGACACTTCAAATAACGTGGGAATTTGTTGCCCTCCGCCGCTTTCCTTAAGCTTCAATGCTGGACGAAAAAGATGCGGATATCGCCTTGAAGATGAAGTTTGATTCCTTTTACCAATTTGTGGCGGCCTTTAATTTAGAAGGCAGCATAAATGAAACAAGTGATAATGCGAATTATGAATCGGGAATAGCCAAGTTGGGAGCTAAAACCTGGCATGTTCGCACAGCACGCACCACGCCTTCTAAGCCGGGAGCCTTCGTAGCATTCTGGCAACGCGACCATGAAGGGGAATCCGTGCCTTTTGAAGATTCTTCCTGCGGCGACGGTCTCCTAGTCTTTGTGATTCAAGGAGATCACCGAGGTGTGTTTCAATTTAGCAATCAAGATTTACAACGTCTCGGTATTACCTCCGGAGCAACCCCAGGAAAGAGAGGATTTAGAGTATATCCGCCATGGAGTGAGGGGCTGAACTCCAACGCTTTAAAGACTCAAAAGCAGCAACAGGCATCGTTTACAGAATTTTGATTTGTGTGTACACAAGCAAATCGATCACAATCTGCACACCCAGTACGCAGAAGGGTGGTAAACGCTCAACTTACGCACTAACGCGGTTTTCGGCGGATCCACCCACCTATTAAAGCGCAAAGAAAGAGGACTGCTTCTGTCATTGCTGCGGCACATTGCTTATTCCGACTGCCGTCCTGCATTCTCTGCCCACACGCGCGCTCCCACAAAAGCGGTAGTCATAGCATTCATGAGGACGTCTGTTAAGCCCAGCAATTTTTTATGCATCCCAGAAACCCCGATGTTCCCGATCTCTGTCTTCACCTAGATGAAGCGCGTCGGCAATCATTACCCTTAAAGAGTGATTACGAACGAACTTCGAAATTTGCTAGCCAAAGCAACTACTCACGCACGGCGCTTTCAGGACGGAGGAAATCACACTGTAGCCGCAGCACTCCTCACCAAATCAGGCAAACACGTACTCGGTTTGAACGCGCACCACTTCCTCGGTGGTCCTTGCGGGGAAGTCTCGGCTTTAGCTAACCATGCTGCTAGTTATCCAGAGGACCCAATCCAAGCAGTAGTCGCCGTATACGGACCTACTGGTCAAGTTATTCCTCCCTGCGGTAAATGCCGCCAGGTGCTTTTTGATGTTGATCCGTCCATTCGGTGCATCGTGCGCGGAAGCAATGGACTTGAAGCACCTACCGTAGAAGAACTCTTGCCATTCGCATTCAACTGGCGAGATATAGAACAAGAGCAGCGCATCTACATGTGGGAAGGCTACGAGGAATCAATTCGTAGCGGAGAAAAGCAACAGACAATTCGGGTAGATGATCCTTTCCATGAAGGAAATGCCCAAATAGTCTTCGAGAAAGAATCCGGAGAGGTCGTCACCATTCCTGCACAGGTCACGGCCGTTTCCTCTATCCAGCGAAGTAAATTGTCGGAAAAGCAAGCTCGAAATGACGGCTTTGGCTCTCTCACCGAGCTTCAGGAAGCGCTAGATGCTCACTATCCCGGATTAGCTGCCGATGATGAAGTAGACGTCGTCGAGTTCAAACTGCGATAATCCATTCAGACCGAAAGGTGGAATAGCCCTCCTCCCCACGTGCAGAATTCACCTCATCGATAACGTCATTCTTGCGGGGTGAAGATTGCGGGAGCTACCGCTGGGGGTCTTCTATTTCCCTTATCCAGAAGTTCATCATCTCAACGATAGGATCCGAGGAGGAAAACACTTCGCTCGCTATTTCCCTAGGAGACCAAGTATCCGGAAGGTCTTGAAATCCTGCGCCGAGCTTTCCAAGTGTCACTGCTGAGGAGTTTTTGACTGCGCTAAGGATGGTAACGACATCGTCATACGTAGCATAAAACGAGTTTTTCCCATTCGCCCCAGTTGCATCAGCAATACAGATCCAGTCATTGAGTTCCGCCATATCGCTCAAAATATTATCGACGATTTTTCTTGAATCTGTTTCCATATGCTCACTCATTGTGCTTGGCCTTCTACTTACGCTCAACCTTAACTCTGAGAATTAGCAACCGCTTTGCCAATGTCGTCTACAAATTTTATCGAGCCAACAAAAGCGGCCTGTGAGTTTGTGATTTACCGGAACCTAAGTGATTTCCGCAGATACTTATTAAGCACCACTCACCCTCTACAATGACACCCATGAACGAACAGGTGCGGCAGGACTTGGAACGCTACGGCTCATGGGAGCGGATGACCAGTGGGGAGTGGTTCTTGCCGAGCATGCCGGAGGCGAAGGAAGAGCACCAGCGCACTTTCCGCTTGCTTAAGCAGCTCAACGAACTACAGAATACGGACCAAGAGCGTGCCAAAGGCATCCTGCGCGAGATACTGCCGGAAGAATCAGCGGTGCCGGGCCTGCACGTGCCGTTCAACTTGGAGTACGGCTGCAACCTAGTATGCGGCGAGCGCGTCTTCATTAACTTCGGCGCTACGATCTTGGCTCAGGCCCAGGTAACGCTCGGCAATGGTGTCATGGTGGGTCCCAATTGCTCCCTGATTACGGTGGGGCATCCGGTAAACGATCATGAGATGCGCGCCGGCGGCTGGGAGATAGCCAAGCCCATCACCATTGGTGATAATACGTGGCTCGGTGCTCATGTCACCGTGCTGCCGGGCATCACGATTGGAAAGAACTGCGTCTTAGGCGCGGGCACGCTTATTACCACCGATATCCCGGATAATTCGCTGGTCCTGGGATCACCCGGCCGCGTGGTGCGCAAACTGGAAGACAATGAGGAAGCCTGGGAGCGCCAGGATCTCAAAGGCCCTGTCGAGGGTTTTGGAGCCGCCAACTAAATGTTTGATCTCGCTCGCATCGGCGCGGGACTTCCCGTAGCCGAGACCATCGATTCGCTACCTAGCACCGGAAACGTCGTCATCCAGGCCCCGCCCGGCACGGGTAAGACCACACTCGTGCCTCCGGCGCTGGCCAATCATGCGGCAGGACGTGGCAAGGTCATCGTCACCGCCCCGCGACGTGTGGCCGTGCGCGCGGCCGCGCAGCGCTTGAGCACACTTAACGGCACGCCGGACAAGGTCGGCTTCGCCATCCGGGGCGAGTCCAGCAAGGGCAGCGAGGTCGAGTTCGTCACGCCGGGCGTGCTGCTGCGCCGCCTGCTGAAGGATCCGGAACTCGAGGGCGTGGCCGCCGTTGCCATCGATGAGGTCCACGAGCGTCAGCTCGATACGGATTTGGTGCTAGGCATGTGCCTGGAGCTAGCCGAATTGCGTGAGGATTTTCGCGTCATCGCCATGTCTGCAACCGTGGATGCGCAGCGTTTTTCCCAGCTTATGGATGCGCCCGTCCACGTGACCGAGGCAGTCACCCATCCGCTCGACATCCAGTACGCCCCCATGCCGGGCAGGGCGGCGGGAACGAGGGAGTTTTACGGGGACGTCGCCAAGCAAGCAGCCCGCCAGCAGGAATCAACGCTGGTCTTTGTGCCCGGTGTGCGCGAGGTCAACCTCGTGTGCGATGCCTTAGCAGGCCATAATGTCTTCCCCCTGCATGGCAAGCAAACCACCGCGGAGCAAGACGCCGCGCTATATACCGAGGAACAGCGCATCGTCGTGGCTACCTCTATCGCGGAGTCCTCGCTGACCGTGCCGGGTGTGCGCGTAGTGGTAGATGCCGGGCTTTCCCGCGTTCCCCGACGCGATGCCCAACGCGGCATGTCCGGGTTGGTGACGGTTTCTACCTCAAAGTCGAGTGCCGATCAGCGCGCTGGTCGTGCCGGCCGTGAGGCACCAGGCACCGTGATTCGCTGCTATTCGCAGGACGATTACCAGCACTTTTCCCCACACACCACCCCGGAGATCCTCTCCGCGGACCTCACCCAGGCCGCGCTGTTTCTGGACTGCTGGGGCGCGGGCCCGGATTTCCCGCTGCTCGATCCGCCGCCGGCCCAGGCCCTCGCCTCCGCGCAGGCAACGCTCAAGCGCATTGGCGCGACGCAAGAACTCGCCCTCCTGCCCACCGATCCGCGCCTCGGCGCCTCCTTGCTCCGCCACGGCAGCCAAGCCGCGCCCATTATCGCCTCGCTTGCCGACGCCCCCTTAACCCCCGATCTCACCCGTCACCGCCCACCGCAGAGGGAGGTCAAGCGGCTTGCCCGTCTCGTAGAGGATCTCGGCCCGGCTGATCCCGGAGAGGTCGTAGCCACCGCCTTTCCCGAGCAGGTGGCCAAGTGCATGGGCGAGGATTATCTGCTGGCCAGCGGCACCCGCGCGCGCCTGCTCGATAACTCGGGCTTGGCCGGAGCGCCGTGGCTCGCCATCGCGGAGGTATCCCTATCCAATGCGGGCAATGCCATCATTCGCTTGGCCGCCCGCATCGAGGAATCGGCAGCCCTGGCGGCCATCGGCGTCACCGAGGAAACCCGCGCTTTCTTGCGCGATGGCCGCGTGCGCGGTGTGAAGGTCAAGGCCGCGGGCGCCATCACCCTTTCTGAGACCCCGGTTAAAGTCACGGGCCCCGCAGCCGAGGAGGCGCTTGCCGCCGGCATCCGTGAAGAAGGCCTAGGACTTTTTACCTTCAGCGAGAAGGCCCAAAGGTTAAAAGACCGCCTGCGCCACCTGCACTCCCACTTTGGCGATCCGTGGCCCGATGTCGATTCCGCGGATCCCGCCGAGTGGCTCGGGCCCGAATTACATCGCATCGCCGAGGGCACTCCCGCCGCCAAGCTAGACATGTACCCCGCGCTGCAACGCCTCCTTCCCTGGCCGGAAGCCACCCACCTGGACGAGCTCGCCCCTGAGCGCCTTCCGGTGCCCTCCGGCCGCGATGCCATAATCGACTGGTCCGGCGATCGCCCCGTGGTTCATATCAAGTTGCAAGAATGCTTCGGCCTAGCCGAATCCCCCGAATACTGCGGCCACCGCGTGCAATTCCACCTGCTCTCCCCCGCCGGCCGGCCGCTCGCGGTGACCGATGATCTCGCCAGCTTCTGGTCCGGACCTTATGCCGGCGTGCGCGCCGATATGCGCGGCCGCTACCCCAAGCACCCCTGGCCGGAGGACCCGTGGAATGCGATTGCTACCGCGCGCACCAAGAATCGGATGTAATTAACCCCATTGCTGCCAGCCCAGGTAGCAGCTCATGACCACCACCAGGGTAAGCAACGCGTAGCGGATGAATTTGGCACCGCCGCCAAGTACGGTACGAGCACCGAGAAGTGCGCCGGCGATATTGGCTACGCCGAGCACGATGCCGAGCGTCCACCACACGTGCCCGCCAATAATGAACACGATGAGCGCGCCGAAATTGGTAGCGGTATTGACCACCTTGGCCATGGCCGCAGAGGTCAAGAAGTTCTGCGCAAAAATAGAGGTAAAGGCCATGATCAAAAACATTCCGGTACCCGGACCGAAGATGCCATCATAAAAAGAAATGATGCCGGAGAGTAACAGGACCACGACGGTCCGCCAACCGCCACGGGTACCGGCCGAATCGCTACTGCCAAAATCTGGCTTGAAGGCAACGAAGATACCCACAGCCACCATGAGCACGATGATGATGGGCCGCATAACGTCTTTATCGAGGCTCGAGGCCACGCTGGCCCCCAACCCGGAGCAGACCAGTGCGATGAGGATGAACCGCGCCATTTCTGCCTTGTCCAGCTTCACCTTGCGCGCAAGGGTCACAGCAGCGGATCCGGTGCCAGTCACCGCAGCAAGCTTGCTAGTGCCCAAAGCGGCGGCCGGAGCAAGGCCCGGCAGGACCGCCAGCAGCATCGGGATCAGGATCAATCCGCCACCGCCGATGACCGCATCGACCCACCCCGCGGCCGCGGTACCAAAGAAGAGAATTACCCACTGCACCACATCGATTTCCATGCCCCCGATCATAAATCTTGAATGATGTAAGGTGATAACCCGCCTACCGGCCTCCCCATAGTGGAGTAAAAGAAGGCATTATACTTTTGTCGCAGCAGAACGAGGAGGCTCGCATGGCCGCACAGCAGGAAGGCGCCGGGCTAAGTGCCCACACCGTGGCACGGTGGTCCATTGTCGTTCCGGCATCGGTCGTATTGGGCTGGCTGTTTAGCATGTGGCACGTACCTGCGGCCTGGATCTTGGCAGCGATCCTCTCCTCCGGCGCCATGGCGCTTTGTACTGGGGAAGATCTGCGCGTGAATCGGAGTTTTTATAGCATGTCGCGTGGTTTTATCGGCATGATGGCTGCCATCCCGCTGACCGTTGTGCCGGTGAGCCAATTGCTTGGCTTCCTGCCTGCCGCCCTGACGATCTCCTTTGTCACACTGATGGTAGGCGTTATCGGTGGCCACCTCTTACACCGCGCACAGCCGCACGATGTCTCCTCCGAAACCGGCATTTTATCCATGCTGCCGGGCGGTGCGTCCCTCATGCCCGCGCTTGCCGACGAACTCGGGGCCGACTTCCGCTACGTCGCCCTCACCCAATACCTGCGCCTGTTAGTAGTCTCGGTATCGCTACCGGCCGTGGTCGCCTTATTGGACACGCCTGCCGGCGAAGGAGCGGATCTTTCGGTCGACGGCGAAACTACCTGGTGGATAGTTGCCCTAGTGATTGCCATTGCCTGCATAGGAGAAAAGGTAGGCAAGTTCCTCCATCTCCCCGCCGCCGCGGTACTCGGCCCCTTGCTGCTGACGGTTCTAGCCTCTTTCGTGTTGCCGGAGGGCCACACGCTCGAGCCGCTCTATGCTTTTAAGGTGATGGCCTTTTTGTCCATTGGTTGGGTCTGCGGCGGGGGGCTTTCGCTGCCGGCGCTCAAGGCCTTTGCCAAGCAATTGCCCGCCACGGTTCTTTTCATCGTGGTCATTATCGGCATCTGCGCCGCCACCGCTTGGCCGCTGACCAAGTGGCTGCACATCACCTACTTTGAGGCCTACCTGGCCACCAGCCCCGGCGCGCTAGAGACGGTGCTCGCACTCTCGGCCGAGGGCGGGGCTGGCCCCGCGGTCATCGCAGTCCAGCTCACCCGCCTCATCGCGGTACTGGTCGTAGCGGGCTACTTGCCACAGCTGCTACGCCTGGCCCAGCGACTGCTGCGCCGCTAGTTATCCAGAACGGCCTCGCGCAGCACGGACATCGGCACGGAACCAAGGGCGAGGGCCTCGGAGTGGAACTCGCGCGCACTCATCCCCTGCTTCTCGGCCGCGGCGCGGGTCTCCTGCCACAAGCGCTGGCCCAAAGCATAGGACGGCGCCTGGCCCGGCCAACCGAGGTAGCGGTTGACCTCAAAATTGAGGTTTGCATCATCCATAGCGGTGTTCTCACGCATGAAGGTCTTCACGTGCGCCTTGTCCCACATGCCGGACGTCGAGCAATCCGGCAACTGCTTGCCCAAGTGCAATCCGATGTCCACGACCACGCGGGCAGCTCGCAGGCGCTGCGCATCCAGCAGGCCCATGCGGAATCCCGGATCATCCATATAGCCCAGCTCGGCCATGAGCTGCTCGGCGTAGAGCGCCCAACCCTCGCCGTGGCCGGAATTCCACGTCACCGCGCGGCGCCACAGGTTGAGATCCTCCTGTACCAGCGCGGAACCTAGCTGCAGGTGGTGGCCTGGCACGCCCTCGTGGTGAACGGTGGTCAGCTCTTGCCAGGTGTGGAAGGTGTCTTGGCCTTCTGGCACGGACCACCACATGCGGCCCGGGCGGGAGAAGTCATCGCTCGGCGGGGTATAGAAGATGCCGCCGGTACCGGCCGGATCGATGCAGCACTCGATCTCTTCTACTTCTTCCGGAATATCAAATTCTTTGCCGTTGAGCTCTGTAATGACGCCATCGGCGGTAGATTGCATCCACTCCACCAAGGCATCGGTGCCGCGCAGGGTATAGCGCTCCTCGTGGTTGAGCTTGCGCATCGCCGCGCGTACCGAGCAATCGGAACCGTAGAGCTCGTGAGCTATCTTTTCCTGCTCCGCGCGCAGGGTGCGCACCTGATCAAGGCCCCATTCATAGGCCTCATCGAGGTTGACGGCATCGCCCACAAAAAGCTTGGAAAAACGCTCGTAGCGCTCGCGGCCCACTGCGTCCTTGTTAGGCGCCTGGGGCTGCAGGTCATTGGAGAGCCAATCGGAGAACTCGCCAAAGGCTTCCTTGGCCTGCTCCACCTCAGCGGAGTCGGCGTCGAGGCCGAGGGACTCGAGCATCGAGTCGGCGTCGGCAAGCCGCTCGCACTGCACAATGACCTCTGAAATCTGGCGGTGTGGTGCCACCATGCCGTGGGAGGCCGCTTCCTCCAAGGAGCTGCGGTGTCCGGCCAAGGAGGTCTTCACCTTGGACAGGCGGGAGCGAATAGCATCGCGGTCCTCGTCCGTATCCTGCGGCATGAGCAGCAGGGTATCGCGAATGGTCTGCACCGGTGAGGCGATATTATTTAGGCAGCGCACATCCTCGCTGTGGTGGTGCAGATCTAGATCGAGGCAAAGTCGATCGCGTAGGACGGCCGCGGTGACGTAGTCCACCTCATCAAAGTCATCCTCATCATCGGACTCATCGGTGGTGTCATCCAGGGCATCCAAGTCCGCCACCATCTCGCGGGTGCGGTCTGCGATGGCGGTGAAGTATTCGGGGGAGAAATCCTGCAATTCGCCCTCGTAGCCGTCAATGCCCCACGCGGTGGCATCGGTGGGGGAAAGCTCGGCTAGGTCGTGAACGAAGTTATCGCACGAAGCGTCCAGTAGAGAGGGCTGGCGCTTAGCGGTCTGCTCAGAACTCATAACGAGGAAGTCTATCCCTAAGTATCAGCTATAGGCCACCCGGGGAGGATGAAGTTGTGAACTTGTTAACTAATCGTTGTCCCACTTTGTGCCGGGATAGCTCCAGTGGCTGAATTCATCCAGGATGTCCTGCGGTTTCTCTTTCATTACCAGCGCGTCTACAAAGCGCGGCAGGATGAAACCGGATTCGGCCATGGCGGCGTACATGGCGTAGAAGGGGCGCCAAAAGTCCGCGGTATTAACTAGGCCTACTGGGCCGCGGATGTGGCCCAGCTGCTGCAAGGTGAGTACCTCAGTAAGTTCTTCAAGGGTGCCAACGCCGCCGGGGAGGCAAATATAGGCATCGGCAAGCTGCTCCATGCGGGTCTTGCGCTCAGCCATGGAGCCCACGACCTCTAGGGTGGTCAGGCCGGGGTGGGAAATCTCTAGATCCACCAGTGACTGCGGCATCACGCCGGTGACGGTGCCGCCGGCGGCTAAGCAGGCTTGCGCCACCTCGCGCATCAAGCCGATATTGCCGCCGCCATACACCAGGTTCAGGCCGCGTCGGGCCAGTTCGGTGCCCAATTCCTGTGCCGCCTGAGTATAGGCCGGGGAGTTTCCTGTTGCTGAACCACAATAAACCGCTACTGACTGCATGCTCTCCAGCATAGATATCTGCGCTCCCACCACCACCTTTAGACTATTCGGTACATGAAACTTTTATCAGGTTAGACAAAGCAGTCTGGGATGCTTATACTCCTTTTTATGATCAAATCTGGCCCAGTGTTCACGCGGCCCCGCACGCCGGCCGCAAAGTGCCTCCATTTGGTGCGCCTGAACCCGATCATCACCCGGAGCGAGTTGGTGGAAGCCACCGGACTTTCCCAGCCCACCATCACGCGCGCTACTACTTCCCTACTCAACGCGGGCCTCATCCAGGAACGCACCGACCTCACCCAGTCCCGTGGGCGCGGCCGGCCAACTGTACCGCTTGAGGCGGCCGATAATGACTGGGCGCTCGGCGGCATCTCCGTGGGCACTAAGCAGACCTACATCGGCCTCTATGACATCAAGGGCCGCACCTTAAGCGAAGAAGAGTTGGCCACGCCGGTAGCAAACCTCAGCGAGGATGACTTCCTCGAGCACATCATGGCCGGCATCAATCGCATGATGACCAACCTGAACCACCGCTTGGTCTCCCTCGGCGTGACCACCTCCGGCACCGTGGATGACAACGGCTTGGTCACCGCAGAAAACCTCAACTGGCACGGCGTGGACATCGCCGAACGCCTGCGCTTCCAGTTCGGCGTACCCGTAGTAGTCTCCTCCGCGATCCCAGCTATTTTGGGGTCCGAAACCCAGGCGGCCGAGATTGGCACCAGCGAGCGCGTTCTGGTGCTCTTCGCGGATGATTCCATCGGCTCGGCACTCTCCGTCGAGGACGAGGTCAGCCCCATTATTCCCGTGCCGCAAACGCACTCTGAACTCCTTGGCCACGGCGCCTCCGAGCACCTACTGGCCACCCGGCACATCCTCGAGGCAATACGGCAGGAGGGGGTGAAGGCTGCCTCGCTTACCGAGGCCGCCCAAATCGCCGAATCCAATCCCACCGTCCGCACCATTCTGGACGAGCGCGCCCGCCAATTGGGCACCATCACCGCGGAACTGGTCAAAGCCCACTCCCCGGCCACCGTGGTCATCGCCGGCGGCGCGTTTACCGACGACCCGAAGGCCCCCAAGCAATTCGCCGCCACCGTCCGCGCCTCCGCAGGCGATGAGTTGCAGCTGCGCATGATCCCCAGCCATAAGGAGATTGTCCGCGCGGTAGCCCGCACCGTGGCCGCCGACCAGCTCCTGCGCCAACCGCTGGAGCTAGGCCGCTCACTCCAGTGTGCTTAGCACCTCACGTACCGAGTCGATGCCGCGAAAGAGGTGGGCATTGAGCCCGCAGTAGCTAGCGCCCTCCACGTAGTCGATGCGGTCATCAAAAAAATAGGTATCTTTCGGCTGCGCGGACAGCGCATCCACGGCTACGCGATAGGCCTCTGGGTGCGGCTTTGCCAGCCCAATATCGCAGCTGAAGGTCACCGCCGCACAGTCCTCCAGCCAGGTATGCTTCTCGCGCACCTGCCCCGCCAGCGTGGTGGGAATATTGGACAAAATGCCTACACTATAGCCTTCCCCGATAAGCCCCTTGACCAAAGCGACCATCCCCTGGTCGGCCTCCAGCAAACCGCGGTTTTCACACGCTACCGCCTCCGCGACGGGTATCTCCCCCAACCCTGCGCGGGCCGCTACCTCATTCCAAAAGTGGCTATCACTAAAGATGCCGGCATCATAGTCCGGGCGATAAAACCCGTAGGCCTCCCACATCGCCTCGGCATCGGATGGCGCGAGGAGGCGCTCCAAGGCTGCATGACTTTCTGGGGTAGCCGGGCGCATGAGCACGCCATACATATCAAAAAGGAGTTTGGGCATAACGAGAGCCAGTTTATGCGCGTTTCGGCGCCTGGGTCAGCACGGCTACGATTCCCACACCGGCGCCGGCCACAAAAACGGGCAGCATCGCGGAGACCTGTTCCATAGACAAGGCGAAAATGCCGCCGATCGCACCGATGAGCAGCATGCCACCAAGGCTATACAGCGAGCGAGTAACCAAGCCGCGCTTTCCCGCGGCACCGTACACCAGCAGCGCGAGCCCGGCGAATGGACCGAGCATGAGCGCCGCAGTGGTCAGGAATACCCCCAAGGCCACGTGGGTGGACATAATCGCCGCTCCCACGATGAGAAAAAGCGCCAGGATCAAAAGCGTCATGGCACAGAAAGCCTTGCGTTGTGTTGACATAGAAGCAATCCTCCCACGGCACTGCAGTGCCGTGGGAGGATTGCTCTAAATCTTGATGGGTTTGTTATTCACCCAGGCGCGCTTAGGCAGTGCCACCTTCGGTGCGACCAGCCAAGCGCTCATCGATGCGTAGCAGGCCAGAGCCGTCATTTCCTACCAGCTTGATCTGATCCAGAATCTCAGAAACGGTAGCTTCTTCTTCCACCTGCTCGCTCAGGAACCAGTCAACGAGCTGGCGGGATTCCAGGTCCTGTGCGTCCAGCGCCGCGCGAGCGATGGTGCGGATTTCCTCGGAGACCTTCTGCTCGTGCTCCAGGGAAGCCTGGAAAGCATCCTGCGGGTTAGCGGCCTTCACCGAACCAACCGGAATGTCATTGAGCTCTACGCGATAACCGCGGGAGAGCAAATGGTCCGCAATCTTTTCGGCATGCACGCGCTCTTCAGCGGCCTGGCCCATGAACCAATCGCGCATGCCCGGGAAGGAGAGGTTGTCCATCTCGAAGGCCAACTGGGTATAGACCATGGAAGCGCCGTACTCGCTAATGACCTGGTTGTTCAGGAGGGTTTGCAGTTTCTCGTCCATTGTAAAAACCTTTCTGTGCAGGGAAATCAATAAGTGCTAAACACCACACTACCGAAGATTCCCCTGCGATCCAGCAAGGCCTACTTAAGTAAACTTGCACGTCATTACGCTTTTTTAGATTGGATAACCTAAGTTAGCCAAGACAAAGCTTGCCACCACACGCAGGCAAAGTTCCCCTAAGAACGCGAGGTCATCGCGGATCCTTTGCATTTACACCAACGCGAACTCAAGGTCAGTTCGGCGCCTACTACTTAAGCCCCCGCACCCCAGTCCACAAATGTGATGTTAGTCACCTAGGCGGCCGCTAAGGCGATTAAGGCGCTGCGCACTAGCTCCCTCCAGGCCGCGAAACTCTACCTCGATGCCCCGCTCGGCGTATTTCTTCTGCACCGCATCCAGCGTCGCCACCGTAGAGGCATCCCATACCTCGGCCTCCGTCATATCTACCACCACGCGCTGGGTGTCCAGCGTGTAGTCAAAGGCATAGACCAAGTCATTGGAGGAGGCGAAGAACAGCTGGCCACGCACCGTATACTCGGCATCGCCTACTTGTTTTACCTCCACCAGATGCGCCACGCGGCGAGCAAAGCCAATGGATGCGGTCACCACGCCGAGCACCACACCGACCGCCAAGTTATGCGTAGCCAGCGTGCCTACGACCGTCACCAGCATCACCAGCGTTTCTGATAGCGGCATGAGCTTAAGCGTGCGCGGGTGAACCGAGTGCCAATCCACCGTAGTTGCGGCCACGATGATCATCACCGCCACCAGGGCAGCCATCGGAATGCGGCCGACGGTCTCGCCCAGAAGAAGGCAAAGGATGAGGAGGAAGGCGCCCGCGAGGAACGTCGACAAGCGCGTGCGCGCCTGGGATGCCTTCACGCCGATCATGGTCTGGCCAATCATGGCGCACACGCCCATACCGCCAATGGCCGCGGCGAGGATATTACCCACGCCCTGGCCAAAGGACTCGCGCGTTTTATCGGAGTGGGTATCCGTAATATCATCCACCAGCTTCGCCGTCAGCAACGACTCCATGAGCCCCACCAACGCCATGCCAAAGGCATAGGGCGCAATAAGCCGCACGGTATCCAGGTTCCACGGAATACCCGGCACGAAAAGCCCCGGCAGCGAGGTAGGCAGCTCGCCTTGGTCCGCCACATCGGGGACCTTCCACCCGGCCGCGACCGCAATAATGCTGACCACCACAATGGTAACGAGCGGGGCGGGAATCACCGTGGTCAGCCGCGGTAGTCCCAGCATGATGGCTAGGCCAATGGCCACTAGCACATAGACCATCCACGGCACATCGGTAAGGTGCGGCAGCTGCGTGGTAAACATCATGATTCCCAGGGCATTCACAAACCCCGTCATCACCGAGCGCGGAATAAAACGCATAAGCTTGGCGACGCCCACCGCGGCCAGCACCACCTGCATGATTCCCGCCAAGAGCACCGCGGCGACCACGTAGTCATGCCCATGTTCATGCGCGAGCGGAGAGACAACGAGCGCCACCGCGCCGGCCGCTGCGGAAATCATCGCCGGCCGGCCACCGGTAAAGGCAATGGACATTGCCATGACGACGGAAGAAAACAATCCCACCCGCGGGTCCAAGCCCGCAAGGATGGAAAAGCTTAAGACCTCCGGGATCAAAGCAAGCGCCACCGCGAGTCCGCCAAAGACTTCCTTGCGCAGACGAGCGGGCGAAGAAAATGCATAACGGAAACTGGCGATGACGCCGGTTGGGGCAGGCTGTTCTTTAATCACGCCTGCACATCCTAGTGGACTTTAGGAGCCTTCCTTAAAGGAGCCATCTGCAGTAATAACTGGCAGCACAGACCAGGCGAAGTTGATCCACTGATCGGTCTTCTTCCACGAGAAGTCCGGTTCAAAAATGGTCTTCGGCTTGGTATAAATGACGGCCGAGCGCACCTCGTCTGCGGTTTCCTTAAGCAGATTAACCACCAGATCCAGGGTCTTGCCGGAGTCTGCGACGTCATCTACGACCAGTACCTTCTTGCCCTTTAGCGAATCCGTGTCCAGCTGCGGGGACAAGATGATCGGCTCTTCCAAGGTCTGTCCGATATCGGTGTAGAACTCCACATTGATAGCGCCCATGGCCTTCACACCGATGGCATAACCGATAGCACCAGCTGGAATGAGGCCGCCGCGGGCGACGCCCACGATGAGGTCAGGGAACCAACCAGATTCCACAATCTGTTCCGACAGGTTACGGCTCGCCTCGCCGAAGACCTCCCAGGTGAGGTTTTCCCGGTCCGGGTGGATCCAATTTTCAGTCACGATTGTGTGGCTCCTTTTGCGTCATGGGATTTCTTTGTAGTTTAACGAGCACTGCCTGCCAAAGAAAAGGCACCTACCGGAATGGAACCTCGCCCAAAGTCCGGCGCAGCTTGCGCGTGCGCAGGCGCTCCGGATTTTCGGCTAGATGCTCCATCGCGCGCACCGCGCACATCACGTGAGCTTCCTTCGAGTTGGAGTAGAAGGCCTGCGCCTGGGCCGGCAGCTTCGGCACCGCATGCAATGGCAGGTCAGAGACCGAAAGGAGTGTGCCGTAGGGAACGCGGTAGCGATAGCCATTGGCCGCGAGCGTGCACGATTCCATATCGACAGCCACCGCGGTGGAGGTACGCAGCCACTCCCACAAATCCCGGTTAGTGCGCCACTCCCAATTGCGATCATCGGTGGAGAGCACCGTGCCTGTTCGCATGAGCGAATTATCGTCGCCGTACACCGCCTTCACCGCAGACTCGAGCATGCGCTGTACCTCCGGAATCGCCGGGATGGGAGAGGTCGCCGCAACCTTTTGGTCCAAGATGTGGTCATTGCGCTGGTAGGCATTGCCCAAAATCAAATCCCCGATGCGCATGCGCCCATCCATGCCAGCGCAGTGGCCGATCATGATCCAGGCCTCCGGCCGCAGCACCGCCAAGCAATCCGTAATGGTTTTGGCATTCGAGGGGCCTACGCCGATATTGATCATTGTGATGCCATCACCACCGGCAGTAATCAGATCAAAGCGCGGCATTTGGAAGCGAGAGGTCAAGGTCAGACCATCCACATCGAGGTCCACCGCATCGTTGGGGTGGATGGTCTCTCCATTGGGCAGCACCAAGGCGGTATAACGCGAGTCTTCCCTGGTCAACTCGCGCAAACCGAATTTCACAAACTCGGTGGTGTGCATCGCGTAGTTAGTAAACAAAATGTATTTTTGCACCGTATCGACCTCGATGCCGGTATAGTGCTCAATGCGTGCACACGCGATATCAAAGCGCTGGGCGCCAAAATGAAAAAGCGGCTTTTCCGCACCGTGGAAGGCAT
Organism: Corynebacterium nasorum; assembly: GCF_030229765.1. Classification (NCBI taxonomy): domain Bacteria; kingdom Bacillati; phylum Actinomycetota; class Actinomycetes; order Mycobacteriales; family Corynebacteriaceae; genus Corynebacterium; species Corynebacterium nasorum. The sequence continues at coordinate 25,474 of NZ_JASPGY010000009.1, read as the reverse complement.
CCCATTCGCCATCAATGATTGCATCATTGACCTCATCCAGCGTCGGACGCGGAATAGGCCCGCGTTCCTGCGGGGCTTTCCTTGTGTCCTTGATGTACTCCGGTGGAATGCGCTGGTCGGATTGGCCAACAAAGATATCGCACGGATAATTCCCCGCCAGGCGAGTCAGCTGCTCGTGCAGGTAGTCCCGAATGATGTGCGGCTTGGAGATTACCGCCGAGTACTTGCCGGCCTCGTTAACGTAGCCGAAGGGCTCGGAACGATCGATCGGCTGCCATTTGCGGATATCCACCGTGACCTTGGGATAAACCACATAGCGATAGTCATCAAGGTTTCCTGATTCCAAAGTCTTGCGCGCAAGCTCGCAGGAATTCTCGTAAATCTTGATCAGGCGGTTTACCGCCTCATCAACGGAGTGGACATGCTGCAGATCGGTCATAAGCGCGAGTGTAGCGGGGACTTCGCAGCGCGGCAGCGGTCCGCGCATTTCATTATTCTTTTCCGCGGTAGCTTCAGTGATACCACTACTGACATGATTTACTGCGAGAAAATCGAAGACCTAGGATCAGTCCTTTTAGCTGCTAAGAGTGTCAAAGCAAAGGTCTCAAAGGGAATGCGACGAAGAGCTCGACTATGTCAATTCGGGCATCGTCCCATCAATCCGAGGTATTCCTAATTCACATTTTCCCCAGTATGAGAGCGAGAAGAGGCACCGGCCCCAATACTGCAGACGATTCCTACTAGGACTGCACCTAATGCTCCTAACAGGATTCCCGTGGAGGAGGGCAACAGTAATCCACCCACTGCGGAGCCGACTGCCGAGCCAAGGTAGTTCGCAGATGCATTAGCAGCAACAGCAGTCGCCCCTTCATCAGGGTTTGCACTGAGCATCGAATGCTGCTGCGGCGCCATAGACGACCACCCCAAAAGCCCCCAAGCAAAAAGACACACCACTGCCACCACGTGGCTCGAAGGGAAGAGCAGCAGTAGAGCGAAATCAGTCGCGAGTAATGCAATGATAGTGACCGTTAGTTTGCGTGAACTATTAACCTTGTCAAGCACCCTCCCAATCCCAAAAGCACCCACTGCCCCGCCGATACCCCAGACCCACATGCCAGCAATGGTGTCTACCTGCACACGATCAAGCACTACAGGAATATAGGTGTACAAGCCCAGCGAACCCACTCCCACAAAGAAAGTAACTAAGGTCGTCAGGAAGTTATCCACTCGGCCGATGACTCGGAGTCGCTGCCCCAACGAGGAGGAGGGCACAGCTGGTACCACACTCGCTTTGCGCAACGCTAGACCCGCTAACGCCACTATTCCAATGGCCGAGACCAAACCGATGGTAGCCCTCCAGCCTAGCTGTTTAGCTACCCCCAATCCCACCGGTACGCCCACGACAGTTCCCACCGCTAAGCCAGCCAGCACCATTGACAGTGCGCGCCCGCGATACTTTGCTGGGACAGACATCCCCGCTACGGCTGAGGACAGCGGCGAATAAATTCCCGCTGCTGCACCTGCGATTAAGCGCGACACGAGAAAAACGCTCACTGTAGGCGAAACTGCAGTCACGACATTCGCCAAAGAAAACACAGCAACAGCTCCAAGCAGACCACTCCGCGGATCTTTGCCTGCCCTACCCGAGAACAGCGGACCAGATATTGCGTACGCGCCGGTAAAGGCGGTAACGCCCAAGCCGATCACACTGCCACTTGTACCCAAGTCGTTTGCAATCTGTGATAGCAGCCCAGCGATAACATATGCGTCCAATCCGAGCGCTACACTGCCCAAAACTAACGGCCACAGCTGTTTAAGCATTCGAAATCACCATATCGAGCAAACCAGGGAACCGTTCGTCTAGATCGCCTCTGCGCAAAGAGATAACACAAGTTCGTCCCTGGCTTCTTGTCCACGTCACACCGGCTTCACGCAGCTGCCGAGTGTGGTAGGTCAGGGTAGATCGAGGCAGGTCATCAGCGAGCGTCAAACTATCGTGCTCCTGACCGTCTGCCAGGCGCCTAACCATCTCTAACCGGAAGGGATCACTTACCGCAGCCAGAACACGGACGAATTCAAGGTCCTCGGTGGCCGGATGCTCATACTTTCGTGGGCTCATTACAACTCCAATCGTGCAAGAATTCCTGAACGATCGACCACAGTAAGCTACCCGAGAGATTCGTGCAAGATTTCTTGCACGAATGCAGGTGCGCAGATAAAGCCCCACCCAGACAGCGATAAATGAACACCGGAGTCTTGAGGAGCTCTATTTTTAGATACCAAGCTTTCAACCCCAGACGTCTCTAATTCATAACCTTCAACGTTGGCACAATAAATCGAGCCAAGTTTATGAAAGTAGAGAGCCCTATTCCTTCTTCTAACGGTGCGTACAACGTAGCTTGATTTAATAGACCCTTCTACCCAAAAATATGCTCGAAGGTTCTTTGGTCAGGAAAGCATGACAGACACCGTCACCCCTTCAGGGAAAAGCAACTAATCTGCAGCACCAGAAATGATTTAGAGAACGAACAATCGCTGGTGACCAGTTGAAATGTTTAGTTCTTACGCGCTTGCAGTTGGTTAAATGCGCAGGGCACACCGAAGCCCTCGACGCATAAGCGTTATGGATACCAACTCGCACCCCTCCACTGCACAGAATTGCCACTGCAAGAGTAGTTCCCTGCAGAAAATGGCGTCAGCTACTCCTAGACTTCTGGGGAGGTAACAAAGCGGTATCCCAACCCGGGTTCAGTAAGGAGATATTGGGGATCAGAGGGATCGGTTTCCAGTTTGCGGCGCAGCTGCGAGGTATAGATGCGCAGGTAGTGGCTTTGCCCTTCGAATCCCGGGCCCCAAATCTCTGCGAGGAGGTCTTCTTTGCGCACCAAACCGCCGTGGGCACGCAGCAGCGTCGTAAGCACGCCCCACTCAGTAGGGGTCAGGTGAAGGGGCTTTCCTGCCTTGGTGATGGAGTGTCGAGGGACGTCGATCAGCACATCGCCCGCCCGCACCATCGTGGCTTCCCGCTGGGCAGATGGCTGCTGCGGGCTGCCATGCCGCAAAGCCACGCGCACGCGGGCCAAGAGCTCTTCCATAGAAAAGGGTTTGGTCACATAATCATCAGCACCGCGATCTAGGGCCGAGGCACTAAATAGGGGATCGGACCGGGCCGTAAGAATCAGAACGGGAATTGCTGACCACCCTCGAATCCCATCGAGGACCTCCCGCCCATCCATATCCGGCAGACCCATATCCAAAATCACCACATCGGGCTGATGCTGGGAGACCACCTGCAGACCCTCCGCCCCGGTGCTGGCTGAATACACCTCATATCCACGCGCCTTGAAGTTAATGCTCAAGGTGGTAAGCAAACGCGGATCATCATCCACGATGACAATCGTGGCCTTCTTATCAGTAATGGCTTTTCTCCTCCCGCAGCGGGAAACTCAGGATAAAGGTCGCTCCTGGAGTGGCCTCTACGGTGATAGTACCGTCCATAGCCTCCACAAATCCGCGTACGACGGAGAGGCCTAAACCCACCCCGTTGTCATTGCTGGTATCGCCCAAGCGTTGAAAAGCTTGGAAAAGCTCCTGCTGCTTTTCTGGTGAAATTCCCGGCCCTTCATCGCTCACACTCAGCTCCACGCGCTCATCTGTAACCTGCGCATCAACGTTGACTGGTCCGCTCGGCGCATAGCGCAAAGCGTTATCGAATAGGTTCGCCAGCACGCGTTCCAGCAAAACGCTATCCGCGCAACAGGTGCGGCCACGGAGTCCAGAACCAATATGAATGCGACCAAGTTGGTCCTTGCTATGTCCAAAGGCACAGGAAGCAATAGCCCGATTGGCTACCTCGTATAACTCCACAGTATCCCGGCGTGCAGTTACCGCTCCTGCACTCAAACGCGAGTGATCCAATAGGTTGGTCACGAGCAGCGTGAGTTGATCGATGCTAGCCGCGGTTTCCGCCAGTAGTACTTCTTGATCCTCTGGGGTGAATTCGATTTCGGAATTCCGCAAAGAGGACACAGCCAGCTTGGCCGTTGCTAGGGGCGTGCGCAGATCGTGGCTCACGCTCGATAGCAGCGCACGACGCAATTCATCAGCGGCAGCAATGGCATCGGCACGTGCGGCTTCAGCCGAAAGCTTGTCGCGGCGCACTATGCCGGCTAAATAGCCTGCCACAACCGCCACCAAAGCACGGTCGCGGGCGGATAACGCTGGGCCTTCCATCACAATCTGGACCGTAGTGTCCTCGCTGGAGACCAACGTTTCTACCTCACGTTTATGAGTCTTTGCGGGGATATGCAGGTGTCTACTTTGCCGGGGCGAGGCCGCCGAAGCGTGCCAGGTAGAGAGTATGTCCCCGGAGGCGTCAAGAAGCACGGCCTTATGGCAGCCGAAGGTCTCTCCTACCTTGCGAAGCACTGCGTCGATGGGAGATACGTCCGCACGGCGGTTGAGGGCTGCGCGGGAAAAGACCGTCAAGAGCTCAGCATCGCGCGTGGCAATGGCCGCATTATGGTGCTCTATTTTGGTGCGCCGCACTTGTAGGCCCACGGCCAGGGCAATGGCTACCATGACCACGAGGATGACAGCGTTAGCCGGCTCAGCAATATCGAACGTGTACAGGGGCTCGGTAAAGAACCAATTGACCGCCAAGCCCGAGGCAAACGCAATAATTACCGCCGGCCACAGGCCAGCGAGCATGCTCACGAGGAGGATCAGCGCAAAGTAAAAAGCAGAACACGTGCCTGTTCCCAATGCCGAGCCGTCGATGCCTTGCAACAGTGCGGTCAAGGCGATGAAAGCGACAGCCGCGCCCACCCAAGACACCGCCCGGCGCGGAAGGGAATGCAATGGTCGCAGCAGTGGTGAAAGAGGCGAGGGTTTATCGGACGGAAGATTAACAATGTGACAATCGATCTTGCCTGAATCCCGCAACACGGCCTCAGCAACGGTGCCGCGCCAGTGCAGGCCTAAGCGACGCCGTGGTGAAACCCCCAGGACCAGCTGGGTGGCGTTGACGCTGCGGGCAAAATTAAGCAGCGCTTCTGGCACCGAGTCACCGGTGACCTGATGCAAACGGGCACCCACGTCCTGAGCCAAGGATTGTAATTTGGCCAGTTGTTGAGCGGAACCTGCAACAGAAGATTCACCGGAAGAAAAGGAATCCCCAAAAATTACGTGGACCACATGTAGCTCGGCTGAGGATTTGGACGCGATGCGGCGCCCGCGGCGAATGAGCAGTTCTGCATGCGCGACGTTCTGAATGGCCACAACCACCCGTTCCCGCGCTTCCCAGGTATCAGTAATGTCTTGTTCAGAACGGTAGGACGCGAGAGCCTCATCAACCTGGTCCGCCAACCACAACAGGGCAAGCTCCCGCAGTGCAGTCAGATTGCCCACCCGAAAATAATTATTCAACGCTGGGGCAATGCGTGCTTCTTTATAGATTTGGCCATCACTCAAGCGGGTGCGCAAGAGCTGCGGGGATACATCCACCAACTCGATCTCATTCGCCGCACGCACCACCTCGTCTGGCACCGTCTCCTGCGGGGAAATACCGGTGATCTGCTTTATTACGTCATTGAGGCTTTCGAGGTGCTGGATGTTCAGGGTAGAAATCACATCGATTCCTGCGGCTAGGAGTTCCTCTACGTCCTCCCAGCGCTTAGCGTGTTCCTCACCGCGCGGATTGGAATGGGCAAATTCATCGACCAGAACGGTTTCCGGCTGGCGCGAGATGATGGCTGCAGTATCGAGTTCTCCGGTGGATAGCCCGGCAGCGTGGCGCCGCGGGATGGTCTCAAGGCCATCACACAGCGCCCGAGTGAATTCGCGCCCATGATCTTCCACGATGCCAATGACCACATCGCGGCCGGCCAGCACAAGGCCGTGCGCCTCGTTGAGCATTGCACAGGTCTTACCAGACCCAGGCGCCGCGCCGAGGTAGATCTTCAAAGCGCCACGCTTGGTGCGCGCCGGAACTTTCTTGTCGTTCATATGGCACTCATCTTATGAGCAGGACGGTGGAAGGGGCAGTGCTCGGTTGAGAGTAGTGACGTTAACTGCGTCTTCGCCCAGGAACCCGAGGCTGGCATGCTCCGTGTTGTCCTCGATGAGGCTTCGCACCTCTTCGGTGCTCATCCCCTGCTCTCGTGCGACACGTGGAGCCTGTAGTTCAGCGTACGCAGGGCTAATGCCAGAGTCGACACCAGAGCCGGAACCGGTTACCGCATCGGTGGGAACATCTTCTGGAGCGGCGCCTTCACGCTTGGCGATGTCCCCGCGCCGCTCCTGCACGGCTTTTTCTAGCTCGGAGCTACTAGCGCCGTAATTGCTCATGCCTTCGGAACGGGGGAAAAAGTACGGGCCTTCGGTCTGACCATCTTGCAGCTGGGTCGAGCCAGCTAGGCAATCACCTTGGTAAATGAGGTTGCCCTCGGCGGAGTCCGGCTTGATGCGGGAGATTCCCCACACGGCAGCGGGATAAATCATTCCCAGTGCGATAACGCACAATAGTACGGCTACGAATCCAGCGGCGAGGTTACGAAAATAGACACGCATTTTTGGTCCTTCTTTTTCTACATACCTGGAAGCAGGTTGACTACCTGGTCAATGAGCCAGATGCCTAGGAATGGGGTGATCACGCCGCCCAGTCCCCAAATGCCCAGGTTACGGCGTAGCAGGGACGAGGCGGAGGCCGGCTTATAGGCCACGCCCTTGAGCGCCAATGGGATAAGAGCAACGATGATGAGCGCATTGAATACCACTGCAGACACAATGGCGGATTGCGGCGAGTGCAGGTGCATCACGTTGAGGCGCTCGAGGTGCGGAAGCTGGGTAGAAAACAGGGCCGGCAAGATGGCGAAGTACTTCGCTAAGTCATTGGCCAAAGAGAAGGTGGTAAGCGCCCCACGGGTGATGAGCAACTGCTTGCCAATGCGCACGACATCGATAAGCTTGGTCGGATCAGAATCCAAGTCCACCATATTGGCGGCTTCCTTCGCTGCAGAGGTGCCCGTGTTCATGGCCACGCCCACGTCCGCCTGCGCCAGCGCTGGTGCATCATTAGTACCGTCACCGGTCATAGCGACCATGCGGCCGTGCGCCTGTTCCTCGCGGATCCTGGCCAGCTTGTCTTCTGGGGTGGCCTCCGCGATGTAATCATCGACGCCTGCCTCTTTCGCAATGGCCGCTGCCGTCAATGGGTTATCGCCGGTCACCATGATGGTTTTGATGCCCATCTGGCGCAGTTCGGCGAAGCGCTCCGCCATGCCCGGCTTGACGACGTCACTGAGCTGTACCACCGCAATAACCCTGCGGGTGCCGTCGGATTCTTCCACAGCAACGGGCAGCGGGGTTCCACCGCCTTCAGCAATCTGGGTCACGGAGTCTTCAATTTCTTGTGGCCAGTCGCCACCTGCTTCAGTTACCCACCGGCGCACGGCGTCGCCGGCACCCTTACGCAGCTTTCGGTCTCTCAGGTCAAGCCCAGACATGCGGGTAGAAGCGCTAAATGGAATGACCTCGGCGGTCTTTTCTTCCTCTCCTGCTTCGGTAGAAAGGTGATAGTTTTCGGTCAACCACGACACGATGGAGCGACCCTCCGGGGTCTCATCGGCAACCGAAGCAACGCGGGCTATCTCCGCAGCTTCCTGCTCATCGACACCGCGCGCAACGATAAGCCCGGTAGCCTGCCGGTTGCCATAGGTGATGGTGCCGGTTTTATCCATGAGTAGGGTCGCTACGTCTCCCGCCGCCTCCACCGCGCGTCCGGACGTAGCCAGAACATTGTGGTGCACGAGGCGGTTCATTCCCGCGATTCCCACTGCGGATAGCAGGGCAGCGATGGTGGTTGGGATGAGGCAGACCAACAGGGCCACCAGCGAGAGCGGGGAGAGCTCCGCGCCGGTAAACAACCCCATTGGGGCCAGTGCGGTAACCGCAATGAGGAAGAGGATAGTCAGGGTAGACAGGAGGATGCTCAGCGCGATTTCATTCGGGGTCTTGCGGCGCTCCGCTCCCTCCACCAAGGCAATCATCGTATCGACGAAGGTAGATCCCGGCTCCGAGGTGATCTGTACCAGGATGGAATCAGACAAGACCACGGTACCGCCGGTCACAGCACAGCGATCGCCACCGGCCTCGCGAACCACGGGAGCAGACTCGCCGGTAATGGCAGATTCATCGACGGTTGCCGCGCCTTCAATGACGTCGCCGTCGCCCGGGATAGTCTCTCCGGCCTCCACGCGCACGATAGCGCCCTTGGTGAGCTCAGAAGCGGCAATGACCTCGATGCCGCCATCGGTAACTAGGTTCGCGGTGGCGTCATCGCGCACGGCGCGCAAGCTATCCGCTTGGGCTTTACCGCGGCCTTCGGCATATGCCTCAGCGAACGCGGCGAACGCAATGGTAAACCATAACCATACGGTCACCACCCAGCCATAAACGCTGGGGCTAAAGATGGACCACAGGGTAGTCAGCGCGGCGCCTACCCACACCACGAACATGACGGGGTTACGGGCTTGGGCGAGCGGGGACATCTTGTGCGGCAACGATTTAAACGCTGCCGCAGCCAACCCACTGTTTTTGGTGGCAGAGCGCTGGGGAGTGGGTTGCTCAGTGGTCATAGTTGGTGTTGTCATGAGAGTGCCTCCGAAATGGGACCCAAGGTAAGAACGGGGAAGAAGGTAAGGGCGGCGACCAACACAATGACGCCGATGGTAAGCAGCGCGAAGGTCACGCCGGACGTCGGCAAGCTGCCGGCGGTAGTGGCCTGCCGGCGTTGACCGGCTAGGCTGCCCGCCAAATACAGGGTGAAGACGATGGGGAGGAAGCGGCCCAGCAGCATGGCGATACCGAGGGTGACTTGCCACCAGGGCTCGGTTACCGTCAGGCCCGCGAAGGCCGAGCCGTTATTATTTGACGCCGAGGTAAAGGCATAAAGTACCTCGGAGAGACCGTGCGCGTTATCCGGGGTTCCCGGCGCGCCGTAGTTGGTCGCGGAAAGCTCTACCAGCTTGCGCTGAGCCACCGATGCCCCCACGCCTACTAGGACGAGGACCGGCATGGTGAGGATGTACAGGCTCACCGCGGAGATTTCCTTGCGGCCGACCTTATTGCCCATAAACTCCGGTGTGCGCCCAACGAGCAGGCCGCCGATAAATACGGCGAGGATTGCCACCATCAGCAGACCGTAGAGGCCAGTGCCCACGCCGCCTGGTGCAATTTCGCCCAGGAGCATATTGAGGATCAACAAGCCGCCACCCAATGGTGAATAGCTATCGTGCATCGAATCGACCGCACCGGTAGAAGTGCCCGTAGTAGACACCGCAAAGAGTGCGGAAGCGTCAATACCTAGGCGCTGTTCGATGCCCTCCAAGTTGCCGCCCGCAGCCTGGGCTGCCGCACCGGTGGTAGTGTGCTGCGCCCATACCACCAAGGCAACCATAACGGTCCAAATGCCGCCGATGACGCCAAGCAGGGTCCAGGCATGCTTCTGCGATTTCAGCATTACCCCATAGGCACGGATAAAGCAGAAAGAGATAACCAGCAAAGAAAAGATTTCCACGAGGTTGGTAAAACCAGTGGGGTTCTCAAAAGGGTGCGCCGAGTTGGCGCCGAAGATGCCACCACCATTGGTTCCCAGCAATTTAATTGCCCCCTGGCTAGCTACCGGAGCGCGCGGAATATCCACGCCCGCGGAGCTCACCAGGTTGGACCCGAAGGTTTGCATGGTTCCGCCCAAGATGAGGACGAAGGAAATCAATAGAGAAAGCGGCAAAAGAATGCGCACCAAACCGCGGGTGAGGTCAACCCAGAAATTTCCGATGAGGTGCTGTCCGCTCTCAGAGCCCAGCTTGTCACGACCATATCCCAAGTGACCGATACCGCGAATGAGCGCAACCGCCACACACATGCCGACAGCCGCGGAGGCAAAGTTCTGGACGGTCAGGCCAAGCATCTGCGCACCATTGCTCAGGGTTTCTTCGCCCGAATAGGACTGCCAGTTGGTATTGGACACGAATGACGCCGCCGTATTGAACGCCATCCACGGTTCCACCGCTGCGGAGCGGGAATTGCCAAAGCTAGGCAAAACGGTTTGTAGGCGCTGCACCGCGTAAAGAACGAGTACGGATGCCAAGCTGAAACCAAGCAATGCACGGCTGTAATTCTTGCTGTTATGCCCGCGGTTTGGGTCAACGCGCAGGACCTTATACACCGCACGCTCTATCGCCCAGTCCTTGTCAGAGGTGTAGCTGCGTGCGATCCAGTTGCCCAAAGGAACATATGCCGCCGCGAGCAAGACGACGAGGGCGAGGAACTGCGGTAACACCGCCCCAACGCCGGCGATCATGCGAAACGCTCCGGATCAACTAAGGAAATGATGAGGTAGGTCACCAACGCCACAACAATGACGAGGCCAATGACCGCTGTAATGGTGTTCATGGTTATGCATCACCGTCCAGAAGCTCGTTGAGGACGGAGGGACAGCCAACCGTCAGGATGGCTATCAGGATTGCCACGATGTCTAACATGTGGGAAACCCCCTTGTGCGAGTGAAACTTTCCTGTGCCTGACAGGTATGCCTGCCAGGTGCCGGTACCAAGGCAGCACCTGCTACGCACAAACGTTAGGACCACACCCCCGCTGCCCTAGGCAATCTTTGCGCTATCTTTACGCCTCCCGCTCGCAATTTTTATATTTCCTTTACACCCCTTGTGCGCCACCTTTTCTTCAGGCCGGGAACCGCCCTTTATCCACAACGAAGGCCCACCGACTGCGCATCGGCGGGCCTTCTCCCCATGACTAATCTCTCGGTACCCAAGGAGGGAATGGAGCCACCCTCCTGCAAGCACCGCCCGTGATTAGGCAAGCCTAAGTTTATAAACCTTTCGTAGGATGGTCAAGGGTTTGCCCATAAATTTCTTAACTCCTGACAAAAACACAGTTAACCTGCAATAACGAGTACAATCCGGAACCATGGCTGAGTTGAAATCCACTATTTCCGAACAACTCCGCAAATTCTGGCGTGCCAATGAGAAGGAATTGACCGATTCCCCGCGTCGCGGTGTCGCCTCCCCTGCCGAAGCCACGGCACTGCGCGAGGAGGTCGCGGCCGAGATTGCGGACCTCATCAAAGCGCAGAAGATAAAGACCAGCCCCGGCGATACCGCCCTCGACGCCGATGCGGCCGCTACCCTCCCGCTAGGTGCACGCATGAAGCCACGTGGGATCTTCGAAGACGACTGGGGCGCACGTCCTACCGCACAGCGCCCCTGGCCGGTCATCCTCATCCACGGCACCTGCGATACCAAGGGCGTATGGCAAATCCTCGGCAATGAGCTGCGCCAAGACGGCTGGGCGGTCTTCGCCCCTGACTACGGCCGCCGCGCCACCCAACCCCTTGCAGAATCCGCCGAGCAACTCGATGCCTATATCCGCACCGTGCGCATGGTCACCGGCGCGAACAAGGTCATCCTCATCGGCCACTCGCAGGGCGGGCTCCTCGCCCGCTATTGGATGCGCATGATTGGCGGCGCCGAGCATGTCCTCCACCTGATGTGCATCAGCGCGCCAAACCACGGAACTACTTACGGAGGCATCGTCAGCCGCCTCATTCGCACCCCGCGCCAAGAGGCGGTTATGCGCTCCGTCATCGATGGTTGGTTTGGGCCGGCGGGAATGGACCAAATTGTCGGCAGCGAAGCGTTACGCGAGGCCAATCGCGATGGCGACTTGGAAGCAGGGGTGAGCTATACCTGCATTGCCACGCGGTCTGATGCCGTCGTGGTCCCACCCGAAACCTGCTTCCTCGACCCCCGCGGCGTCGCAGAGGGCACCGTGCGAAATATTTATGTCCAAGACTTCGACCGCCGAGCAGTGGTCATGCACGAGGATATGCCCATGGATAAGCGCGTCCACGCCATCGTGCGCACCATCTTGGAATTAGTAGAGACTATCCCCCGCTAGTTAGAGCTCCAGCTCATCAAGAACCGCGTCAAAGGCTGGGCCCACCTGTGTACGCCACAGCGTATCCACCTTCTGATCACCCCGGCCGGGCCCGCCATTGATGACGGCCACGCGCTTGCCCTGCTTCTTTGCCTCCAGCACAAAGCGATACCCACTCATCACCCCAAGAGAGGATCCAGCAACCAGCAGCGAGCGCGCCTGTCCCAGCATGGCAAAGGCGGCATCGCGGCGCTCAGCCGGCACGGGCTCGCCAAAGTAGACGACGTCTGGTTTCAATAATTCCGATCCACACCGCTCGCATCCGGCCATGCGAAACGCCGCCACGTCGGATTCATCCAGGGTCACGTCACCATCCGGATTCACTTGGTCTGCCTCCACCACTAGGCGCTCCAAGTACCCCGGATTTGCTGCGGCCAAACGCGCATCGAAATGCGTCCGCGCCTCCCGATATCCGCACATCAGGCACACGACGGTTTCCATATCGCCATGCAGCGTCACCAAGTTCGCGGTCCCTGCCTGTTTATGCAGTCCATCAACGTTTTGGGTAACCACGCCATTAATCAGCCCGGCGCGCTCCAGTTCCACGAGCGCGTAGTGCGTGCGATTCGGCGCCGCAGAATCCATGACCCGCCACCCCACAAAGCTGCGGGCCCAATACCTATGGCTCGCGGCCGGGTCGTGGCGAAATTCCTGATAGGTCATCGGCCGGTGCCTACTCAGCGAGCCGCGCGGCCCTCGATAATCCGGCACGCCCGACTCCGTCGACACCCCAGCCCCCGTTAGCACCATCACTGGGCCCTCGCGCAGCTGCTTGACGACGTCCCCTAAAGCCCTCCCTGGCTCCGTATGCGGCGCCGATTCCTCTACCACTCGGGCGATCGAGCGCAGCGCGGACTGGTGCGCAAGGGAGACGGCTGGATCCATGCTCCCGATGCTAGCTTTCGGGCAAGTGCTCTACGTATAGCCACTCCGAATCCAACTCCCCGTGGCGCGAGCACTTGGTGTGCCAGCCATCGGGGCGCACCTGGGCCACCATGCGGCGACCACAGATTTGGCAGTAGCGCGGCACATCGAGGCCCGCGGCGGCAGCGGGGTGCAGCGTAAAGACCTCCTCGATCGGCTTACCGGTATTCGGATGGAAAATCGGCTCGTCCCCAGCCAGGACGGCAGCAGCCAATTCGGAAGTCGGCTCGGATAAACCAGCCACTACAGGGCCTTAATCGGCAGATCGATGCGGTTCAACATGTCCACATCCTTTTCAATCTGCTGGCCCAGGGTGGTCAGGTAGTTGCCGGCAATGATGGCGTTGATGCCGCCGAGCAGGCCGCGCTCCGTGCCGTCGTCGCCAAGCGAAAGCTCGCGGCCGCCAGCAAAGCGCAAAGTGGTAGACGGCATAGCCAAGCGGAATGCCGCCACGGCGCGCAGGCCCTCACCCAGTGGAACCAGCGGGCGATCCGCAAATGGGGTGCCCGGGCGCGGATCCAGGAAGTTCATCGGCACCTCGCAGGGATCAATTTCTGCCAGCTGCGCGGCGAACTCGGCGCGCTGTTCCAAAGACTCGCCCATGCCGATGATGCCGCCGCAGCAAACCTCCATGCCTACCTCGCGCACATAGTCGAGGGTCTGCTTGCGCTCCTCCCAAGTGTGGGTGGTGACCACATTGGGGAAGAAGGAACGGGATGTCTCCAGGTTGTGGTTATAACGCTGCGCGCCCATGTCCTTTAGGCGCTGCGCCTGCTCGCGGGTCAGGGTGCCCAGGGAGCAGGAAATCTCGATATCGACGGCGTCATTAATCGCTGCAATCGCCTCGCCTACCTGGTCCAGCAAGCGATCATCCGGGGACTTCACCGCAGCGACGATGCAGAACTCAGTAGCACCGGTCTTGGCGGTCTTCTGCGCTGCCTCCACCAACTCCGGGATGTTGAGGCGCACGGCGCGCACTGGGGACTCGAAGAGGCCGGACTGAGAACAGAAGTGGCAATCTTCTGGGCAGCCGCCAGTTTTAATGGAGATAATGCCTTCCACCGATACGTCTGGACCACACCACTTCAGGCGGGTCTGGTGGGCGATATCGGCGATTTCCTCCAATTGGGAATCCGGAACCTGTAGTACTTGCAGCAGTTCTTCCTGGTTGAGGCCTTTGCCTTGCTCCAGTGCTTTTTCGCGGGCGATGTCAATAATGCTCATAGTGTGAACCATACTTGAACAGCGTTCAGCTTTGGTTAAAATCACATAAAATTTTTCCCAGCGTTAGGCTCGATAGCATGACGCTTTATGATGACACCCTCTCCCTCCTCCAAGAACTTATCCGCAATGCCTGCGTAAACGACCTCACGCCGGACTCCGGTCACGAGGTACGCAATGCGGATAGTTTAGAAAAATTCTTCGCGGGCGAAGACGTGCAGATTGAGCGCTTCGAGTCCCACCCAGGCCGCGTTTCCATCGTCGTGACCGTCCCCGGCGATCCGGACAAAGAACCGCTCACCCTCATGGGGCATACAGACGTCGTCCCCGTCGACGAACCTAAATGGACCAAGCCTCCCTTCGAGGCGCTCATCGAGGACGGCAAGCTCTACGGCCGCGGTTCCGTAGACATGCTATTTATTACCGCCACCATGGCCGCCGTCACGCGCGAGGTCGCCCGCACCGGCAATACGGGCGGCACCCTTGCCTTCGTCGGCATGGCCGATGAAGAGGCCCGCGGCGGTCTCGGCGTGCGCTTTATGTCCGAAAACCACCCCGATGCCTTTTCCTGGAAGAACTGCTTATCTGAAACTGGCGGTAGCCACCTGCCCGGCGCGGTGGGCTTCAACGTGGGCGAAAAGGGCGCCGGCCAGCGCCGCCTGCATGTGCACGGCGATGCCGGCCATGGCTCTACCCCTTATGGCAAGGACTTTGCCATCGTAAAGATCGGTGAGGTGGCCCGCCGCATCGCCGCCGCCGAACCGCCCACGGCCTCCAATGAAATCTGGGAGGGCTTTGTGCGCACCTTCAAGTTTGACCCCCAGACCGAGCAGGAGCTTATCGACGGCACCGGTGACTACTCCAAGTTCGGCAACCTCGACGCCTACGCGCATGCCTTTAGCCATACCACCATCGCCGAGACCGTCCTGCGCGCCGGCGGCGCCATCAACGTGCTGCCTTCACATGCCTACCTGGAAATGGACGTGCGCCCCTTCCCCGGCCAGACCCAGGAGGATCTGGATGACTTCCTGCGCAGCGCGCTTGGAGACATGGCCGATGAGGTAGAAATCGAACACCTCATTACTGAAGATGCCACGCAATCTTCCACCGATACCGAGCTGTGGCGCGCCATTGAGGCCACCTCCAAGGAATTCTTCCCCGATAAAGACGTCGTCCCAGTTCACGCCACCGGCGGCTCGGATCTGCGCTTTGCTCGGCGCAAGGGTGGCAACGCCTATGGCTTTGCCATGCACGCCGAGGGCCGCGATATGGCTAGCGCCAATTCGCAGCTGCACAGCCACGACGAGCACCTCTACTTGGAGGACCTCGAGCTCACTGTGCGCGCTTACCGCAGCCTGGTCAATCGCTTCCTAGGCCTGTCACAGGCTTAACAAGTGTGGCAAGATGTCTGGCATGAGCTTTGCACGTAAGTCCGCGCTGCTATCTGCAGCTACCGCCCTGACCGTAACCCTCGCCGCCCCTGCCGCTGCCCATGCCGACGCCGTTGACAACCTCCTAGCCAAGATGCCTGCCGGCCAGATTTCCTGCTCCCAGGCGAAGCAATACTGGACCAACTCCGCTGACTACAACCAGAAGAAGTCCCAGGCCCTCGCCGTTGCCACCGTGCACCCACGCGGCAACGAGGTTCGCGACGCCATCGGCCGCATGGACGAGGCTATTGCCCGCTGCGGCCTAAACGGCACTACTGGCCAGGGCAAGCCGGTCAACACTGGCGGCCAGCGCGGCAATGCTCCCGCACCAAAGCCGGCTCCGGCTCCGTCCCCAGCGGCAGCCAAGAACACCAAGGTCATCGAGCTGGGCACCATCCCTGGCCAGCCGACTGTCGACGTCCCGTTCTTGGGCCAGACCTTCCGCATCCCGGACGCGGCCAAGATTGCCCAGAACGCTATATCCCAGTTCCAGCTGCCGCAGATTCCGCAAATCCAGCAGCTACAGCAGCTGTCTTCTTTCTAGCGGTCTAGCTGAAAATAGATCCCGGCATGCGCGCTGCAGCCGGGATTAAATTTATGCCCGCAGTGGGGACACGCAGGCGCGGCGGAATAAGCGTGGTAGTTCATCTCGGTGCGGCAGGCGCCGCAGAGGACTGAGGGGGCGTCGGCAAGCATGGGCCCAAACTCATGGTCAGTGAGTTCGGCGTGGCACAGCGCGCAAGCAAAATACTCCCCGCAGGTGGCGCACTTATTTGCCACCACGTCCAGCGGGGAATGCCAATGCCCGCACCGGCCTTCCGCATCAATCGCGCCGTGAATCTTCATGGCCGTCAGCATACGCGCCACCCTGCTGCCACTGCTGCTTCTTTTCTTCAGACTTCTTGGCATTGCGCACTGCCTGAATACCCACCACAATGGCAATGATGATCGGCACCCACACCTTGCTGTAATCCATCAAGAATACGAGCCAATCGGGCGGATCGATGTCAATATTGAAGTCAATATTCGGCACGGGCAGCTCAATCTGCGGCAACTCCGGCACTGGGAGCGCGATATCCGGCAGGTCGATATCCGGCAGCTCCCAATCCGGCAATAACCGAGACAAGATGCGGCTGATTATCGGGCCAAGCACGATCACGCCTATGGCCCAGCCGGACTTTCCCAAGCCGCCCAGGAGCGGATACAACACCCGCTTAAAGGAGCTTTCCTCCATGGCCGTGCGGCGCTTTTCTCCTAGTGAGTCGGCCGGTGGATCGAGGGCAACTGCCTCCTCACCATTGCGGTAGTAGACGTCTAAGAGCTCGCCAAAGGGGGAGGCTTGGATATCTAGGTAAGGCTTGGTTCGCGGGGCAGAGTTCTCGAGCAGGGTGAGGTCTTTTTCGATCTTCTTCTTAAGCGAATAGCGGCCCGCACGCGGCCGATCGTGGCGGCTGCGTACCTGGCCGTTGACCACAATCTGCAGGCGCGGGCTGGGGTTCTTCCGCCAGAGCCGGAGGCGTTCCTGCAGGGTGGCATCGCCTGGAACCGGGGTATAGTCCTTCGCCTTCTTCGGCCACTCACCTAGCCCAGCGAATTCGGCATCGTACCCACGCTGCACCTCGATGGTGCCCACCTCGGGGTGCTCTAGGCGCCAGGTCTCCATTAGCTCTTCCCTTTCTTAGAGCCCACCACGGCGCCCAGCCTGCTCGCGGCCCATGCCAGGAAAACAAACACTGGGAGGTAAATCCACGTTCCCTCATTGAAATACAGGGACATGGCGGCAAAATAGGCCAGCCCTGCCACACTGAAGATGGTCCAGGAGGCGCGGAAAGTGGCGCCGTCGACAAGAGCAATGATCACCGTCAGCACGGCCATGAGGATGAGCAGGATAAGGCCGGAGACAAGGTGGTAGACAGCGGGCGGAACAACGATGAAAACGGTGACCATGGCGATGGGTGCCCACCATTGCCACCAGACGCGGCTGGGCTCGTCTTTCGTTTCCGCTTCTTCCTCTAATTCCTCAAACACGCACCCAACCTATCACAGGACTTGACAGAACTTATGGGAGAGAAATCCTCCCTATGTCCGGCTTAATCCTCCCCGCGGAGGATACCGCGCTGAGCAGGACATACCTAGCGTTGAGTACATGAAAAGCACACCACTCATCCTCGCGGCGGGCGTGATATTTGGTGCCATCTACGGCACCAATGCACTCCTGCCAGATATATACGACAACCCCACCTCTGAGGTGCAGGCCGGCCAGGCGCGCATCCCCGGATTATCCTGCACGGAAGAAGATGGCTCCACCAGCAGTGAACCACGCTGGGACTGTGACGGCACCCAGATCCGCGCTAAAGAAGTCGGCGTACAGGACAAAGACCAAGCCACCCGCCGGTACCTCCGGGCAATGGGTGAAGGTACGGCCATGCCGGAAGGAGACATCGACCGCGACGGGGATAAGCGCACACTTAGCGATGGCGACCTCGTAGCCATCAGCATCGAGGGCGATGGCCCCACCACGTTCCTCTCCCTGCGCGGACCGCGCGCTGCAGAACTTGCCCAGGAGGTAGAAAAGGCATGAAGAATCTGTACTGGCTATCTATCGCTTTCGGCCTTGTAGTCGCCGGCTTCTTCTTGGCCGATCGCCGGTTTACCGAGGTTGGGCTCATCGGTGCGCTCATCTGCGCTGGCCTGACGCTTGGACTGGGATTGTGGTGGTTTAAGCCGCGGCCGATGTGGCAGGGCATCCTATGGGGTGCGCTCGCCCAGCCGGTGGTGTTTAGCCTCAACAACCAAATGGTGGGGATCTCGGACAAGCTGTGGATCACCCACCTCGACGCAGCCTTATACTCGCCGCTTCCGGAAGAAACCATCAAGCTCCTCGGCGTTGTCATTATTATTGCAGCCTTTGGGAACGTGCGGCACCCTTACCAAGCCGCCGCGATCGGAATGGCGGTAGGCCTTGGGTTTGACGCCATGGAAAATATTCCATTCCTCCTGAGCGCGACCATCACTAACCTGGATGGCGATCTCTGGGGCGCCATTATTACCGGTACCGGGCGAATCCTCACTGGTGCCTTTAGCCATGCACTGTATACGGGGGTTGCGGCGTGGGGCATCGGCAAGCTCTACGCGGGGGCACGCCACGGATACTGGCAGGTGGCCGGATTCTGGCTGGCCGCTATCGCCCTGCATACCCTGTTCAATGCCTCGCTGATCATTACGGGTGATTGGCCGGTGACCTTTTTCCTTACCGCTCTCATTACGTGGACACTGATTATCTGGGGCCTGCGTTTCATACGCAAGCAAGATAGGAAATATGCGGCACAAAGAAGCGAAATTACTCTCCCCACTAAGGATCTAGAATATAGCTCTTGAGCTGCAAAAATACGAAGACAAAGGCTCGTGTCCGAGGGGTGTTATAAGGTGTGAATCGTACACAGGTTCACACGACAATTTAGGTACGATTCCCCATGGAAGAACCCTACTTTTCCACGACCAACACCACCGACCCCACCACACGCTTAGCCTTTGAGATGCGAAAGACGGAATACGAGTTCTGGGTGAACCAAGTCCCAGAGCTCGATTCTGATTTCGAATTAGTCACCCAATCCCTCTACCGCACCACCGGCGTCAATGAAGGCCGGATTGGCCATATCCTCATGGCACTGCACCGCTTGGAGGAGCTGCCTGAGCTGCAGGCCTTACAGCACCGCCTCTATCACTTAGACCTCGACCGGATTATTGCCATCAACAAGTCCCTCAACCGTTTGGGCAACCCGACTCCAGAGGTAGTCGCCCGCATCGATGAGCAGCTCACCGCCTACCTCACCCCTACCCGGCCGAACCAGACCATGCGTACGCAGGCACAGATCAAGCGCAAACTCAACGAGCTCATCAACCTCGCCGATGACACATTGGCCGTCACCCAGGGCCCTACCCAGCCGCGCTACACCATGGAAAACTGGGGCGATAACACCTCGGCGGTGACTTTGAGTGCGGACCCGGCGGTTATCGCGAGCGTCGATAAGTGCATCCGGCAGACCGCGCTAGAGCTAAATTGCTCGCTTGCCGACGCCGCCGTTGCGCTCCTCACCGGCCGCACCCAAGCCCCCGAAATCATCCTCAACGCCTATAAAGCCACCGACGTACCCAATTCCCCGGCCTTTATTGAATCCGTGGGCTGGCTCGACCCGGCGCGCTCGAATGCGCTGCCCTACACCAAAATCCGAGAGTTGGATCCTAACCAGGAGGTCAAGGGCTACGTCACCCCGGCGGCCATGGCTGCGTACTTAGAAGGATTTGACGGCACCTGCCGTTATCCCGGCTGCAATCGCCCGGCCACCGCCTGCCAGAAGGATCACCGCATCAATCATGCGGATGGCGGTCCGACTACTCCGGCTAACTTAGCCTGCCTCTGCCAGCACCATCACAATGTGAAGACCGATGGTCGTGCTTTCTACGTCATGGACCCACATACGCGCGACATCATCTGGCTTTTCGAGGATGGAACCTGGACCGCCACGGAGCCCTCCGGACCACTAGCACCTAAGAACAAGAATTGGGTACAGACCTTTGCGCAAACCATGACCGCTCACCGCGCCCGAGCATATGAAGAGGCCCAAGAACTCATGCGCCAGCAGAAAACCACCCCTAGGGAGGAGGAATAATTCCACCAGCTGCCCTACAGTGGCTGGCATGACGCAAAATTTATTCACACTGGATGAGCTCGTAATTACCCAGACCAAGTCCTTCCTCAATGATCAGTTCATGATCACCGATATCGACAACACCCCTGTGGGCACGATCCTGCAATCCACCAGTCTTAAAGATATGGTGTTTAAATCCTCTCGCAGCTTGGAGGTCGCACTCACGGATGCTGAAGGAAACCCCCTACAGACGGTCATGACGATTTCGGATCCGCCGAATTTTCTGCGGGATACCTATGAGGTGCACTTGCCGGGAATCGAAGCGCCCATGGCCGTCATTACCAAGCGTTTCTCCATGCTCAAAACAAAATTAGAGCTAACCATGAAGGGGTTTCCTGACGTCGAAATTCGCGGCGATTTCTGGGATTGGAACCTCTCCATTACCTCCCGGGGCCGCCGGCTTGCCAACGTCACCAACGAGTGGACCGGCGTAGGCAACTACTTCATGGGTAAAAATACCTACTGCCTAGCCATCACCCCAGGCCTCAACGAGCAACAGCACGCTGCCATCATCGGCGCCGTGATGAGCATGGATATGCTGCGGACGAAGGAAAAGAATAGCGACTAAGACATAAAAAGAACCGGAGTGGAAAATGTTTCCAACTCCGGATTTCGATGGTGTGATGTTCACGATGGCAGCTCAGCATGGCTTTTCAGAAAGTGTCTCCCGAGCTGCGGATATGAAATGGTGTTGTTGCAAAGTTGGGCGGAGAGCAGCGAAGACTCAGTTTCTCATTCCCTGACGGCCGCTGCGTGTGGGCGTTGTTAGGCCGTCTCGAAGACCCGGTTGACGATCACCGCGTCCGGGTTCGGTTGCCCGTAGGCAAACATCGCGCCTTGCCCTTTCCGCAATGAGTGCATCGCCTCCATCCCTTTCAACATCCGATATGCAGATGTCCGGTTCTTAAACGCGCCTTTCGGCCCGAAGATCCGCTTCAGCCGACCATGGTCGCCTTCCAGGATGTTGTTGAGGTATTTCACCTACCGGTGTTCCACTGTTGGCGGGCAGATTCCCTCTGACTTCAACTCGGCGATTGCCCTGGCAAGGCAGGGTGCTTTCTCGGCGTTGATCACTCTGGGATACCCGGCTGACGCATTGGATCTGACGGCATTGGCCAGGAAACGCTTCGCTGCAGCCACGTTTCGCTTCGGAGAGAGGTAAAAGTCCAGGGTCTGGCCACCGGCGGTAATCGCCATATAGAGGTAGCACCACCTGCCGCCGACCCGGATATAGGTCTCATCCACCCGCTAGGAACTAGCTTGCCAGTCAGGTACCTGCCGGTACCACCGTGTTTGCTTGTCCAGCTCAGGGGCGTATTTCTGGACCCAGCGGTAGATCGTGGTGTGATCGACCGGCACGCCCCGCTGAAGTCATCATTTCCTCCAAATCGCGGTAACTCACCCCGTAGCGGCAGTACCACCGCACTGCCCATAGAATGATGTCACGGGGGAAATGACAACCGGAGAAGATACCCATGGCTGTGACTATTTCACGTCACTCTTCCTACTGCCCCAACTTTGCAACAACACCCTCATGTTTGCCGCCGGTCTATCTGAAAGAATAAACAGGTAAAACCACGTTCCGGCGAACATACGCTAAAGCATATGCTTTAGCGTATGTTGTGCCATATGTTTAACCATATGGTTAAACATATGGCAAGCGCTGTGGGGCATATATTCACTCGCCCCATCGCGGTAGCTATGCGTTTTTCAACGCCCGATACACCGTAGGTCTTGAACGGAATTCGTGTAGGCGCAATCAGGGGCTATAAAGTATCGCATTACTTGCATCCAAACCTGTACATTCAGAGAATTGCCTTGGACTGGCGGTAACAGGTACCAGATATGCGTTCGTAAAATTCGCGCGCGTTAATGTCGCTCCACGAAGGTCTGACTCGCTAAGAATTGCGTTCGTAAAATCTGCGTCGGTGAAATCTGCCGATTTCAAGTTAGCCCATGCCACCATGGAGCCGCGAAACGAGCATCCTTTGCATATGCTTCCTTCGAGATTGATATCCGTCAGGTCATAGTTGGACATATCTTTCCCGGAAATGTCTTTCCCAGCGAGCTCCGTGGCCCACGATTGAGGCATCGTTTTGTACATTTGCTATTTAATCTGCGGTGAATTGATAATCCATTGCGGGCAACGGCCTTGGTAGCCAAGGCAGTGTAGGAACGATAATTATCGTCTACTTTGCATAAACATCGCACATGCTCTGTAGGCCCAACCGCATAGTGCGTAGGCACGCCGCCTAGGCCTAGTGGAGTAATTCCTCTCCTCCTTTTGCAAAACCCGTCCATGTAGGGATACGTGCAAAGGGCTACTTGTAGCTGCCCTCAAGTCCATCGAGTTTTCTGGCCAACACTCTAACTAGAAGTACGAAAACTCTGGTAGTAATACATAACTCCGGACATATGCTAAAGCATATGCCGTGCCATATGGCAGGCGCGATAGGGTGCAGATTTTCCGAAAAGCGGAGCTTACTTTCCCAGTTTAAGGCGCAAACATTAAGGGCGGTGTGTAACTTTCTTCTCTGCACGCTTGTTCAAAATGAACCACACGACCTGAAGGACAAAGGGGATGAGGTAGGTAAATATTGGGATAGCGACATTTAACAACCTCAGCTCAATGGTTTGCTGAACTCCCGCTGCATCCTCTGATCGCACCAACAGGAAGGCGGAAAGCGCTATAAAGCTCAATACCTCAATGAGGGTAACCGTCCACCACAGAGCCCACGACAGTTTCACAAGTTTCTACCTTTCCCGCTCAAAAATCCTAGTAGGCGCGGGGATAAAGTGAAGTTATTCCCCAAACGCCAATCTAAGAAACAAATTTTTCCTATAAAACGTTTACAGTGGGAATTGTAGCAAAATACCGTGCCCCATCAGGGATGGTTCAAGCGCTCTGACTACACGACAGGTATAAATGTCACTTACACTTTGGCGTGCGTTTACCGCGTGTGGTAGATAACGCAGAGTCGTTAAAAGACAATCCTCCCCTAGTTCAGGCCACGCTATTTACTCTTATCCCACGCTGCTTTAGGCGTTTTCAGCGCCCGATACACCGTAGGCCGGGTGACTCCGAATTCCCGCGCCAAGGCTGCTTTCGACTCCCCCGCCAATGTACGCTGCTTAATCTCCGCCACCTGCTGCGGACTAAGAGCGGGTTTGCGGCCTTTGTACTTGCCGGCCTTTTTGGCCAACGCAATCCCCTCCGCCTGGCGCTCGCGGATAATGGCCCGCTCAAACTCCTCAAAAGAACCTAGAATTCCGAGCATTAAATCTGCGCGCGGGTCCGTGGTGTCTTTCGCAAACGCGAGATTCTCATGCAGGAAAGTAACAGTCACGCCCTTGCCGATGAGTTCATCAACAATGCCGCGCAGATCGGTCAGCGATCGGGCGAGGCGGTCAATCGACGAGACGACGAGTTCGTCACCGTCGCGCACATACGCCATACACTCCACTAGCCCAGGGCGGGCAGTCTTAGTGCGGCCGGAAATCTTATCTTCAAAGAACCGGTCAATCCTGCCGGAAGCATTGAGTAGTTCTTTCTGACGCTGATTATTCTGCTCCACCGTGGAAACACGGATATAGCCCACCCGCTGCCCACGCGAATCAGAACCATTGGCCATTAGTCTTCGCCCCGCGAGGGTGTAAAGGCAGCATTCTCCTGGGCGATGACCGCATCACGATACGACTCAACCACCCGCGCCAAGTCAGACAACTGTGCCCCGTCGAGACCATCAGCGTCAGCAAGCAAGGATTGCACAATCCTGCCCAACGCCTGCTGCCCCGACGACAACCCACCATGCAGATCTTTCACGCGCGCCAACGCGGGCACTTCGTCAATATGACTTTCAATATGGAAACCGTCAGACGATAACACCGCACTCACCACTTTCTGTAAACATGAGTCCTAGACCCCACTAGACACGTGTAAAACAATGCTAGGAACGGCCCTATTTTACAGGCAACATTCCGCCACGGACACGCGTAACAATAGGGTGTACCGTTTTAGCCATAGTGAAGACTCATGCAATTTAACTAAAGTTATGCAGCCTAGTGAAATACGGAGTGTGAATTATGGCGGAAACGTGGAGTTCAGAAATTTTTTACCAGGAGATACGCCATTTACTAAAGAGGTATTTTCCCTCAGAAAATTGTGTGTCTCCCGATGATGTCGAAGTACGAGCTACCTGGAAAACGTCCAAGTACGCATATTGCGTATTTTCAGTTAAATCCGCGCAAGGACTTGCATATGTTGGCATGGAATTTGCGCTGATTCCACGACACACTCTTGAATCGGGTGAAAGCTACTCATCAGAGGGGAGAACCGCTGTTACGGGGTGGGGAGATCAGTTGGCAGGAAATGCTGTTGCCCCGTATTTAGATTACGGTTCCGACGATAAGATTGAATGGATTGGTGGCGAGAGAGACTACGATCCGAAGCATTTTACGGAACTAAAAAAAATGAAAAGCGAAGGGGCAGATATTTATCTACCCCTAGCCACTCACAACTAGTCAGACAGACTAGCCCCTTCGTCTTTTAGTCGATATTGTGTTCCAAGTTAAACCACCGAGGAGCTACGTCACTACCACCATTGGAACCACGCAGCGGGAAAAGTGTCTTCAACCCACGGGTCTCTTGCGCACCTTCAATGTGAATAGTAGTTTCTACTATTCCCCGAAGTTCAAATGATCTTCCAGATCCAACCTTTTTTCCATCATTAGTGCGGACAGCTTCATAAATAGGAGCTTCATAAATGCGGTCCGCGTTTTCCATCCTGGCTTCGCACAGACCTTGAATGTATTGCCTAATCGAGTAAAGGTTCCAAATTCCATGTTTGTGCCGAATCTTGTCGTAACCCCAAGGGCCATATGGACGTGTTTTGGCATCAGGTTCATACCATCCCCGTCGTAGCACAACAGGAACCCCACATCGGTCATGCGTAGCCATCATCACCTGATCGGTATAATCATTGCCTCCAGCGATTCCACTGCCTTGTAGGGTAGGTGCATCTTGTTCGAGTCCTGCCCCAGGCATAAAGTCAGGAAAGAATTTGTCTAGTTGGCTACCGTGGATGCTGCCTTTTTCTGAAGTGTCCCAGGTTTTGTTCCGTTTGAGTAGATGGGAAATCTGGAATATGCCAAGAAAATTTGACCAGGATGCGA
>NZ_JASPGY010000008.1:0-170165 GCF_030229765.1 Corynebacterium nasorum | reverse complement strand
AAAAATTAACTTCCCGTTAACCTCTCATCGGCAGCCCGTACAAACTTACTCAACTCAAAGAACAAAATCAAATCATCGAACCAAGTCCGTACAAAATTCGCTCACAAGTAACCTCCCGGCTACCTCTCGGCGACTTGGATTAATCTAGCCCACCCGCCCCAAACAACACAAATCCCCAGGATAACGGGCATTATGGCAGAGTCTTACCTGGCTAAGTGGCCCCATAGCTACTAATGCCTCAAGGAAGCCTGCAATCGAGATGCTTTCTCCCATATTTGAAAGGCCTCTCTGGTGGACCGCTCCCCTTTAGGTGGGCGATCCCAAAAATGGATTGGGGAGGGCGGACAATTAACAGCAAGATGACCACCGGGCTCCTTGCATGGAAAAAGGCCCCCGATTTCTCGGGGGCCTATCGGTGGAGCTGCCGGGAATTGAACCCGGGTCCTTCGTCACCTTGCCAGGGCTTCTCCGTGCGCAGTCCGCACAGGATCTCTGCTCGGCCCTCCGGATCGGGCGAACACGTCCGGATGATGGGCCCAGTCACCAGTAAGAGTCCCGACTGGTCCTGATGACCCGGCCAGCCGGCTAGTTCCTTAGTCGATGCCAGGTTCTAGGTCAGGAACGAAACCTAGGCTGACAGACACGCGTCGCTGTAATTAGGCAGCGAGGGCGTAGTCACGCTGAGAGTTCTTCTCTGCGTTTATTGGTTGCTACGACGCTTATACGGTGGTCGTTAGCCTGCACCGGCACGCTTCCCCTGGCTCAGTGCACGAAGTCGAAACCAAATCAACCCCATGCGGTAGGGACGGGATAGTGCATCTTCCCTACGGTTCGTATAACACTACCCCACCCACTTTTATTTCCTCAAGTGCTCCTTCAGCCACTCTTTGAGGACCACTGCGTGGTTGACCTTGCGGTTGGCGGCGGCAAAGAGAAGGGTGGCGTCGGCAAGCGCAAGCAGCTGGGTGAGCTCTTCGGAGTCATTGTCATCCAGCTCAGCCTTGTAGCGGCGGGCAAACTCGTCGAAACGATCCTCGTCGTGGTTCCACCATTTGCGCAGCTCCGGACTCGGCGCGACTTCCTTGAACCATTTCTCGTAGTCCACATCGCTCTTGGCGACGCCCCGGGGCCACATCCGATCCACCAGCACCCCGACGCCTTCGATGGTGTCCTCACCCTTGATGACGTCGTGGACTTTCGCTGTCTTAAACATTGATGCCCTTCACGCGGCGACCGAGCTCGCGGGAGATTTCGCGGTCCTGGTCGCGGCGCTTAATATCCTCTCGCTTGTCATAGTCCTGCTTGCCTTGGGCCAGCGCAAGCGAAAGCTTGGCGTAACCATTTTTGAGATAAACCTTGAGCGGAACCAGGGTCTTATTGCCATTGCGCACCTGGCCATAAAGTTTGTCGATCTCGCGGCGGTGCAATAAAAGCTTGCGGGTGCGCCGCGGGCTGTGGTTCGTCCACGAGCCCATGGAGTACTCCGGAATGTGGAGGTTCCGCAAGTACACTTCGCCATCGTCAATGGTGGCGAAGGCATCATTGAGCGAGATTTTGCCCTCCCGCAGGGATTTAATCTCGGTGCCGAGCAGGACGATGCCACACTCGTACTCCTCGAGAATTTTGTAGTCGTGCCGGGCCCGGCGGTTGGTCGCAAGCGTAGCCTCGCCGGATGCCGCCTTCTTGTTTTTCTTGCCCTTCTTAGCCATAGTTATGCCAGTGTAGTGCCCTTTTGACTGGCCCGGCAAACAGACTATTTGCGCACATATGACCGCAGGGTGATATGGGCCGTAACGGCGGTAACCACCAGCGCTAGCAGGCCAACGAGCGGGAGGGCAATCCAGAGATCGCCGGATTTCATAGGAGCAAGCAGCTGTGATTCATAAAGTCCCTGCAGGGACGGGTCTACCACTTGGGACTTGCCCAAGAAGATGCCGGCCCCGCCGAGGAGTACACCGATGAGGGAAGCCAAGACTGCTTCCATGACGAATGGCGCCTGCGTCATCCACCGGCTTGCGCCCACCATGCGCATGATCTCCGTTTCGCGAGTGCGGTGGAATGCAGCAATTTGCACCATATTAGCCACCAAGAAGATGGCCGCCACAGACATCACGATGGCTAGGATGAAGGTGGCATTGCGGATGGAGTCGAGGTTGCTAGCGGCATTGCGCACCTCTTGCTGCTGGTCGACGACGTCCTCTACCGCTGGGTTATCCCGAATCGCATCGATTGCGGAGGCATCTTCTGGGTCTACAAGCCGCACGTGGAATGCAGCCGGCAGCGCATCAGGGGAGGTTTGCTCCACCATCACAGGGTCGGTGTCTTGAAAAAGTTCTTTGAACCGCTCATAGGATTCTGCGCGGTTGCGGTATTCCACGGACTCGACGGAATCATCCGCCTCCAACTTATCCTTGATATCCGCGCAGGCCGGACTCGTGCAGTCTGGATCCCCGGCAGAAATATCCTCATTGAGCTGAACCATGACCTCGACGCGGTCGAGGTAGATATCCTTGGTGTCCTTGGTCAGGTTGGTCACCATAATGCCGGCGACAACGAGCCCGACCGCAATCGCGGTGGTGATAATCATGGCAATGGTCATAGTCAGGTTGCGGCCAAGCCCCTTTGTGGCTTCGCGGAAAATAAATCCTAGCTTCATGCTTCCCCCTCGTATTGTGCGTCATGCTCATCGCGCACGAGCAC
Source organism: Corynebacterium nasorum (assembly GCF_030229765.1). Taxonomy (NCBI): domain Bacteria; kingdom Bacillati; phylum Actinomycetota; class Actinomycetes; order Mycobacteriales; family Corynebacteriaceae; genus Corynebacterium; species Corynebacterium nasorum. The sequence continues at coordinate 167,465 of NZ_JASPGY010000008.1, read as the reverse complement.
TCCATTGCGCAGCTCCAGCACGCGCTTGCGCGCCTTATTGACGGCGCGGGCGTTATGGGTGGACATGACCACGGTGGTGCCGCGGCGGTTGATGCCCAGCAGTAAGTCCATGATCTCGTCAGCGGTGGCGGGATCGAGGTTGCCCGTGGGTTCGTCGGCAAGCAGAAGCTTCGGCCGATTAACCACCGCACGAGCGATGGCCACACGTTGCTGCTCACCACCGGAGAGCTCATGCGGATAGGCGTTGTGGCGATCGTGGAGTCCCACCAGCTCCAATACCTGCGGGACCGCAGTGGAAATGCGGTACTTACTCTTGCCAATGACCTCCAGTGCAAAGGCCACGTTTTGATACACCGTCAGCTTGGGCAGCAGGCGGAAATCCTGAAAGACGTACCCAATGGACTGACGCAGCGCGTTGATCTGCTTGCCAGAAAGCTCATTGACGTGGAAATCATCAAAGTAAATATCGCCCTCGCTGACATTGCTATAGCGCACCATAAGCTCCAAGAAGGTGGACTTACCGGAACCGGATGGACCGATCAGGAAAGCGAATTCACCATCCGTAATCTCGAAAGACACCCCATCGAGCGCTGGGCGGGACTCGGCGGAGTAGGCCTTAGTCACATTGTCGAATCTAATCACGTGAATCACTGTAGCAACCAAAGTTGACACCGCGCTGTGAACTATATTTAAGTAATGTGGTCTAAGACACTAATTTGTTCCGACCCAATCGACAGAAAGTGCCGATACTATGGCCGAAACCGAAACTAAAGAAAAACCACGTTCTGCAAGCGGCTTCCTGGGCACTGTAGAAAAGATTGGCAATAAGCTGCCGGATCCGTTCTGGCTCTTCGTCATCCTCGCGGCAATCGTTGCTGTGACCTCCTGGCTGGGACACCTCATCGGTATGAGCGCCGAGGATCCTAAGACAGGCGAGACCATTGAGGTTGAATCGCTGCTGACCACCCAGAATATCTCGCGCATGGTTACGGACGCCGTGGAGAATTTCACCAGCTTCCCGCCGCTCGGTGTCATCCTTGCCGTGATGCTCGGCGTAGCCGTAGCGGAGCAGTCTGGTCTGCTTTCCGCTTTGGTGCGCGGCATGGTCACCAAGGTCAGCGCCAAAATGCTTACCTTCGTCGTGGCGTTGGCCGGTGTGACCGGCTCCGTGGCCTCCGATGCCATCTACGTCATCCTCATTCCGCTGGGTGCCATGGCCTTCCACGCGGTGGGCCGCTCCCCCATCGTGGGTGCCATGGTGGCCTTTGCGGCCTCGTCTGCCGGATTTAATGCCTCGCTGATTCTCAATATCACCGACCTCCTGCTAGCTGGTATTTCTACTCCAGCCGCGCAGTTCGTCGACGCCGAGTATGAGGTCAGCCCGCTGGCGAATATCTTCTTCGTCATCCCTTCCGCCGTGGTGCTTTCGCTCATCATTACCGCAGTCACGGAATTCCTCATGGTGAAAAAGGCCCGCGAATTGGTAGACCATGACCACATCAATTACGAGGAAGTCTCCTTTTCCAAAGCCGCTGGCGGCCCTTCCAACGCGGAAGGGGAAGAGGAAGAATACGACTTCGCAGATGATGAAGAGGCCATGCGCATCAAACCCAACGAGCAGCGTGGTTTGATAGCTTCCGGCGTCACCCTGGCGATCTTCCTCGCTGCCTTCTTCGCCCTGCTGTTTATCCCTGGTTCCCCGCTGGCGAGCCAAGAAGACAGCTTTATGGAGTCGCCGCTCATCAGCGCCATCGCGGTGCCCATTGCCTTGGCCTTCTTGGTATGCGGCATTGCCTATGGCTTGGCGGCTGGCACCGTGAAGTCCTTTGCTGATGTGCCGACGTTTATGGCCAAGGGCATCGAGACTCTCGTTCCCATGCTGGTCCTCTTTTTCGCCGTCGCCCAGTTCCTCGCTTGGTTCGAGTGGTCCAACCTCGGCGTATGGACCGCTATTAAGGGCTCCGAGCTACTCCAGCACTGGTCCCTGCCGCCGTTGCTCATGTTCGCCGCGCTGGTCGCCATGGTGGCACTGCTCAACCTATTCATTACCTCAGGCTCTGCCCAGTGGGCCCTTATGGCGCCGGTCATCGTACCAATGATGATGTATGTGGGCGTCTCACCTGAGGTTTCCCAGATGCTCTTCCGTATCGGTGACTCCCCAACGAATATCATCACCCCAATGTCGCCCTACTTCGCTCTGGCGTTGACCTTCTTGCAGCGCTACTACAAGCACGCGGGTGTGGGTACTTTGATGTCGCTCGCCCTTCCTTACTCGCTATGCATGCTGGTGGGCTGGTTCACCTTCTTTGTCATCTGGTACCTCATCGGCATTCCGCTGGGACCGGGTGCACCGATGGACTACGTGGGTTAGGTCCATAAAGATCAGGCCGAACTGAGGATTTTCTCCCCTCAGTTCGGCCTTTTTGCGTTCAATTCAGCCCGATCAGTATGGACCTAAGCTTGGTCTTCTTGTTGCTGCATGCGCCAGCGGATACCGGATTCCAGGAAGCCATCGATATCTCCATCGAGCACCTTGGATGGATCACCCACCTCAAAGTTGGTGCGCAGGTCTTTGACCATCTGGTACGGGTGCAACACGTAGGAGCGCATCTGATTGCCCCAGGAGGCGTTACCACCAGCGCCCAGCGCGTCAAGCTCGGCCTGCTCCTCTTGGCGCTTGCGCTCCAAGAGCTTTGCCTGCAGCACGCGCATAGCCGAGGCCTTATTTTGAATCTGCGACTTTTCGTTCTGGCAGGTGACCACGATTCCGGTGGGAATATGGGTTAGACGCACCGCGGAGTCGGTGGTGTTGACGGACTGTCCACCAGGGCCCGAAGAACGATAAACATCGACGCGCACATCATTATCTGGAATATCGATGTGGTCCGTTTGTTCCACCACCGGCAGGACTTCTACCTCGGCAAAGGAGGTCTGGCGCCGGCCTTGATTATCAAAGGGCGAGATGCGCACTAGGCGGTGTGCTCCCTGCTCCACGGAAAGCTGGCCATACATGTATTCTCCGTGGACCACAAAGGTCGCGGACTTGATGCCTGCTTCTTCCGCGTAGGAGATGTCATATACATCCACCTTGTGGCCGTGCTTTTCTGCCCAGCGGGTATACATGCGCATAAGCATTTCAGCCCAGTCCGCCGCATCCACACCGCCGGCACCAGAACGAATATTGATAACCGCCTCACGCGGGTCATACTCACCGGAAAGCATGGTGGTCACCTCTAGGGATTCGATGGCAGATTCCAGGGAATCAAGCTCATCTTCCGCTAGGGAAGTATCTCCCTCTTCTTCGGCCAGTTCGTACATGACGGGCATGTCCTCGAGACGCCCGCGCAGCGCTTCTAGCTTGCGAACCTTCGCCTGCGCTGCGGAAAGCTCAGAGGTGACCTTTTGGGCATGTACGGGGTCGTCCCACAGGGATGGATCCCCGGCCTGGGCCTCTAGTTCCCGAATGCGGGCAGCCAAAGCCTCTGGGTCCATGACCTTCTCAATGGTGGTCAGGGTGGATTCTAGTTGCTTGAGCCGTGCTGTTACTTCGGGACGCATAGGCCCCAATCCTACCCACCGGGCCATCACAATTAGCCATCGGCCGCGTTTAGGGTGACAATGGTGGGCATGGATCAAAAGCCGAGCTTGCAGGAGATGATCGACGCGGTCATCAAGACCTTTATTGTCGCGCATGCGGATGACGGGGATGCGCACCTTGCGCAGGCCCTCGTCTATAACGCCGGACGCTTGGCGTGGCGCCTGCGCGAGATGGGCGTTGACGTGGAGCAAAAGACTTCCATCTCGGACGTTGTCACGGATGCAGACCGCGCGGCCGAGCGCTTCGTCGCGGGCGTGCTCGAGGCCGTGCGCCCGGAGGACGGCATCCTGGGTGAGGAGGGCGCCGCCCGCGAATCCCAGTCCGGCCGCACCTGGGTCATTGACCCAGTCGATGGCACCTACAATTTCTCTTCCGGCTCCGATTATTGGTGCTCTGCCCTCGCGCTTGCCGACGCCACCGGGATCACCCTCGGCGCCGTCCACCGCCCCGCCATGGGTTATACGTGGTTCGGTGGCCGCGACTACCCCACTTCTCTGGACGGCAAAGAAGTTTCCCGCCTTGCGGCTCAGCCAGCCAAGCAGATTTCGCTATCTACCTATTTGCACCCGACCTCGCTGATGGATGCGGATATCCGCGGGGCATGGCAGCGCGTGGCGGAAAACTTTGCTACAGTCCGTATGCTCGGTGCCGGTTCTGTTGACCTGTCCTCCGTAGCCGATGGCACGTGGGGCGCATGGATGCAGCATTCGGTAGCGGATTGGGATTGGTTCCCCGGCAAAGCTCTCGTTGAAGCAGCCGGTGGTGCCGCCCGCAAGGTAGAAGCCGGCGGTGTCGAATGGTGCCTCGCCGGCAATAAATTGGTAGTGGATCAGATGGAGGATTGGCTCCGTGGGTAAGTTCAAAGAAGACTTGGGCCTCGCGCTCGAGCTGGCGGGCCATGCCGATGTGGTAACCATGCATCGTTTCGAGGCCTCGGATCTTTCCGTTAAGGAAAAGCCGGATATGTCTCCCGTATCGGATGCGGACCTCACCTGTGAGAAGCAAATCCGCGAATCCCTCAAGCGCTCCCGCCCGCGCGATGAGGTGCTGGGCGAGGAATACGGCGGCGAGGCCTGTTATAAAGGCCGCCAGTGGGTCATCGATCCCATCGACGGCACCAAGAACTTCGTGCGTGGCGTGCCCGTATGGGCCACGCTCATTTCCCTCTTGGAAGACGGCGAACCGGTGGTATCCGTCGTCTCCGCTCCCGCCCTGCGCCGCCGCTGGTACGCGGCCAAGGGCGCGGGTGCCTTCCGCGTGTTCGGCGGCGAGCCGAAGCGTTTGAGCGTTTCCCACGTAGAAAAGCTCTCCGATTCTTCGCTGGCGATGAGCTCGCTTACCGGATGGGCTGAGCGCGGATTGCGCGATAAATTCCTCGCGCTAACGGATAAAACGTGGCGCCTGCGCGGCTACGGAGACTTCTGGTCCTATTGCCTCGTCGCCGAAGGCGCAGTAGATATCGCCGCCGAACCGGAGGTTTCCCTGTGGGACCTCGCTGCGCCCTCGCTCATCGTGACCGAGGCCGGCGGTACCTTCACTGACCTTGAAGGAAACCCCGGCCCGCATGGCGGATCCGGCGTAGCCTCCAACGGACTGCTTCATAAGCACGCCCTCGCCGCGCTACAGGGCTAGGGTCTTCTCCGCAGCTGGAGCAGCACCGGACCGCGGTGCTCGGTAGCTGCAGCGGAACAACCACCCGCCTGCGCGCAACTGCCGCAGCCGCCGGTGGGGCACGAAGTGAGCGATTCACGCACCAGCTCCGCCGTGCGTTCGAGGTGGGCGAGGATGATTTCCACGGTCCCCTGCCCTAACCCAGTAGCTTTTGCAATGTCAGCCGGGTTGGATTTTCCCTGTTTAATGGCCTCCTTGACCTGCTCCGTGGGGCTCATAGGAAGACCTTGAGGACTTGGAAAACTCCCACCGCCAGGATCCAGGCGGAGCCGAGTTGTAGGGCGAAGCCGATGAGTGTCCACTTCCAGCCTATTTCTCGCCGCTGCGCGGCTACCGTGGCTACGCACGGGGTGTAGGCCAGCAGGAATACCATGTACGCCCATACTGCCGCGAGCCCGTGCCCGCCAGAGGCCGCATCAAAATCAGCGCGGATATGGCTGGCCAGTGGGGATTCTGCTTGCTCTTCCGGTGCATCGTCAGTGACGTCTTCGACTGCGTACGTCTGTGCCCACGTGGAAATGAGGGTTTCCTTCGCCACGAATCCGGTGACCAAGGGTCCGGTCAGCGACCAAGAACCAAAGCCTGCCGGGGCAAAGACGGGAGACATTGCCTGAGCAACGGCACCATAGGCGGAATCCTGTGGCGGCACTGCCTCTTCGTTAAAGGAGTGCCCGCCGGTGACCGGGATGGACATGAGCAGCCAGATGACTACCACCGTGGCCACGATGATGCCGCCGGCGGTATGTAAGAAGCCCTTGAGGCGCACCCACATTACTGAGATGGTGAGTCTAAAGGTGGGCAGCTGATAGGCCGGAAGGTCGATAACGAGGGCTTCGGCCGGCATGGCCCGCCACACCGTGCGGCGCAGCGCCAGGCCTACCAACACCACCAAAGCGATGGACAGCACGTACATGGCAAATACCGCGGAACCGGCATGAGCAGGGAAAAATACCTGTGCCAGCATCATAAATACGATGAGACGCGCAGAGCATGAAGTAAAGGGAATAAGCAGGCAGGTGAGGATGCGGTGGCGGACGTCGCCAAGCACGCGCGTGGCTGAGATAGCCGGTACATTGCAGCCATAGCCCACCACGATGGGGATAAAAGCCTTACCCGGCAGGCCGATGGCGCGCATCACGCGGTCAGTGACCACGGCCGCGCGCGCCATATAGCCGGAATCCTCCAGCACCGCCAAGCACAAAAACATCAGCGCAAGAAGCGGCGCGAAGGTGAGCACCATGCCTACACCACCGATGAGACCATCCACCAACAAGCCTGTGAGCAGCCAGTTATCCGGGAGGATGCTGCGCGCAGCGGCGGAGACGGGGCCGGTGATGAATGCTTCTAATCCGTCCTGTAGCGGACCCGCGACAGTAGTGGTGATGAAGAAGACCGCCCACATCACCGCCAGAAACAGAATCGGCCCGAGCACTGGGTGCAAGACTAGGCGGTCCGCGCGGTGGCTGAGCGGTTCGCCAGTATCCGTCCGTGAAACGGCAGCTTTTTCCGCCGCGTCCAAATCCACAAAGCGCTGGTCTAGGTCAGCATTGGGCCGGATGGTCCGCGGATCAGTGTGCATTGCACGGGCAACCTCGCGCTCGAGCGCATCCAAGTTTTCACGCCGCCGACCGTTAACGCTGACCACCGGGATGCCCACCTCGTGTGAAAGCGCGGACGTATCGATGCTTATGCCCTGCTGCTTGGCGATGTCCTCCTTGGTCACCCCAATCACTACCCGGTATGGGTGCTCCGCAATCTGGAAAGCGAGGTTCAGTCCGCGCGCCGGCGCAGTGGCGTCCACGAGCACCACAACCACATCGGGGCGCTCACACGGCGGAGCCTCCACGAGCATATCGCGGGTAAATTCCTCGTCTGGGCTCATTGGATCCAATGAATAAGCACCAGGAAGATCAATGATGTCAAAGGCCTCTGGCTGCGCATTCCACAAGCCACGGCTTATCTCAACGGAGGTACCTGGCCAGTTTCCGGTCTGCACCTTCGCTCCGGTTAGCGCATTGAACAAGGTAGATTTGCCGGAATTTGGAGCCCCGACCAATGCGAGGACCGGCGTTCCCTCCTTCGCAATGCGCATCGAGGAGGTGGAATGGCAGCTCGGCGCAGCGGTTTTCCGTGCCATTATGCTGCCACCGGGATGACTTCGAGCTGGCGAAGAGTAGCCGCATCCACCGCATAGTGGGCGGTGCCTACGGTAACTAGGCGCGCGCCGCCGGCTACCTTGCGGCCGATCTGTACGCGCACACCTGGGCGGAAACCTAATTCCCGCAAGCGCAGCGCCAACGCCGGCCGCTCGTCGATGGCGTGCTGCAAGCAGCACTCAGGAAGTTCCACCAAAGCGTCTACCGGTGCCTGATCGGCGCGCATACACTCGGATTTTTCGCACCCCGGTTTGCGCCGGGTGCGGGACAATAAAGACAGCTGCAACATCGCGCGGTTACCTCAGTTCTCTCTGACCGGACCATGCCGGTGATATTAGCCACACCTAAGTAGCTACTAGATAAGGCTAACCTTAGTCCGCCTAAGCTTTTCACACAAGCGCCGATTAGTTGTGATTATCGGCACCGGGCAGGGACGCAAAAAGCCCGCTCCCCGAGCTGGGGAGCGGGCGAATGCCTCAGTACAGCTAGTCTTCAGGCAGCGTGAAACCGGCACCTACGCCACCGCGGCGGTTCATATCCGCCAAGACCGCATCCATATTGGTGGCAGCGGTCGGGTTATGAACCGGCCCCTGCAATGGGGTACGGCACGGGAAATTCACCGGCAGGAATCCACCGGAAATGGAACCAATGAGGCGGCCATTGACGAGCAACGGCGCACCAGAATCACCCATCATGGCGCAGACTTGGTTTACCTGAATCTTCTTTGCCTGCTGATAGGTAATACCGCAGGTCTTGCCGGTGGCAACGCCCTGCTTGCACACCTGCTGGCCCGGTTTGACGCCACCGCCTAGTTCATTGACAGTTACGCCATTGTAGGAACGGGACACCTTAGCCTTGGAGCCGAACTCAATAACGGCGTAGTCCAAGTCCTCGTTCTTGGACACCACGGTGCCCGTCGGGCCGATTTGCTCCGAATCAGCGGAGGTAACTGAATCGCCCACATTGCCGCAGTGCCCGGCGGTAAGACCCACCTTGCGGCCACCATTATCGTTGCCTGCCGCGGTCAGAGTGCACATCGTCTTGTCATTGACGTAGAGCGGGGTGCCTGGACCATAGAGGGACTCACCCTGATTCATGGCTGCAACAGACTCTTCTGGAATGCGTGGGGCATCAAACATGGAACCCGGCACACGGTGCAGGACGTAATCAGCCTGTGGCTTTCCGGCGGCTACCTTGGAAAATCCATCGTTTTTCCACTTATAGTTCGGATTGGTTCCCTTCGGTTTAAACTCCGGCTGGGTAGCCTGCTCCGCTAGACCGATGGGATTCGGATTAGTCATCGGCTCCGCGTACTGTCCTTGCTGCAGGTTCTGCTGCACGGCTTGCTGCGCGTTGCGCACAGAGGAATCCACGGCATCGGTAACATTCTTATCCACCTGCGGGGTCTGGATGCCGACCCCCGCTAGGTTATCGCGGACCTGGTTAATAATCCCTGCGGAGTCGAAATCCGGTTGGGGCAATTCCTGGGCGCCTGCGGCCGGGGAACCCAGGAAAAACGCACCAGCGAAAGCCGAGCCCACCAGGACTTTCTTAAGGTGCGGAATGCGAAGCATCAAGGTACCTACTTTCAGTTGTCAACATCGTGCAAGCTCGATAGTGGCACGAAAGAATTGTGGAAACAGCAAACTCGTGTGACTGTGTCCAAGCCGTTATATTTCTTCCAGACTTCGGGGGTGATCACCCCTCCCCTATCATGGAGAACATGCCCACACCGCTGTCCTATTCTGATGTCTCCGACTTTCCACAGCTGCATATGTCGCGGGTTATCGATGCTGACTTTGACGCCGCCGCACACCGACTTTTCCGTTGGTCAGTACAACGCAGCGGTCTTTTCCGTGTCCGCCCGACCCATGAGGTAGTGGAGCTGGGCGCGGAGGTTACCCTCGGCTTGGGGCCATTGAATTTTCGCTGCCGGGTTGTCGATGTCTTCCACGAAGACGGCCGCTGCGGATTCACCTATGGCACCCTCCCTGGACACCTCGAGCGCGGCGAGGAGACCTTCACCCTTGAGCGTCTGCGCGATGGTCGCACGGTGTTGCTTATCGACGCCGCCTCAGAGCCCTTCCTACCCTTCCTGTGCCCCCTTGTGGACGTGCCGAGGCGCCTGCTTATCAGCAGGCTATATCTCCACGCGCTGGACTAAGCGGCAACGATAGCCGCATTCATCTCGCCTTTAAGCTGTCCGTTCTACCTTTTGTGGTGCTCACCAGGAATTGAACATCAGGTCATGCTGGGAGCGGCAGCGGCTTAGGACAGCCGTGAGTTCGTCGACAAGCAGCACCTGTGGATCCTCTACTAAGGGTGCAACCTCTTCTCCCCCATCACGTTAAGAGAACTTTTTCCTCTACGGTATCCACAAAAGATCGGATGAATGCCGAGTATATTTCGATCAAATAAAGCCGCCTCCCTGTAAGGAGACGGCCCTTTAATCCGAAGAAAACGTGGATCTAATTCTTGCGTTTATCCTCGATGGATTCGCGTGCGTCACGAACAGCGCCCTTGACGCGATCGAAGAATCCGCCCTTCTTCGTGGTCTCTTCTTGGTACTCGTGAGCCTTATCTTCCACAAAGCCCTTAGCACGCTGGAAGGCATCACCTACGGCGCTACCTGCCTCCGATGCCTTCCCCTTCAGCTGGTCCAAACGCTCATTGCCAGCCTCGCCGGTGACGTCATCTGCTTCGTCTCGGTCATCGCCAGACATCTCTGGATCTACATCCAGATCATTGACAGAGGTTGGGGTCTCGCCCGAGGCTTCCAGATCAATGTTTGGCTGCTGTGGGGCAGAACCAATGTGTTCTTCCTTCGCCTCACCTACGATGTGCTGGCTCGGTGCATAGTCCGCGTTGTTCTCATCCAGCGCTTCCTGCAGGTCCGGCTGCTGTGGGGCAGAACCAATGTGCTCTTCCTTTGCCTCACCTACGATGTGCTGGCTCGGTGCATAGTCCGCGTTGTTCTCATCCAATGCTTCCTGCAGGTCCGGCTGCTCTGCGGCCTTGCCAACATGTTCTTCCTCCGCACCAGCGACAACGTGGTTCTGCGGCTCATACTTGCTTGCGGTGGGCTCATCTCCGTCCGCAGATGGCTTACCGACCGGCTTGGACAGGCCGGCAGCACCTGCGGCGCCCGCAGCAGCTGCACCAGCAGCGACACCCGCAGCCGCCCCGGAGGACTTGTCAGACTTAGCAGCTGAAGACACAGAATCCTCAGAAGCTAAGTACTTGTATTCGTTACGGTCCAAGTCGACCTCGTGGCCTAGATCGTTTGCCATTGCTACTTACTCCTTTTAATAGATTTATCTTCTTCCTTCTAGGGTTCCAGAAAGTTCAGGAGCGTGCACGGAAATGGGGATAGGAAAGCGTCTACCGGTGGTTGGATCAGTCATCTCTAAACACTCAACTTGGAAGGTTTCGCGTACGAGTTCAGCGGTCATCACCTCCTCGGTAGGCCCTTCGGCCACAATGCGCCCCTCACGCATGGCTACGAGTCGATCGGCGTAACGCGCAGCATGGACCATATCGTGGACCACCATGACCACTGTGGTCCCGGCACCATTGAGGTCTCGGATGAGCTCCAAGATGGACAGTTGGTGCGCAGGGTCGAGGTAAGTAGTCGGCTCGTCAAGCAAGGTAATTGGTGTTTCTTGGGCCAAGGTCATGGCGAGGAAAACACGCTGGCGTTGACCGCCGGAAAGGTCTGCAGCAGGGACGTCGAGAAGGTCGCTCACCCCAGCACGCGAGGCAGCACGCTCAACCGCTGCATGATCTCCGGCCCGCATCGTCGCTAGCGCCCCTGTATAGGGATAGCGGCCGTAGCCGATAACGTCGCGCACTAGTACCCCTTCCGGAGCCGCAGGGTGTTGTGGCAGAAAAGAAACTTCACGGGCAAAGGCACGCGAGGAATACTCACTAATTTTTTGGTCCGCGAGGTACACCGCGCCTGCGCTGGGCGTAAGTTGGCGCCCCAATGTTTTGAGAAGCGTCGATTTGCCGCAGCCATTCGGCCCGATCAGAGCCGTTACTTGACCGCTAGATAAGCGGAGATTTACATCTTTGACCACATCGGGACCACCGTAACCCACGGTCAATCCGCTACATGTCAATGTCATGTCTAGCCTCCATTTCGCACTCGGGTTAGCCTAGTCAATAGGAAAATGAAATAGGGTGCGCCAATCAGCGCGATGAGCGCGCCAACGGGGATTTCCGTGGGGGCGAAGGCCCAGCGACCGAACGTATCGCATACAGTCACGAGGGTCGCGCCGCCTAGGGCCGCCACGGGCATTTGCCGGCGCAGGTTCGAACCAACCATCAAGCGGGCAGCATGTGGGACGATGAGCCCGGCGAAGCCCAAGACCCCAGCCGCGGCGACTCCCGCTGCGCCGAGGATAACGGCCAAAGCTATTGCTATTAGGCGCCACATCTTGGCGTTCACTCCAATGCCGGCCATGGTGGAATCATCCAGTGCGAGCATATCCAGGTGTTTTGCCACCACCATCGCGGCGGTTAGGGCGAGAAGGATAAAGGGGGCGACAATAGTGGCGTCGCCAAGCGAGCGGGCGTAAAGCGAACCTTTCAGCCATGTCATGGCCGCTCCTGCCTCTGGCGCGGCGCGCACCAGGAGCAATTCGGTGATGGCACCCAGCCCAAAAGATACCGCCACCCCGGTAAGGGGCAGGCGCACCGGATCGCTTGCCCCGCGTCCGGCGAGAAGGAGAACCAACCCAGTTCCAGCCAACGCGCCGATAAAGGCGATAAAGGTCAGCAGGTGGGCCGGCAGGGCGCCTGCTCCCATAAGTACCGCAACGGCCGCGAGCCCACCGCCGGAGGTAATACCCACCGTATCTGGTGCGGCCAAGGGATTGCGTAGCGCGGATTGCAATATACAGCCAGAAACAGCCATGGCACTGCCCGCGCAAATACCCACCAAGATCCGCGGTGCGCGGTACTTCCATATGAGCGGATCTCCGGTGAAGAAGCCAGTGGTCACCTCGCCCGGCGATTTCATCACCGCACCGACGCCCATGCCGATAACTGCGCTCAATATCAACGCCAGGATGAGTCCTACTAGAACCCCTACAATTCTCTTATGCCGCATGTCTCCTCCTCCCTAGCGCATGGACGGACCACAGCACTAAGGGCATACCAGCCAAAGAAGTCACGATGCCCACTGGGGTCTCGGCTGGCGCCCAGATTGCCTGCCCAACCGAGTCGGCCACCAGAAGCACCGCTGCTCCTACAATTCCAGCCACACATAGCCCCATGCGATGGTGCGGGCCGCACACCCGCCACGCTACGGTCGCGGCCATCAGCCCCAAAAATCCAATCGGCCCGGTTGCGGCTACCGAAGGAGCAACGAGCACTACCGCCGCCACAATGGCGGCCAACCGAATGCGCTCCGGCTTCGCCCCCACAGCACCGGCCACGGCATCGCCAGCTACGAGCAAGTCCAGCGTTTTCGCACCGACTAAAGTCAAGGGAACCACGACCAGCACAGCGATCAGCGCGGGCATAATATCGCTTAGGCGTACACCGGCAAGCCGGCCAGAAAGCCACGACATCACCGTCGCCAGTTGAGCTTCATCCACCACCAGGAAAATGGAGGTCAAGGCGCTACACAGCGAGGAAACGGCAACGCCAACCAGAACCATGCGCTGGATCGCACCGCTCTTGCCGACGCCCACCGTCACCCCCACAGCAATCCCCGCACCCAGCAGCGCACCGGGCAGCTGGTCAACGCTCGAGGTTTCGCTTCCTAAAAACATTGCGGTTGCGACTGCACCGAGTGCCGCACCGGAGTTCACACCAGTGATGGACGGATCGGCGAGCGGATTCGCGGTTGCCGTGCGCAGCAATAACCCACCTACACCTAGTGCAATACCGACCACCGTGGTAGCAAGGAGACGGTCAAAAGCCACGCTATGCAGCTCTTCTTCTAACCACGGGGTATCAACTGGCACCTGAACATGGCGGAGCCGCCACCACCACACAAAGGCAGCGGCAGCGGTTGCAAGGACCAAGCAGACGCTGGCTTTAGTTCGAGGTGCCACTACTTTTCAGCGGCGATAATGTCATCGAGCATATGCTCGGCAGATAATGGCCCGCGGGCGCGCGACCAGATATCTTGGTCTACCTCTACGATGTCACCGCTGCCCTTGGCATAGGGCGTCTTTTTAAACGCTTCGACGTCCTTGTACATAAAGACTCGGTCAGCCTTCATTCCAGGGAGCTTATCGCCGGTCAGTTCCGCTACATCAGTCTTAGATTCGATAGAAGACTTCTCGCCTTCGAAGGCATAGTCATAGCCCACTTTACTCAGTAGCGACTGAGAGAAAGAGGGGTTGACCCAGGTATAGAGCATCTCGCTGGACCAGCCAGCCACGACAGCACGACTACCCGGCTTTACCGTGTCCTTGGTCTGAGCAATCTTGTCCTCGATGCGCTGACGGACATCTTTAGCCTTTTCCTCTTTGCCGAGTTTGGCCGCGATCTCATCCATCGAGTCCAGCACGTCCGAGTAAGTTTCATCTGGGTAGGATTCCGTCTGCGCAATCTCTTCCAGTTGCGGCATGATATCAGCTTGACGGGTAGGGCTAGCCAAAATCAGATCTGGTTCCAAAGACTGGATAACTTCTAGGTTCGGCTGCTTGGCTTGGCCCACGGAGGTCGCCTGACCTAACTGTCCCTTCAACGTAGTTGGTGCCTCCGACTTGCCGATTTCCACGATTCCCACTGGGTCCACATCGAGGGCCTTGAGAATTTCCTCATAGCGCCAATCGAGCGCCACAACTCGCTCGATTTTCCTATCTTCACCCGGTCCCTGAGAAGAATCAGAAGAACACGCAACAAGGCCTGCGCCTAGGGCTAGGGTGGCTACAAGTGCGATAACTGCACGCACATTCATGAAGTCTCTCTTTTGCATAGGCTTACCTTAGCTTTATAAGGGTTTACTGTCTAGAGCCTGATTGCTTCCCTCTCCATGACGGACCATGCAGCCACAGGATGAGTTCCATGAGGGATAGCGGTGAGGAGCGGAAACCGAAATCCGCTCTAGCCACGATCATCTACAGCCTCTGCGAACGAACTCCAAACTGCGGTCTTTGGTGTTCATCTTTCGAATGCTCTAGCCCTTGAGCACAGCGCGGGAAACGATGACGGGGGGCGTCGCTGAAAGGATCGTCCCAGATTTCTACATCGATACCGTAGGCTGCGGCTAAAATATCCTTCCGCAGTGCTTCCTTGGGAGTCCCCCGGGCTATGACCTCGCCGTTGTTCATAACCGCCCTGGTGTCGGAGTACTGACCAGCCAACATGTGGTCGTGCAGCACAACAACGACTGTCTTACCAGCGCGGGCTTGCTTGCGAACGAGCTCCAAAACACTAATCGCGTGGGCGGGATCAAGGAAGGTCGTAGGCTCGTCGAGCAGCGGCACCGGCGCGCCCTGAGCCAGAGCCAGTGCAAGCCGTGCCCATTGCCGCTGGCCGCCGAAGAAAACGAAAATGGCCCTCATCGGCGAATGGGGAGCAGTTCATCAATCTAGAGGGGCTAACTGTCATTGGCCTTACAACGGTTCCATATCTATAGGCTATGCGAAGTTTCCATAGCCAGAAATGGTGCTCACCCATAAGAACGCTGATACGACGAAAGCCGCGGCGAATGTGAAGGCAAAAGCACGCCATGATCGGTCGCTAAGCCGATCCTTTTTCAACATGTAGACAGATATGGCTAATACACCCAACACCACCAATGAAGGTAGAGGTAGCCCATAGAAGACGAAAGGTATTGGAAGCCATGTGGACAGGAGCACTCCGCCATAAAGGGTTGCGACGCCCAAGACAATTCCAAAAAGTATTCCCGGAATGATCGTTCTTTCTTTCACAACAAATTCCTTACCAATCAGTTTATCTTAATCAGGCCACCGTTTTTAGCCTGCGCATGACATTCATGGGCCTGACCCCGGAAATTAGACACGTCGGGGGGTCAGGCCCCAGTTTTCTATCTCCAAAGTAAACAGACCCAAACCGCTTTTGAGTGGCAGCTAGATGATCGGTGATTGTGAATTGTCTAGCCAGGCCACGATGTGGTTTTCGGCTTGTCTCGCGGACGGTAGTTTGTCGAGGCGGCGGTCTCCGTTATGGTTCGTGAGAAGAAGCGGGAAGTAGTTTCCCTTGGCATTAAACTTGACCTGGAGGGTCTCGCCGTGCGAATTCTGGTACGTAACGAAGCTAGCGGACGGAGCCTCCGACAAGTGAGTCAGCCACTTGGGTACGGCTTTGGCAGAGGCGTAACGTTGCTCGCCCAATACGGTAGACGAGGTGGAGATGTCAGTGGTTTCGTCGCCTTCCAAGATCGGAATGCCCAAATGCGGGACCGAAATGGCGATGCCCTGGTGGAGGCCGAGCGCTGAAAGTTTTCGGGCGTCGCTCGAGAGATTTTCCGTGGAGATGTCGATTTTGGCTTGGCCGGGAGCTGGTGGTTCAACCTGCGCCAACTGCGCAATTGCGTCGAGTGCCACCATAGACTGAGGTGTATCTTCGAGGGCGGTGATGGCCAAGTTAAGAGACTCGCGCTGCGACGTACTCGCCGTGTACAACTCGAGCGAGTCGGACTGATTCACTGAATCCAGCAGGATGCCGAGTATTTCGCCTTGGTAGGCGTAGATGGCCTCATCGATGGCGGTGGTGTCATGAATATTGCTCAGCAGGTGGTGGAGGTGCTCAGCGGCATCCGAGTCCATGGATTGGTCGTAAACTTTCGCATACAGTCGTCCGATGAGCAGCAGTGCGGAATCGCTATGCATAGTCTTTCGCTCCGTAAAAGTCGAAGGGGTACGGGTGGCTGATCTTCCCGGCGAGGGGGTTTCGATCCTGTGGAGCGGAAAGCCATCCGGTGATGGCGCTGAGCACTTCGGCAGGCAGGCGCACTTCTTCCCCTTCTGCTGCAGCGAACCTGTAGCTGAGGGCGCCGGGTTTGTCAGCGTTTCCGTCAAGTCGCTCGGCCAGCTCGAATATTGTCAGCGCAGTGATATCTGCAACGAATCTGATTGCGTCATCAGATGACAGGGGCCCTGTTTCCTGGATTCGCGTGTGAAGCTGTTCCATGGTTGGCGTGACGATGTCTTCGAGGTCCGATTGAAATTGCGTCAGCTGTTCGTTGGTGGGCTGCGTTAACACTCTTATAACACTCCAGGGTTCCACGGGATATTTGTAGGTTGAGACAAGCCTTGTTGCTTGAGCTTCTCGATACCATAATCGGTTAGTGCTTCCGCTTCAGATTGGCTGAATCCGACCGAGGTGTGCGCCTCTACCTCGATGGCTCTCACTTCGTTCCGAGTATAGGTATCGACGTCAGGACCGAAATTCTTGGCAAAATCATCATATCCGCGTCGTTGTGCTGCAGTGATCTCTTTGTGAAGCGCAGATCCGGTTGCGGGATTGCGCGGTGCAGGATTTTGAGACTAGTGCACCAAATGGCGATTTCAGCATAAAACGAAAGAGACCCCTACCAGCGTTTCCACTGGTAGGGGCCCGGAAGTTGGTAGCGGGGGCAGGATTCGAACCTACGACCTCTGGGTTATGAGCCCAGCGAGCTACCGAGCTGCTCCACCCCGCGTCGAGATGACTTCCATCATCTGCGCTTGAACAGTACGTTAACACTAAGTGTATTCGCTCTGTCCTGGCGACTCATGTAACTATACATAGGGAAAGGCACCTACCCAAATCCGCTGGGCAGGTGCCTTAATCGCTGCTTTTAAAGAGTGAAAGAACTACTTTTCCGTCTTCTGATAAGACTCAACTGCCTTATCGAGTTCATCCAGGGCGCGGCCGTATTCCTCGAAGGAACCATCGCGAGCATCCTCTAGGCCCTTCAAAGCCTTGTTGATGTCATCGATGGCGCCTGCCTGGTCGGAAGAGGAAGGAGCGGAGGCTGGGGCCGACTGCTTATCTTCCTTGGCATCCTTCTTATTCTTGTCGTCCTTGGTGTCGGTCTTTTCGCCAGAATCGCCGTCGACTTCCTCAATATTCTGAGCAGCCTTGGCATCGATTCCAACTTGTTCAAGGGCATCACCGATAGTGGGGGCGTAGCCTACGCGGCCCTTATAGGACACGAGTACGCGCAGCAGCTTCGGGAAGGCAGAGGCCTGGTCCTTGCGCTGCGAGTAAATCGGCTCAAGGTACAGGATTTCGCCATCACCTACTGGCAGGGCCAGCAGGTTACCGTTGTGCAAGTCGTTAGTGCCTTCCCACAGGGTGCGGTCTCGGGCGACCTGGTCAGAAGACATCATCGCATCCTGCGCCTGCTTCGGGCCCTGAGTCTGCGTATTGGTCGGCAGCACCCGCACGGTGATATCGCCATAAGTTTCCGGATCGGAGGAGACAGCCATGTGTGCGGACAGGAACTCGCGGTTCAAGCCGCGATAAGAGGTCGTCAGCTGGAAGCTGGGCTTGCCGGTCTCTGGATCTGCGGCCATCACGTAGTAAGGCGGCTGGTTGAGCTGGCGAGATTCCTCCGCAGTGGGGTCATTCGGCACGGACCAGAAGGCATCGTTGTTGAAGAATACATTCGGGTCATCCACGTGGTAGCGCGCCAGCAGGTCACGCTGCACCTTGAACATATCTTCCGGATAGCGGAAGTGCTGGCGTAGCTCGTCAGAGATTTCTGCCTCTGGCTTGACGACGTCCGGGAAGACTCCCTCCCAAGCCTTGAGCACTGGGTCATTCTTATCGAACTCGTAGAGATCCACGCTGCCGTCATAGGCATCGACGGTGGCCTTTACCGAGTTACGGATATAGCCCACTTTGTCATTGACAAGGCGTTGGGTCGTGCCATCAGGATTGAGGGTGTCCTGGGTGGCGTCGGAAAGCGAAGCGCGCTGGGAATAAGGCAAGGACTCCAAAGTGGTATAGCCATCGACGATCCACTTCAGGCGGCCATCCACTACGGCCGGGTAGGTAGCAGAATCGGTGGTCAGCCACGGAGCAACCTTTTCCACGCGCTCGCGCGGGTCGCGGTCGTAGAGGAGCTTTGACTCGCTGCCGACGCGGTCAGAAAGCAAGAAGTTCAGCTCGCGGTACTTGGCGGCGTACATAGTGCGGTCGAAGATATTGCCAATGCCGACGCCACCCTTGCCGTCATAGGTATAGGTGGAGCTATCGGTGTCATATTCCACCGGGTTATCGCCAGTCTTGCCGGTAATGGCGTAATCCATGCCATCGGCAGCGCCAGCAATAACCGGGCCATAGTAGATGCGCGGCTGGTCTACCTTGATGCCCAGAGACTTCTCGGCGTCTTGGGTTTCGCCTTCGCCCTCCGACTCACCGGCCTGGGTCTGCAGATCAGAAACGGTAAAGATGGGGAAGCCTCCGCGGGCAGAGCCCGCATCGCGGGCTACCTCATCGACCTTATTGGCCTGCGCTGCCACAAAGCCATTGCCGTGGGTGTAGACGGTATGACGGTTAATCCAGTCGGACTGATTCTCCCGCAACTCATTTGGATCCAGCTCGCGCGCAGCAACGACGAAGTCACGCTTCTTACCATCGATCTCATAGCGGTCCATCGATAGCGTCTCTGGGAAGCCGTAGAAATTCTTCAGCTGCTGCATCTGGGTGAAGGTAGGAGAAAGAATCTCCGGATCCAGCAGGCGGAGGTTATTGATGGTGGCGTTATCAGAAGCCACCTTGTCATCAGAGACCTCGTCCCCACCCCAGTTGTCTTCATAGGTGACGTGGTCATCGGTAAGCCCATAGGCATAGCGCGTGGCCTCAATATTGCGGGCGATGGATTCTTCTTCCTTTGCCTGACGGTTTGGCTGCACGGAAAAACGTTCCATCAGCAGCGGCCATGCCTGGCCGATAACCAGCGAGGACAGCAACATCAACACCACGGCCAGACCCGGGATGCGCAGGTCCTTAATGACGATGGCCATAAACAACGCCACCGCCACAAAGACGCCAATGATCATCAAGATGATTTTCGCCGGCAGGTAGGCATGAATATCGGTATAGGAACCACCGGTAAAGAGATCGTGCTGGGCATATAGGAGCTCGTAGCGCTCCAACCAGTAGCCGATGACCTGAACAACCATCCACAGGCCGGCAGTAATCGCCAGCTGCAGGCGAGCCGAGTGGGAAATGGAGCCGCGAACTCCTGCGGCCTTATTGCCAATGCGGATGCCACCCAGCACATAGTGACCGAAAAGCGCGATGAGGAACGCCAAAATCAACAGGATAGATAGGGTGCTGACCACCATCTTCAAAACCGGCAACGTGAAGGCATAGAAGCCTAGGTCGTGGTGGAACTGGGCGTCCTGTTGGCCGAATTCCTGGCCGTTTAAAAATAGCAGGACCGTGCGCCAATTAGCCTGGCCGATGAAACCGGCAATGATGCCCACGATGGCGGGGATGACCTTGAAGAAGACGCCCATAGACTTTTCAATGGACTTGCGGTACTGATACACCGGCGAGTTCAAGTCCCCAAGGTCGAGCGAATCCGGACGCCCGCGCCAGGCAAAGAAGCCCGCGGCCCACACCACGGCAGCGGCGATGAAGCCGAAGATGATAAAGAGCACTATCCGCGCAATAATCGCGGTGGTGAAGACGTTCCGGTATTCAATCGCACCAAACCACCTCCAATCCGTGTACAGGCCCACAAACATGGGGCCGATGAACAAAAGGAGGGCAATGATGGCCGCAATGATTGTCGCGACCCGCGGGGGCCGCTTCAACGGGGCGGCTGGTGTGGATGACCCTAAGGACAACGCCAGCTCCAATCAAATAGTGCGAATTTAAAACCTGTAGACTTCTTCCAGCTTAAGGAAGCAATACACAGATAACGAATAAGGATGTTTATGAGTTCCCCCGAATTATCACAGCCAGCTTTAAACCGCGCGATGACCGAAGCCGTGGAATTCGTCCATGCAGAGGGCTGGGACGCCCGCCCCACTATCTTCGCGCTCGTTCCTACCCACTTGGTAGCAGACCAGCTTGCCGCCCTCGATGAGGAAGATGCGGCGCCGCTTACCCTTATCGTGCAGGATAATGTGCCTGAAAACATTGAGCCCGGTTCTGAGCAGTTGGCCGACTATGTCTCCCGCTTGGCTTGGCCGCGGGAGGTGGCCGGCGTCATCCTGGCCCAAGAGATTAGGTTCCGCGATACCTCCAGCGAGGACCCCTCCCCTCGCCCGGCGCGCCTGTTTTCCGGTGCGCTGCGTGAGGAAGGGATTGAAACCACATTGCTGCAGCTGCGCCCCACCGAAGAGGAGTTGGAAGCAGCCGGGCCATTCGCGGAGGATGACATCCAGCTGCGCGGCGGCCCCCAGGTAGCACCCGGGATTATCGCGGCCCTGCGCTATGGGCTGAGCCAGGACCCGGATGAACTAGATTAGACTGGAAAGACAATTCTCGCTTGCGACTAAGGAGCAGTTTCCTACCGTGCGACGCTTTACTCTCACTCGCCTGACCGCTACCCGCGCTACCGCAGCAGCACTCCTGCTGGGGGTAGGCGTGAGCGCTGCCGGCTGTTCCTCGGATGATGCCGCGCCTGCCGACGTCCCCGTAGATACCACCACTGCCAGCGCCGAGTCCGCTCCCACTGCGGCGGATGCCACTGAGGAAACCAGCACCGCATCCAGCTCCAAGTCCGCCGCTGAATCCAGCATCGAGTCGAGTGCGGCGGCGAGCTCGGAGGCGGCGTCGGAAAGCACAGAGCCTGGGAGCGAAAAAATGGAAAAGTCTGTGTCCAAGGCCTATGACATCTTCGCGCCCGTGGCACCGCAAGAGCTTTTCGCGCACTTCGATCGCTGCGATTCCACGGGCGGGGATGACTCGTATAACTGCTCTGGGCCGAAGGTAGGCCAGTTCCAGTTCTTCCGCTCACACTCCAAGGCAAAGCAGACCACGCAGGTGCTTACTGAGCTGCGCAGCTCGCAGGTCATTGAGGATAGCGGCGACCGCGTTGTGGGCTGGTCCACGCTGGGCACCACGGCGGTTATTACCGTGGTGGACAATAAAGAAGGCATGGTCATGCAGCAGATGATCTCCTCAGACCAGGAAGATCCGGAAGAGAAGATCAAGGAACTGGGCCTAGCTAAGTAGGCCGCTTATTGGCAGGTTTTAATTTCCTTGCCGTCCGCGAAGTCTTTCATCGTGGATACCGCTTCATCCAGGTTGGACACTTCCGCGATGGGCATGTCCCCGTGGTCGCTCGCCGCGGCTTCGGAGCAATTATCTTGTGGCGCCAGGAAGAGTTCCGCGCCGGCTGCGTGGGCGGCGGCGATTTTATGTTGGATGCCGCCGATGGGGCCCACCTTGCCATCTTCTTGAATGGTGCCGGTACCGGCCACAAATTTGCCGCCCGTGAGGTCTTCTTCGCTGAGCTTATCGATGACCGCCAGGGTAAACATCATGCCAGCGGATGGACCACCGATATCCTGCAGGTTGTATGTGACCTCTATATCGTCTTTAGGGACCGAGAGCATGGCGATGCCCAGCATCGCCTGCCCCTTCTGGTGGGGGTTCTCCCCTAGCTCTATTTCTTCTTCGTGCTTTTTGCCGCCACGCTCCACGGTCATCGTGACCTTATCGCCGGGGCTCTTTTCCTTGATGATGTCTTGAACCTCACCCGGCTGCGAGACTTCCTTGCCCGCCACGGCGGTAATGACATCATCTTTTTTCAGTTTGCCCTGCGCAGCACCCTTATCCAGCACCTCTGCGATGGAGATCTTTACCGGCAAATGCAGGTAGTCCATGGCTGCCAGAGTCGCTGCGGACTCGGACTGAGTAAAGGCCTGCTTATTGGACTCTTCTACTTCTTTATCGCTCATGTTCTGCGGGATGACGGTATCGATGGGCACGATGGTGTCATCGGTCATCATCCAGCGTCCCAGCGCCTGGGCCAAGGTCATATTGGTACGCACGGAGACCGTAGTCATGTTGAGGTGACCATCCGTGTCATAGGTTTTCGGGGCTTGAACGTCAACGACCTGGGTGCCGTCTACCTCCCCCAATGTGTCTACCGTGGGGCCTGGGCCTTCGGCAGCATAGGGGACGGTCAAAGACACATCGGTGCCGGGAATATGGTCAAGCGATACCAACGCACCGGTTAAGACGACGGGGATAGCACCCCAGGCGATGGTGCGGACGCGACGGCTAGCAGGAGAATTCACGAATCACTACCCTACAACCTTTGCCGTCGTGTTCGCTGTCAGCGTAGCAGGGATCATGGAAACTAGCCGGATGGTGTCGGTAGATTAGGACGCATGAGCAACGGATTCGGTTTTTCTTTCCCCAATAATGATGACGACGATAATGACGGACGTCGTGACCAGAACCCGTTCGGCGCATTCGGCGGCGCTAATGGTGGCGGCCTCGGTGACATGCTGAACCAGTTCGGTCAGATGCTGTCCGGCATGGGCTCTTCTATGAACTCGCCGGAAAATTCCGGCCCTGTTAACTACGACATGGCCAAGCGCATCGCCCTGCAGCAAATCTCCCAGTCAAAGGGTGTGAGCGCGGACGATACCAAGGCAGTGGAGGAATCCGTCCGCCTAGCGGAGCTGTGGCTCGATGACGCCACCTACCTGCCCACCGCCTCCGGCACGGCCAAGGCGTGGGATTCCAAGCAGTGGTTGGAAGAAACCATGCCGGCCTGGCAGCGCATGGTCACTCCGGTGGCGGAGCATATGAATGATGCCCAGATGGAATCGATGCCGGAAGAAGCCCGCGAGATGATGGGCCCGATGACCAAGATGATGAGTCAGATGTCTGGCATGAACTTTGGCATGCAGCTCGGTCACGCCTTGGGTGATTTGGCTGCGCAGGCGTTGACCGGCTCTGATTTCGGTCTTCCCATCGCCCCGGCCAATACCGTGGCACTATTGCCACAGACCATTCAGAAGGTCGCCCGGGAGCTCAATATTCCTGGCCAAGAGGTGCTGGTCTATATTGCAGCGCGCGAGGCCGCGCGGCAGCGCCTGTTCAAGCACGTGCCGTGGTTGGTAGAGCGCATCGTCTCCTCTGTGGAGGAATATGCCATCGGTCTGGTCATTGACACCTCCCACTTGGAGGAAGTCACCCGCGAGCTCAACCTAGAGTCCGGCGATCCCCAGGCAATCCAGGATGCGATGAGCAAGCTGCAAGGCATGGACCTTTCCCCACGCATCACGTCCAAGAACACTGCGGCAGCCTCTCGCCTAGAAACCCTACTAGCATTGGTGGAAGGCTGGGCCGAGCACGTCGTCACAGAGGCACTGGGCGAGCGCATCCCATCCACCTCGAAGCTAACCCAGGCATGGGCGCACCGCCGTAGCACTGGTGGTTCTGCCGAAAACGCCTTCAGCAAGGTCGTTGGTATCGAGCTCAACGCCCCCAAGGTTTCTGAGGCCGCTGAGTTGTGGCGCCGCGCTACCGTTGCCGTGGGTGCGGAAAAGCGCGATAAGGCGTGGGACCACCCGGACTTCCTGCCAACTGCAGAGCACCTAGATAACCCTGCCGCCTTTATCGACTCCCTATTGGATGACGGCCCTGATGAGGGCTTTGAGGAAGAGTTTGCCAAGCTGGAGGAAATGCTCAAAAACGGTGAGGATTCCTCTGCTACTCAGGGCGATGAGACCGGGGAAGCCGATGGTCAAGACGAGCAGAAAGAAAAGGGCAACGAGGACGACGAAAACTAGCAGCCCCAGCGCTGGTAGGCCTCAAGATAGCCCTTCGCCCGCTCAGCGTGGGGCGCCCTGTCCGCCCACTGCCAAAAATCCCGCCCGTGGCGCGGGATGAAGGTGTGGGTGAGCTCGTGAATGATTACCGAATCCAGCACATAGTCCGGCACGTGTTGTAGCCGGTCGCTCAGCCGAATATTCGCGGTGGAGGTAGTACAGCTACCCCACCGCGTATTTTGATTGCTTACCCAACGAATAGAGCCGATGGTAGCGCGGCTGTCTAAGAAAGCCGCGTTAAGCCGCCGAGCACGCTCTTCTAATTGCGCGTCCGAGCGGCGGCTACTGCCCTGTTTCTTTTCTACCCGCGCCAACATATCCGCCACTGCCTCGCGTTCATCGCGAGCGGACATCCAGGCGGGGATGCGTACCTCGAGTACCCCGGAGACCATGCGAGCCTGCACGGTTTTCTTCCGCTTGGCGGAACGAATGACTTTGACCTCTGGGGTTTGTGGTGCGGGGGGCTGCGTGCTCGACATGACAGGTGATTGTACCTGTGGTGCAATGGAATCCACATGCATCGGGGAAAGGGGTATAGGCGTGGGGGCTTGTGTCACCCAGGTAGTTTTGGCGCCGGGCAGCGCAGTGTTTTGCCGCGAGGAAACGGTGGTTCAATTTGGCATGGATGCCACCCGCGTTGGTGTGGCAGAAACGGGCAATGCGCTTTCCGTCGCGGCGGCCTTCAATACCGCTCGCGAGCCAGTGAGGCCAGAAGATTTGTCTCATCGGTTACGTGCCGCAGGGCTGGAGGAAGCGGCAGCGCTTAGCCTTATCGAGGACGCACTAGACTATGGCATCCTTTGGCCTTATAAAGAGGCCGTAGAGAAATCGGACACTCTTGTCTTAATGGGAGAATCCGCACTGGCGCAAGGCTTACGCGCACGCCTGGAGGCAGATGGATTCCAAGTTCGCATCCCGTTAGAGGACGACAATATCTTTTCCTATATCCACGACCTCGACGGCATGTATCCGGTCCTGGCCGTAGACCAGCTGCACTGCCCGCTGGATTGCGCCAATGCACTGGCGGGGACGGACACCACGTGGCTTCCGGTGTCTTTATTGGACAATCGTGGCATCATTGGGCCGGTACGCGTGCAGGGCCGAGGCCCATGCCCACTGTGTGCGCACCTGTCCCGCGTGGATACGGACCCGCGCTGGAATATCATCAGCACCCAATTACCCCGCGTGCGCCGCACCCCAGAAGCCGTGGTGCTCGATGCGGTCTCGGCACATACGCAGGTGATCATTCGGCGGCTTATGGGGCGGCCGCTGCCGCCGGGAGCGCCGACCGCGAAGCCGCGCCCTGGACAGCAGTGGGAAGTCGATGTCTACGGTCACCACCAGCAGCGCACCATCATTGCGCATCCGCGATGCCCAGTATGTTTTGGCGGAAAACCAACTTGGCTAGCTGCGCACCGAACGAATGACCTCTAGTACTTGGGCGCCATAGCGCTCCAGCTTGCTGGGGCCTACACCAGAGATGGACAGCATTTCTGCCTCATCGGCAGGAAGCTCCTCCGACATGGACTGCAGGGTGGCATCGGAAAAAATAACATAGGCCGGCACCTTTTCCTCGCGCGCAACCTGGGAACGCCACGAGCGCAAGGCAGAAAAGACCTCTTCATCTCCGCCTCCCTCGCAGTCTTCGTGGCGGCCGATAACCTTTTCGGCCGGTGTTCCCAGCAGACCTGAACATACGCGGCAGCGTTTCGGGCGGCGCGAGCGAGTCCCCTTGCCAGAGGCGTCTTCGGCCGCCGGTACGATTCCATCGAGGAAGCGGGTACGCTCGCGCGAGGCTCGCGAACCAGTGGTCTTCGCCAACGCCCACGACAGTGCGAGGTGCGCGCGGGCGCGGGTAATGCCGACATAGAACAAACGACGTTCTTCCTCAATCTGCTCATCGCCCGCCTTGATAGCGTGGTTGATAGGCATGAGCTTTTCTGTCAGCCCCACGAGAAACACCGCATCCCATTCCAAGCCCTTGGCAGCGTGCACAGTAGCTAGCGTGACGCCTTCCATAGCTGGGGCCTGTTTATCGGTGGAGCGCCGGCGCAGTTCCCCCAACACCCCGTTGAGATCTATGCCAGGAGCCGATTCCACAATCTTCTCGATGAGCCCTACCAATGCGTTGAGGGATTGCCAGCGCTCGCGGGCCTGCGCGCCCTGCGGCTCGGTGGCGCTTAGCCCCAACTCGACAAAGGCTGCGCGAGCAATTGCCACCGGATCATCCGGCAAGTCCTCACGACGGGTCGCGGCGATGAGAACGCGAATGGCCTCTAGGATCTCCGGGCGGCGGAAGAAGCCCTCGCCGCCACGGACTTGGTAGACCACTCCGGCGTCAGCAAGCGCCTGCTCAAACTGCTCCGATTGAGCGTTAATGCGGTAGAGGATGGCAATCTCAGAGGCCGGCACGCCCTGATCCAGCAGTGTGAGAACCTGGCCGGCAACCTCCTGGGCCTCAGTCTCTTCAGACTCATAGGCCTTAAAGGTGGGCTCCGGACCAGGCTCGCGCATGCCCTGCAGCTCCAAGCGTGTGCCAGCTGCACGCCCTGTGGCCTTGCCAATGACCCGATTGGCCAAGTCCGTTACCTGCGGCGTCGAGCGGTAGTCACGCTGCAACTTGACCACGGTGCCATCCGGGTACGTGCGGGAGAAATTGAGCAGGTAGTCCGGGGAGGCGCCGTTGAAGGAATAGATGGTCTGATTTGCATCACCCACCACGGTGAGATCGTCACGCTCGCCCAACCAGGCATTGAGCACCCGCTGCTGCAGCGGGGTTACGTCCTGATACTCGTCTACCACAAAGGTGCGATACTGCTCCCGGAAGGTTTCTGCAATTGCCGGCACATTTTCAATGGCACCCGCGATGTGCATGAGCAGGTCATCGAAATCCAGGTGCATCATGTCCGGTGTGGCCTTGGACTGTTCGTAGCGGCGAAAGGCCTCTGCCACCTTGGCGGGATCAGCCGGAGCGCTGCGGTCCGTAGTGGCGATCACAGACTCATAATCCTCGGCGCTCACCAGCGCGGACTTAGCCCACTCGATCTCCGCTAGGACGTCACGGATCATATCCTTGGAATTATCCAACCCCACCGAACGCACCGCGCGAGCGACCAGCGGGAATTTATTATCCAGCAACTGCCACGGAAGGTCCCCCGCTACCTGGGGCCAGAAATACTTCAGCTGGCGACGCGCCGCGGCGTGGAAGGTCTGCGCTTGTACGCCGGCCACACCCATTGTGCGCAGACGATCGCGCATCTCTCCGGCTGCCCGCGCCGTGAAGGTCACCGCGAGCACGCGTTGCGGGCTCACAAACCCTTGGTCTACCAGGTTGGCGATGCGATAGGTAATAGTGCGGGTCTTGCCCGTACCCGCGCCAGCCAAGATGCACACGGGCCCGCGCGGTGCCGTGGCCGCGCGCAGCTGATCTTCATCCAGCAGGGACAAATCCGGCTTAGTCACCATGATACCACTCCATAATCATCGTGTGTGCAATTGAACCCGGACGAGGAAGCGAAAGCCCAGACAGCTCGGAGCGCTCCACCCACCGGATCTCTTCCAGTTCCCCATCAGTATGGCAGGTGGGGTGGACATCAGCCGTTTGTGCACAAAAGCCCAGCATAAGCGAGCCGCTCGGTGGCCACGCCTGCGAGCCCCAATAACGAATATGGTCCACCCTACGCCCGGTTTCTTCGAGCGCTTCGCGTGCAAAGGCTGCCTCCGCAGTCTCGCCGGGTTCAACGTAACCAGCGATCAAAGAGAATAAGCTATTGCGGCGGCGATTACGCGCCAGCAAAATCCGGTCTGTACCGCTGAGGCGAATGAGCCCAATGACGGCGGGATCCAAGCGCGGGAAGACCAGCCGTTTCTCGTCGTGCGGATCGCGCCCAACGATTCCCGGCGCCGGGTAGTCCAGCTGGCGTCCGGTCCGCGGATCAAAGCGCTGTTCGCGTCGGTTGCGGATAAGCGCGATGGCTTGCAGGATAACCGGCTGGTCTGCAAAGAAGGTTGCACTTTCTAAACGGCCTAACTTCCCGGCGCTATCCTCCGAGACCAAGCATGCCTGCAAGGTGCCTAGGTCCACCACGACCTGCTTGCCGACGCCCCCGGGAACCTCTTTCACCAGCACAGGCTCCCCCACCGCCGTAACCGGTACGAGGCCACTAGGAGTTACTGGGAGGAACATTTAGTCCTCGTCATCATCGTCCATGACCTCAATGGGCTGTTCCATCTCGTGCTTGATATACAGCAATCGGTCTCCCGGCTTCAACGCGGAGGCGTCCGCGGTATCCACTCGGTGCAGCTCATTATTGCGCAGGACAGCAAGCACGATATCTGCCAGGTGGCGTGGGTTAGAACCAACCTCAAACTCGCGCACGGCGCGCTCTGCCACGGAGAAGCCCTCATTAGGTGAAAGCAGGTCTTCCATCATCTCCACCACCGTCGGGGTCACGGTAGCTAGGCCCAGTAGTCGGCCGGCAGTCTCAGCGGAGGTGACCACGGAATCGGCACCAGATTGCAGCAGCAGGTGACGGTTCTCAGACTCGCGAACCGACGCCACAATCTTGGCCTTGGGTGCAAGCTCTCGCACGGAAAGGCAGCACAGCACCGCTGTATCGTCCGTAGATGGGGTTACAACAATAGAGCTTGCGTGCTCTACCCCAGCGATCTTCAATACGTCTTGCTTTGTGCCGGAGCCAAAAATGGTGACTAGGCCGTGGTGCTCTGCGTGAGCTAGGGAGGCACGGTTGGTATCAATGACCACGATCTGGGAGGACGGAACATCATCGGCCAGCAGCGCGGCCACCGCTCCGGCGCCCTTGGTGCCATACCCGATAACGACGGTGTGGTTACGCAATTGCTTTCTCCAGTTCTGGATTTGGAAAGTACGTCGGGCCTTATCCGTTAGCACGGACAAGGTCGCGCCAACCAATAAAACAAGGAAGATCAGGCGGGCAGGTGTAATAAGCGTTAAGTTAATGAACCTGGCCTGCGGGGACACAGGAACGATATCGCCGTAGCCCACTGTAGTTAGCGACACCGCAGCATAGTAGGCGGAATCCAAAAGCGACATGTCCTCGCTATATCCACCGCCGTCCAAATAGACCACGACTGTCACGAAGACAACAATGCCTAAAGCCCACAGCACACGCTTGCCCAACTGACGCCACGGGCTGGAATTTTCATCCCTCGGCACCGTAATGACGTCAATGAGCGCGTGGTCCGGCTGCGAGGACAGCTCAACCTGCGGCAAGAAGCGACTCTTAAAGTGCGACTTCATAGCTCGCGCACGATTTTTGCCCACTAGCCCCGCCTTTTCTGGTCTCGAATGATTGCTCAAGAGATTGCGTGCTTACGCAACCGCTCACATACCTTAGCCCTTTTGGTGCTCAACTGACGATTCAAGGAGTTTCTTTAGCTCTTCCCCACGTGGAAGGCGGGCTGGCTCAAAGGTATAACCATCGTGCACATAGTAGAAAGCAGCGCGAATCTTCTCTCCGCCATGGATACGCCGCCATGCCTCTGCATAAACCGCAAGCTGTATCTTGGCGGCGTCCATAGCCTCCCCTTGGGGTGGGCGGCCTGTCTTCCAGTCCACCACCATCCACGTGCCGTCGTCCAAGCGGAATACCGCGTCCATGCGCCCGCGCACCACGGCCTCACCGATGGTGATTTCAAAGGGCGCTTCTACGTATTCCGGTTGACGTTGTGCCCACTCCGAGCTCAAGAAAGCTTTTTTCAGCTTTTCCAAGTCATAGTCCGCCGCCTCATCAGTACCCGGCAGCTCTTCCTCGCTCAATAGTGCAGGGCTGCCAAAGCGGTCCTCCAACCACGCGTGGAAGGCGGTACCGCGCTTGGCATAAGCATTCGGCTTAAACGGCACTGGACGGCGTTGCCTGCGTGCGAACTGGAGTGGATCTGCCCGCAGCGCAACCATGTCAGAAGCAGTCAGCTCGCTGGGTAGCTCAACGTCTACCACCGGCTGTTGCAGAGCCCTGTATTCTTCAATAAGAGCGCCAGCTTCCTGCTCCCACAACTCAAAGGTTTCACCGTGGCTGAGGTCTGGAAGTTCTTCCATTGCCTCAAGCACCGCATCGGCACCGGCAACTGCCTCAGGGTTAGCCTTCAGCGCTGGGAACTGTGCGCTCTCACCAAAGTCCTCCTCGGACGGTTCATCTGGCACGGACCATTCCACCACGTACTGCGGGAATTGCTCTTTCAGGCGCTCTAGGTATTCATAGGGCGCCTTCTTGCTCTTCCCAGAAGCGTTATTGGTTCCCGAGCCAGTAACGGTCAGCGTGGATTCGGTACGGGTCAATGCAACATAAAAAAGGCGCGCAGATTCTTCCGCCTTTAGGGCACTATCTGCTTTCTTAAATTCTTCGCAGGCGTTTTGGAACTGCGAGCGCTTTTCGGCATCCTCTGGGACCTCAATATAGTCGTCCTCCCCCGGGACCTTTTCGATCCTGCTAAGGAAGGTCTCCGCTTGCGCGTTATAGCTAGAAGAATCAGCATGCACCACGCAGACATGCTCCCATTCCAGGCCCTTGGCCTTATGCGCAGTCATAATTTGCACACGGTCCGTTGCGGCAGGCACCTCGCCCATGTCCAAACCGTCTTCCTTTTCGAGTGCAAGCGCAAAATAGTCCAAGAGTGCGTACAAAGAATCACCGTGGAAGCTAGCGACGATATCGGCAAATTTATCCAAGTGGGCCGTTCCCCCCGCGCTTCCGCGCGCCAAGACTTCGGTACGGATATTAAACAATGCCTCAATATCAGCGAAGATGTCCACCAGCGGCTTGGATAGCGAATAGGTGCGCAAGTGCCGCAGTTTGGCAGATACCTCTTCCATGCGGGCAAGGCCCTGTGGGGTATAGCGGTCCCTCTCCCCCAAGTCAGCCAGGGCGTCGGCAAGGCCAACGCGCTGATCCGGTTCTTCTGCGGTGACATCTTCCAACTGCGCTCGCAGGTAATCTTCCGGGTCCATTCCTGGTTCCCAACGCAAGCGCTCCTCCCTTGCTCCGGCGAGGTTTCGTTGACGCGAAGCGAGGGCTTGAATATCGCTAATCCCCAAACCGCACATAGGGCCAGCCAGTACCCGCACTGCTGCAGACAGATCTTCTGGGCGTACGAGCATCGTGGCAATGGCCACGAGATCCTGGATTTCTGGCTGCCACAACAAACCACCGAGACCGATGATTTCATTAGGTACGCCCGCCTTGTCTAAGGCCGCAGCGATTGGCGCGGACTGCCTATTTTTACGCACCAAAACCGCTGCGCTGAAGGTGTCTCCCTCGCGTTTGTCCCACTGCTTTTTCAAATGCTCGGCGATAAATTCGCGCTCGCGATTTTCGCTTTCAAAGTAGGCCAGCTGGATTTCACCCTCGCCTTTATGTGGGGCGGCAGAAAGTTCATCCACGGGACGCTCAACGCCTTCAAATACCCTCTCCGCCACTGAGTTAGCCAAATCCAGCGCACCCGAAGGGTTGCGCCACGAGGTGGTCAATTGGTCCTTCGGAGCAGGTGTGCCCGGCGCGACTGGAAAATCCTCCACGAAGGCGGTGAGGTTTTCAGAGGTCGCGCCGCGCCAGCCGTAGATGGCCTGCATTGGATCGCCTACAGCCGTAACAGACAGTTCATCTTTCTCGCCGCCGAAAAGGCTTCGAAGTAGAACGCGCTGGGCATAGGAGGTGTCTTGGTACTCATCCAACATGACAACCTTGTAGCGCTGGGATTGTTGCCTGCCCACAACAGGATAATCACGCGCTACTCGGGCGGCGACAGACATTTGCTCGCCAAAGGTGATGACTTGTCGCTCGGATTGTTCCTTTTTCAGGGCCTCCAGCAGCGGTACGTACTGCACACGGCGTTCCTGTGTCTGTATATAGCCCAGCAGTTTTTGAGAGTATTCGGGGCCATTCTTCTTCGATTTGTCAAGGTTATCGATATCTGCGCGAAAATCGCGCGCATGCTCAGCGATATGGCTCGTGTCTTTGAGACCGTTATCAATATCTTGGCTGAGGCTCAGCAGGGTCTCGGTGATTGTGGCTAGGGTGCGATCGTCTTCTAGTTGGCCGGTGTAATTGCGCACCACATCGTAGGCTAAGGAATAGCGCTCGGCCTCAGTAATGATGCGCGCGGTGGGCTCAACCGGAACTAATAGGCCGTATTCACGAACGAGTTCTCCGGCGTAGGAGTCATAGGTGGATACCTTCGGCGCAATGTTTTCTAATGCTTCTGCCACATCGCTGCCTGGTGGGATGAGACCGGAATCGCGCAGTTGAATCAGCTGCTTGCGAATGCGTTGCTCCAGCTGTTGCGCGGCTTTGCGGGTAAAGGTCAGGCCAAGAACCTGTTCAGGTCGCACATAACCATTGGCCACCAAATACACCACGCGCGAGGCCATGGTTTCTGTCTTGCCAGCACCAGCGCCGGCAACCACGAGTTTAGGGCTAAATGGGCCTTCAATGACATGGGCTTGTTCGTCGGTAGGCGGGAAATCCTTGCCCAAGGCCGCAGCGATTTGCTGTGGGGAAAAGTT
This sequence comes from Corynebacterium nasorum, assembly GCF_030229765.1. NCBI lineage: Bacteria > Bacillati > Actinomycetota > Actinomycetes > Mycobacteriales > Corynebacteriaceae > Corynebacterium > Corynebacterium nasorum. The sequence goes on along the minus strand of NZ_JASPGY010000008.1, from coordinate 134,774 downwards.
GCTCTTAGGCATCGGTGGTCATCCTTCCTTCTTCCTGCACGGGGCAGATGGAGCGAATTGGGCATTTGTCGCAGTCTTTATTGGTACGCGCAGTAATGCGCGGACCACGCATTTCCTCCACCAGCGGGGGCAGAAGCGCGGCGAATTCTTCGAGTGCTTCCGGAGATTTATCGCTTTGCCAAATCTCGCCAATCTTCTTAGTGGTTGCGCCTGGGTAAACCAGCACCCCTCCCTGGCGCGGCATTCCTTCACCGTCGTGGACCTGATGGCCGTCGAATGCACCGTGGGCAAGCGCGAGCTGATAGGTCATTAACTGCACATGGTCTTCGGCTTCTTTCTTGGCCGGTTGGTTTTTCCCGGTCTTGAGGTCCACGACCAAGTAGTTTCCTTCTTCATCGCGAAGGAGACGGTCCATATAGCCGCCGATGCGCACGCCTTCACCGACATGTACGCCCACAGGAATTTCCACGCCCACTAGTTCTTGATTGACCTCAGATTGGCGCGCCCATTCGCGGGCGCGGTCCAATAGCGCGGAAAACTCATCGAGTTTGAATCGCAATTGCCACTGCGGGACGTCCTGGATGCGCTCGAAAGCCTCCATCACCAAAAGCTTGGCCTTTTCCGCATCCATACCGCGGCCAATGGCTTCAAAGAAGGCGTGGGCCAACGTACCGCGGAGCAGGTGTTCCTCGGTACTTGGATCCTCAGCCACATTGCCCAGCACAGCCTTGAGCGGGCAGTTGAGCAACGCTTCTACCCGGGAGGGCGACAAACTGCCGCTGGTATGCAACGGCAGTTCAGCCGCAACGGAACGCGCCGACCACCACTGCTCCGGGTGGGCGCCGGGGATCTCGGCCGCCGCTAACCGCGCGAGCTGGCGGGCAGCTTGCTTGCGTTCAACCTCACCAGATTCCGGATTGCTAACTACGCGGCGCAGCTGTGCGACAAAGGCCGGTACGGACAACACCGCAACATCGAGTGGATCAATCTCCAAACCATCGCGCAAAGAAACGGGTGCGGGTTCGGGCACATCGAGGCCCAATTCGCGCGGGAGTTGGGCGCGGCGCAGCGCCCGCTTTGCTTGGCGACGCGCAGCTTGACCGGGAACATCGACACCACGTCCGGCGAATTCGTCGATGAACCGAGAAGGCTCGGAGACCGTATCGCCCTCTGGATTCTCCACGGCAGTAATGAGCAAGCGCTTTCGGTGGCGGGTGGTAGCGACGTGGAAGAGACGACGCTCCTCTGCCAAGCGGGAGGCGATGTGGCTGACGGGAGTATCGGGATCAATATCGTGGTCGAGGAGATCGATAAGATCTTCTTGCCCGAAGATGGAGCCAGTCTCTCCTAGCGAAGGCCAGCTGCCTTCCTGGGCGCCGGCCACGATGACGGTATCCCATTCGCGGCCCACTGCACCGTGCGCGGTCAGGATTTCTACGGCCTGCGGAATGGCGGTACGGCGGTCACGCACGCCGGTGGGAAGTTCTTGTTCAGTGATATGGGTCAAAAACGCGCTCAGTGAAGAATCCGGGCGGCGTTCTACGTAGTCTCCAGCAGCGTCAAAAAGCGCCATCATTGCATCTAGGTCGCGGTCGGCCTGCGAGCCCGTTGCACCACCGCGCAAGGCCGAGGCCTGTAGACGGTTGTCCAGGTCGGTAGCACTCCACACAGCCCACAGAATCTCCTCCACCGAAGCGCCGGAAGTGAGCGCTTCCCGGCCGGCACTGAGCACTGCACGAACGCGTTCGAGGATCGAATATTCCCGTTCAGTGAGCTGTCCGTTGAAGTCTGGGAGCTCGCCGTAGAGAAGGCCCCGGAGGCTATCGATGCCCCGAGTGGTGGAATCCCAGCGGCGCAAGCCACGGATCAGTCGGCGCAGGGTGACAGGATCGGCGCCACCCACAGGTCCGGTGAGTAGTTCTTCCAACTCAGAGTTAGATAGTTCCTCCTCCAAGGCGCGCAGCGCAAGCAACACAGCGGAGACCAAACGCTGTTCGGCCAAGACAACGTCGGTGGGATTGATATGTACGGGCACACCGGCGGCTAGGAGGGTGCGGCGCATTTGGCCAATGCCACTAGTAGAGCGCACAATGACAGCGATGTCGCGCCAGGGCACGGCATCTTCCAAGTGGCGGCGGCGCACGGTATTAGCTACGACGTCGCGCAGCCGACCGTCCGAATCCACGATAGAGATGCACGCCGGTGTGGGCCTGCGGTAGGACTCGGTGAGCTCAATGTCATGCTCGGCTGGAAAGTCCTGCAAAAAGCGCGAGCTAGCACCACGGAAGGCAAAGACGGATTGGGCTGTATCGCCACCCACAACTACGAGGTTGGCCTGCGCAGCCAGCTCACGAATGAGTTTTCCTGCGGTGGGGTCGAGCAGTTGAGCATCATCGACGACAATGGTGTGGAAGGGATGATCGCGCAGTAACTCAGGGCGCTGGAGAACCGCGGTAACCAACTCTGCAGCAGAGTATGAATGGGCACGGGAGAGGAGCTGCACGCGCTCATACTCGCGCAGAAATTCGCCCGCGGCGGACCACATAGGGCGGCCATATTCGTGGCCTAGGCGCTCCAGGTCTCCTGGACCCAGACCTCGTTCAATGGAGCGCAAAAGGAAATCGCGCAACTGCCGCGCAAAGCCCACATATTCCAGCGCGGGGCGCATCTCTTCTGGCCAGGATCCGTGGCCGTCCTCTGCTTGACCGATAAGTAGCTCCCGAATGACGGCATCTTGTTCCGCACCGGTAATGAGCCGCAACTCCTCCTCGGCCGCCGTGCGCAGTAATGCAAAAGCCAAGGAGTGCACAGACCGCACCATTGAGGTCTGCGCGGCGTAATTCTCGAGGCGTTCAGAAAGTTCGCGGCGCAATCGGGCACCGGATTCCTTCGAGGGCGCAATAACGAGAATGCCGGAGGGATCCGCGCCAGTTTCCTGGGCTCTGTCCAGGGCATGAATGACGGTATCGATAAGGAAGCTCGACACGCCACTGCCTGCCGCACCGGTTACTTTCCAGGAACCGGATTCGGGCAGGTCAACCGGCCAGCTGCGGGCCGTGGCGGACGGGGTACGGGGAACGAGGCGCACTTGCGGGGACGGTGGGAGGACCACTCCCGCGCGCGCGGTGGAATGGGGGTCGTAACTCACCGCTCCAGTATGGCAGATGCCCGCGACACCAGATATTGCTCCACCCGTTCAATGTGCGAACGCGTGTTTGAACGTGAAGCAGGATGCAGATCGTTGATATGACGACGATACGACACTGCACGCAAGAGCAGCTCCTGCATGCCCGGCACGTGACTAAAGCGTTGGCAGATCTCATCATCAACCGCCTGAGCAATAAGCCCGTCGACGATGACTAGGGCGGCGCTCCAACCGGCTGGGCGCGGAAATTCGCTCGGCACAATGTCCACGATTCCCGGCGGGTTGGCGCCGTGATAGACCGTGGTGGTGAGAAGAGCGGTGTGGGCGGGGATAAGGGGGACGTCGGCAAGCAGAGCTGGGCGATAGGCCTCCCCCGTTTCTCCCCACGCGGCGCGCTCCGCGCGAGCAAAGACATCGTCACGCTGCCCGGTGGGAAGTGCCACCTCGGCCATAGCCGTATCAAGGCGCAGCGCCATCTGTGCGGTTTCATCAATGCGCCCCCGGACCTGCCCCGGAATAAACTGCGTGGCCTTCCAGCCAGCGGCCGTATGACGGCCATCGCTAGATAAAATTGGCCGGGAAACCCGGGCGCCTTGCACACTTAGGCGCTCGCGCGTCTTGGCGGACCATGCAGCAAAAGGACCGGCCTGCGAATAGACCACGTCCCCCACCTTGATGCCGTTATCCCACACCGGGCCTAATTGATCGCCCTGAGCGCGGCGAGTACCGGTAGCACCAGTTTCCGCGTGAAAGGCGCTTAAAACATGCTCTGGGGGAAGCGGCATCCTTAATTCCTATTCGGGTTGGTGGGGATCCTTATTATCCGGGTTGGGGAAAGGCCACGGGTTAGCTGCACAGGTCACGTCCTCATCAGGATAGACCTCGCTGGGATTGCGATCGTGCAATTCCTTGTTGTTAAGGTCCAAGGTCTGCTGCATCATGATCGGCGCTAGCTTACCCTGGCCGCCACACGGCTGGTGGGCCGCATAGCCAATGGCATGGCCCATCTCGTGGTTGATGACGTACTGGCGGTAATTGCCCATATCGCCCTCAAAAGGCGTAGCGCCGCGTACCCAGCGGGCCTCGTTGAGGATGGTGGTGGACTCTCCAGTAATGGTGGTGTGGCAGGAAGTTTCCGTTTCAATCTTCTCACCACAGCGCTCCGCAGCTGTACCCAGAGAAGTCAGTTGGATGCGGGTATCTGGATCCGCATCAGAGGCCACGTGCTCGAACTCGAAGTCCTTATGCGCGGTCCAGCCGCGCGGATCAGAAAGGGTGGCCTCCACCATGGCTGCAAAAGAATCATCGCCGCCATACGGTGCGGTATTGAGGCCATCTTCCACCTCGATGGAATAGCGCACCTTCTGCGCGCCACCCTTACCGGCTACGGCGCCGGGCTCGCCCACCTCATGGAAAGTGCCCTTTCCCTGCTTGGTAAACGCCCCACCGGGCGGCATCTCACTAATTTCCCGTTTGACCGCTTCCGCATCAGCCGGATCAGGCCCGATTTTCTCGGCACTCGTCGGGGCAGCTGTGGTAGTTTCTTCCGCCCCTTCTTCAGAGGAGGAAGCGGTGGCGATATCGACAATGAACCAGATGGTCAAGGCGATCATCAAAGGGATAGCCACCACGCGCCACCAGCCATATTGACGCGCAAACCGGACCACCGCATTAGGGTGGTCCGGCGAATGGCCCTGGCTCCGGTGAGCGTGGCGAGTCTCCCTGTCTTCCATGGGGCCTTAGGTTACCCGTTTATTTTTAAAAATCTGAATCAGCAGACCGGTGCGCTCGTCTTTAGGCGCCGGCGAATCCCACGGCGTGCTTCTTCGCAATGCCCACCTCAACGTAGACCACGCGGTCAGTGCGCACGAGGTACTTGCGGCCCTTGTCATCTTCCAGTTCCAAGGTGGAGTTATCCGCCAGGGCGCTATTGATCTTCTGCGTCAGCTCAGCCTGGTCACCTGCAGCGCTAATGACCAGCTCGCGAGCGGTGTCTGCGAAGCCAAACTTGATATCCATGAGGGTTCCTCCTCTAACTAGAGTTTTATTGTCAATGGCCCCACTATAACCATCCCGGCTACTATCAAGGTGTGTCTGACATAAAATCCCAGCCACCGAGCTTCGCGGAACTCGGCGTTGCGGCCGAAATCTGCGATGGACTCGCCACCCGTGGCATCACGCGTACTTTTGCAATCCAGGAATTAACCCTGCCCATCGCTTTGTCCGGTCAGGATTTGATTGGCCAAGCGCGCACCGGCATGGGCAAAACCTACGGCTTTGGCGTGCCGCTTTTGGATCGTGTCTTTGATGATGCCGATATCGAAGAGCTCGATGGCACCCCGCGCGCCCTCGTGGTGGTCCCCACCCGTGAGCTTGCCCAGCAGGTCACCAAAGACCTGCAGGTAGCCGCCGCTGACATACCGGTGCGTTTGGTTTCCATCTACGGAGGCCGGCCCTACGAGGAACAGATCACAAAGCTCAATAAGGGCGCCGATGTCATCATCGGTACACCTGGCCGCCTGATCGATCTCCACGAGCGCGGCAATCTGCAACTAGACCGCGTGGCCATCTTGGTACTCGATGAAGCCGACGAGATGCTAGATTTGGGCTTTTTACCCTCGGTGGAGGCCATCCTGCAGGCTCTGGATGGCAATGCGCACCAGACCATGCTCTTTTCCGCTACGATGCCGGGCGCGATTTTAACGCTGGCCCGCCGTTTTATGGATAAGCCCATCCATATCCGCGCCGAATCGGGCGAGCAGGATTTCACTCATTCCTCCACCCGCAAGGTCACCTTCCAAGCTCACCGCATGGATAAGGTTGCCATCGTCGCGCACGCCCTGCAGGCTGCCGACCGCGGGCGCACCATCATCTTCGCCCGCACCAAGCGAGCGGCCGCCCATTTGGCCGATGATCTCGCCCGGCGCGGCTTCCGCGTGGGAGCCGTCCACGGCGACCTTGGGCAAAAGTCCCGCGAGAAATCCCTGCAGGCCTTCCGCTCCGGCCAGGTAGACATCCTGGTCGCCACCGATATTGCTGCCCGCGGTATCGACGTCGATGATGTCACTCACGTCATCAACTACCAGGTACCAGATGATCCAATGACCTTTGTCCACCGTATTGGTCGCACGGGTCGCGCCGGGCATACCGGTACCGCCATCACCTTGGTGGGCTACGATGAGCTGGGCAAATGGCAAGTCATTAACGATGAGCTGGATTTGGGAGAGCCGGAGCCGCCACAATGGTTTTCTACTTCCCCAGAGCTGGCCCAAGCGCTAGACATCCCCGCGGATGCTGAGGAGACCGTAGGCCCCGAGACCAAGGTTGTAGGCCAGGTTTCAGTCCGCGAGAAATCCCCCACCCGTACCACTGCGCGCCGCGGCAGCTCCCGGCGCCGACGAGGAGGCCGCCGATGACTAAGGCTCCCATTTTGCGTTCCACGCTCTCTGATTGGAAGGCCACCGGCATCATTGCCGTGGTCTGCGCCATCGCGGTAGGCGGTGCAGCCGTCACTGCCAATATCAATCAGGCACATTTGAGCCAGGCGGCCGTTCCTGGGGAAAAGGATGCACCCGCACTTTCCACAGTCCCGACTAACCTCCACGAGTCCTTCAGCCTCCCCAATGAACCGGTGCCTGGCCAATACCGGGCGGTTTCGGCGCACGGCCTGACCATCACGCATGCGGATCACACGCTCACGGCTACCAATCCGGACGGTTCCGAAGCATGGACCTATGAGCGCACTGACGCCGAACTGTGCTCACTGTCTGCTGCATGGGGCAAGATAGTAGCTACTTATAAGACCGGTGTGGGCTGCGGAGATACCGTGGCGATTGATGCCGCGACTGGTGAGTATGACAGCACCCGTAGTGCCATAAATTCGGACGAGGTAGTACCCATATCCTCCAATGACCGGGTAGGAACGGCCTCCACCGACCGCATCGATCTGTGGCGCTCGGATATGGTGCGTACCGTGGAATACGGTGACGTGGAGGCAAAACAAGAACCGGACAAGCAACCGCATGAGGATTGCACGCTCAGCTCGGCCCTTACCCGTACCGAGAACTTAGCCCTGACCGAGTCCTGCCCCGATAAGCCGAATACCACCTGGTTGCGCTTCCAAGACACCACCCCCGATGATTCCCGTCAACCGGACATCGCCGCCGATGTGGACATTGCTACCGATGGCGCCCGCCTTGTCGCCGTAGGCCAAAAGGCCGCCGCCGTATACCGGCCAGGACCACACCCCTCCATCGAGTCATATAACAATGAAGGTAAAAAGCTCGACTCTTCCCCAGCAGAGCCTTCTCCGGCTATAGACACCGGCGACTCCCCCTTCGCGCCGGCAACTGCGGACTTGCCGCACCATATGACCTGGTTTGATGGCTCCCGGCTTTACCTCTTTAAGCCGAGCGACCTCTCGGTTGATCGCATCGTGGAAGAGGCCATCGGCACCCCCATCGCTGTCAACGAGCAGATGCTGGTGCCTACCAAAGAAGGAATTGCAGTCATGGACTGGTCCACTGGCAAGACCCTGCGAACCATCCCGGTTGACCGCGGCGCCTACCACGGTGCCGTTTATCTCACTTTAGCGGGCGAGACCATTGTGGAAGCCCGCGGCGATAAGGTAGTGGGCCTTAGCGCCGATTAGTACCCCACCATCGCATAAAAAGGCCGCGCATTCCGGGTTTTCCCGGGCGCGGCCTTTTTACACGTGAAGATGACTTTAGAAGTTTGCTGCCGCCCACTCAGTGGAGGCGCGTACGAACATCAGCAAGAAGATGACCACTGCGGCGCTCAGCAATGTCACCGCGCCCAGTAGCGGCGATCCACCGCTAAACATTTGGAAGGAGCTAGCCGCCAAGATTAGCTCCACCAAAATAATGGCTCCCCTACCCCAGCGCTTTCCCTTGACCATGGCCCAAGCGCCAATGATGACAAAACCAAACACGATAAAGATAAAGAGTGCGGTGCCTAGCCCCACAAAGCTTCCAGAGCCCGAATCCGACACCATGGAGCCGTTTTCCGCACCGGTCAATTCGCGCACGATCAGGAAGATGCCAAAACAGATTACGGCGATGGACTGAATCACGGCGAGTGCTGCGGCCACGAGGACTGGTTGCGGCGCCCCGTGCTGGGTCTTTTTTTCCCCACTAATCGACCGCGTGGAGGCAGCATTTTGCTTTGTGTTTACCTTCTTGTTTTGTTTGGACACAAGCCCACAGTCTACTCACGGGCAACGCCATTTTCTTGTGCGCCACTCAGGTTTCGCGGGGCAAGGGCTAACCGGACAGATTTGACGCTTCTCCAGTCACCACACTCAAGTAGTTTCAGTCAATGCGCCAGTTCAGCGCGTTTCTCACAGGCTTCTTTCAACTCCAGCGTCTATCTAAATGACCCCCACATCACTTTCCATTCAGTGATGTTTACCACATTTTCGCCTCTACCCCTAGCGGAGCCTGAGTAAACATGTCATGATTCTTGGGTAGCAAAAAGAAAGAGGACGTAAACCTCTTCTTAACTTGAAGGAAACTTCAAGTAACCACAATGTGGACCATTGGCGGCGGCGACGCTGGCCCGACCTCGAGACCGGGCCCCACTGCGCGCAGACCAGTTCACACAACCACCCACCCATGGCATTGGTTGCTTTTCATTTATGAAAAGTGCTTGTGCTTTCTGCTGTCGAATTTTTGTTAGGAGATATCAATCATGGATTGGCGCCACGAAGCTGTTTGCCGCGACGAAGACCCCGAGCTGTTCTTCCCAGTAGGCAATTCTGGTCCTGCACTTACCCAAATCGCTAAGGCCAAGTTGGTCTGCAACCGTTGTCCCGTTGCCTCTTCCTGCCTGAAGTGGGCACTGGAGTCCGGCTTGGACGCCGGCGTCTGGGGCGGTCTATCTGAAGAGGAGCGCCGCGCCCTCAAGCGCCGCCGTAACCGCGGCCGTGGACGCGCCCGCGTTTCCGCTTAATCATCGGCCCCCAATTTTCGTTTCGGCGCCCTTAGCCGCTAAAGTTGAATAAAGTTCAGTTACCCTCAACGAAGGAGTGCGCAATGAGCAAGCGTGGTCGCAAGCGCAAGGATCGCCGCAAGAAGTCCGCTAATCACGGCAAGCGTCCTGGCGCATAACGCACAGCACATAAGCCCGGCCCTCGGTCATCACAGACCGTAGGAGCCGGGCTTTTGCTTTGCCGAATCGGCGCAGGCCGCTTAGCAGCCCGTGCCGTATGTCCGCACTACCAGGTGGTCTCGATGCGGGTGATTTCAACCGAGATGCGGCGGCGTAACGCCTGCGGCGCCTTGGCCTGTCCGTTACAACAGTTGCGCACCAGCGAACGAATAATCTCCTCGCTCTCGAGGCGCTTTTGACAAAAATCACACTGGGCGATGTGCTCGCGGATGGCGAGCGCGCGGGCATAGGTGGTGGATTCATCGAGAAGCTCGCACAGGAGGGCCTGTACCTCTGGGGAGCTACACGCACCACAGTTGTGTTCCGTTGCGCGTTCCATTACTTCTCCTCCATGTCTGGGTGTTCTAATCCAATACCTTGTTCTCGTGCCACGTCTTTCAACGCTTTTCGGAGTAGTTTTCTTCCCCGGTGCAACCGAGACATCACTGTGCCCAAAGGAGTGTCCATGATTTCCGCAATTTCTTTATATGCCAAGCCCTCCACATCCGCGTAGTAAACCACCATGCGGTAATCATCGGGCAGGTCATTCATGGCCTCTGAAATGGTGGAATCCGGCATGTCCTTGAGCGCGGCTACCTCGGCGGATTCCAGACCGGTGGAATCATGTCCGGCGGTGGTATAGAGCTGAAAATCACTCAAGTCATCAGCCGAGGACTCCGTTGGCCGGCGCTTCGCCTTGCGGTAGGAGTTGATGTAGTTATTGGTCATGATGCGATAAAGCCATGCCTTGAGATTCGTGCCCGGAGTAAAGGAATGGAAGGACTTATAGGCCTTGAGGTAGGTCTCCTGCACTAGGTCTTCAGCGTCTTGGGGATTGCGCGTCATGCGCAAGGCACCACCGTAGAGCTGATCTAGCAGGGGCAGCGCTTCCGCTTCAAAGCGGCGCTGCAGCTCCTTTTCGCTGATTGTTTCTTTAGCCACAATTTCCATACTAACGCCTAGCGTTAGAATCCCAGTCATGTCTAAAAAGTCCCCGCATGCAGCCACCCCAGCGCTCAAAGTTGTAGAAGACGCCGGTATCGAGCACCACGTATACACCTTTGAGTCGGGCACCGATCACTTCGGTGATCACGCCGCCGCAGCTCTAGACGTAGAGCCGGAGCGCGTACTCAAAACCCTGGTCATCGATTTAACGGCGGGCAAGGGACCCAGGCGAATTAGCGGTGTGCGTTATCCCTACTACCCACCACCTGAGCTTGAAAAAGCCGCAGTCGCACACAATGTTTCCAAGGCCGCTATGGCGGACCCGCACGATGCGACCAAGTCTTCCGGTTATATTCCCGGCGGCATCTCTCCCCTAGGACAGAAGAATCCACTGCCCACCATTATCGAGGAAACCGCCATCCTTTTCGATACCGTCTTCATCTCTGGCGGGCGCCGCGGGCTAGATATCGAACTCAATGCGGAGGACCTCGCGCAGCTGTGTGACGCCAGCTTTGCCGATCTACTCGCCGAGTAGCTCTGGATAGTCGTTGGATACAGTGCCCACGGCCTTGTCGGCGGGGTGGGTGTGGAAGCCCCGCAGGGGCGTCGGCAAGAGCAGCTCGGCGGCCTCCTCGGGGCTGCCCTCTAGCCAGGTGCGCATTTCCTCGGCCGCCAAAAAGCGCGGCAGGCGGTGGTGCAGCCACTCCATTTCTTCCGTGGCTGCAGTGGTAATGATCGTGGCGGACAGGCGGTCTAAGCCGGTGTCCCAGAGGCCTGCGGCCCACAACAGGCCTTCCTCCGCGCGCACGAAGTAGGGCTGTTTGCCGCCCTCTTCCTGGCGCCACTCGTAGTAACCATTCATCGGGATGAGGCAGCGCTGTCCCTTAAAAGCGTGCCGGAAAGAAGGCTTGGAGGCCACGGTCTCCGCCCGCGCATTAAACAGCGGCGGGCCCTCAAGATCTTTCTTCCAGTGCGGCAATAGCGCCCACCACGCAGGATCGACTTGAGCCAGGCTTTCGCGCACGCGCACGATGGCCACCGGCTGGGTAGGCGCAATATTGTAGCGGGGCCCTGGGGTTCCTTGCGGGGCATGTACCTCGGTGACTCCGGGCAGCTCTCCCACCTCATCAAGGAGGGACTCGGTAAAAAGAACGAATCTTCCGCACATGCCCTCTATTATGGACGATATGTCTCAACCATGGTCCGCCCCGCAAGCGGCAGGCCCCATTACGTGGGCCCAGCACGTGCCGGGCTCGAAGTCTATTACCAACCGCGCCTTCATCTTGGCCGCGTTGGCCGATGGCCCCTCTACCCTGCGCGCTCCGCTGGTCTCGCGGGATTCGCAGCTGATGGAAAAGGCGTTGGAGTCTATGGGCGTGCGCTTCGAGCACGACGACGAGGACATCCACGTCACCCCAGGCCCGCTCAAGGGCGCAACGGTAGATTGCGGCCTAGCAGGCACGGTGATGCGCTTTATCCCGCCGGTTGCGGCCTTGGCTGATGGTGCCGTGCTTGTCGACGGCGACGAGCAGGCCTACGCCCGGCCCATGTCCACCACCCTCGATGCGCTGCGCCAGCTTGGCGTAGAGGTGGACGGCGATAGCCTGCCCTTTACCGTGCGCTCGCACGGGGTGCCAGAAGGCGGCGAGGTCACCATCGATGCCTCTGGGTCATCGCAGTTCGTCTCCGGACTGCTGCTAGCCGGCGCACGTTTTAATGAGGGCATCACCCTAACCCATGAGGGCGCTCCGTTGCCCTCTTTGCCGCACGTGGAAATGACCGTGGGCATGCTACGGCAAGCCGGCGTGCGCGTAGATTCCGGCGAGAATACGTGGACCGTGCACCCTGGCCCGATCGCCGGCCGGGAGTGGGCCATCGAGCCGGATTTGTCCAATGCCACGCCTTTCCTTGCCGCCGCTGCTGTCACCGGCGGCCGCGTGACCATTAAGCGCTGGCCCGCCAATACCACCCAGCCGGGTGACGCTATTCGCCATATCTTGGTGGATATGGGTGTTATGGTCACCCAAGAGCCGGGCTTCGTCACCGCAAAGGGCGCCAAGGGCGGCGCGCTGCAGGGCATCGAGCGCAACATGGGTGACATTGGTGAGCTCACCCCTACCGTCGCGGCGCTGTGTGCCCTGGCAGAAACCCCCTCCACGCTCACCGGCATTGCCCACCTGCGCGGCCACGAGACCGACCGCCTCAAGGCGCTGGCAACCAATATCAACGCCCTGGGTGGCAAGGTCACCGAGCTTGCCGACGGCCTGCGCATCGACCCCGCCCCTCTCCACGGCGGCGAGTGGCCGTGCTATGCGGACCACCGCATGGCCACCGCTGGTGCCATCCTCGGTCTGAAGGTGCCGGGCATAGAGATCGAAGATATTTCTACCACGGCGAAGACCCTTCCCGGCTTCGACCGCATGTGGGAGACGATGCTGGACCCCGAACAACAGGAGAGCAATGGCTAGGCGTTTCGGTTCCTTTGATGAATCCGACGTGCGCGTGCGCCCTGGCAAGGGTTCGCGGCCGCGCACCAAGGATCGTCCCAAACATAAAAATGCCAAGTTCGGCATGGTCATCACCAAAGACCGTGGGCGCTGGGGCGTCGCGCTAGATGACGGCCCACGGGTCACCGCCATGCGCGCCCGCGAACTCGGCCGCACCGCCATCGAGGTGGGCGACCGCGTAGGTGTCGTGGGCGATACTTCCGGCAAGAAGGACACCTTAGCGCGCATAGTGAAGCTGGAAGAGCGCACCTCCGTCCTTCGGCGCACCGCCGATGACACCGACCCCTATGAGCGCATCGTGGTGGCGAATGCGGACCAGATGCTCATCGTCACCGCCGTGGCCGATCCACCACCGCGTTCCGGGTTTGTCGAGCGGGCCCTCATCGCCGCCTTCGTGGGCAATATCCACCCGATCTTGTGCCTGACTAAAACAGATCTCACGGATCCTGAGCCGTTCGCGGCCGAGTTTGCTGATCTTGATGTCACGGTGGTGAAAGCCGGCGTCGAAGACGGCCTCGAGTCCGTGCGCCAGCACATCGATGGCCACGTCACCGCGCTCATCGGCCACTCCGGCGTGGGCAAATCCACCCTGGTCAACCGCCTGGTTCCGGATGCGGATAGGGAGACGGGGGAAGTATCGGGCGTAGGCAAAGGCAGGCATACCTCTACCCAATCGGTAGCGCTTCCCCTCCCCGCCGATGATGCATACTCTGCCGGCTGGATTATCGATACCCCCGGCATTCGTTCCTTCGGCCTCGCACACGTGGATGCTGATGACGTGCTCGGTGTCTTTGAAGATCTTGCGGCCGCCGTCGAGGATTGCCCCCGTGGTTGTACGCATATGGGCCCGCCTGCGGACCCAGAATGCGGGCTGGATGACCCTGCGCTTATCCCCCCGGATACCGCCAGTGCGCGGCGGCGCGACGCGGTGCGCGGCCTGCTCGAGGCCCTGCGCACCAACGTGGACTGGGAAAATTAAAGGTGGAAGCCAGTATCGGCCATCACGCCTAGCAGGACATCTACGATGCCAAAGACCACATCCAGGATCTGGCCCCAAGTGCCCTGGGACGAGGTCTCTAGCAGCGCTAGCCACGGGGTGGTGGGCACGGCATCGGCAGCGGCATCTGCGGCCGGGGTGGTATCGGCCGCCAGAGCGGCTGGCGCGGAAATGAGGGCTACGCCTGCGGTAACGGTAGCTGCAGCCAGGTTCTTGAAACGCTGAGTCATGTTTTCTCCTTCAGTTTTAGAGCAATTCTACGAGGAAAGGCAGTTCGCTGGGGTGATAAAAGGCCATAAACTTATCCAGCGCATCTCCCACGGCCAGCTCCGCGTCCTCATCGCCAAGGTCTGCGGTGTCAATAGCCTCGATGGCCTTCGCGGTGGTTTCTTCGGATTCCGCAATATCCACGTGGATGGCCGCTAGATCGTCTTTGCTGAATTGCGCCGGCTGGAGTTCTACCACCGGCTCGCCCATATCCGGTCGCGGGGTGATGACAGAATCATCCAAGTCCACGGAGATGACCACGCGGCGATGCGGGAACTTTTCTTCATCGCCGATGGCCAGAAGGCGCATAGAGGCCATAGATGCCTCGAGGAATGCCGAGTAGGCAATCTCTTCTTCATCGCCCTCGGTATAGAAATCCTGCAGCGCTGGTGTCACCATGAAACCCCAGCCGGAGCGCGCAGAAAGGGAACCGGTTTCTTCCAATTCCGCCAGCATGGCGTAGGTTGCGGGAATGTAGACGCGGGCTTTAGCCACTAAAACTCACCTTCAATATCGAAGACAGCCTGGATTTCTACGGAAACGCGATCAAAGCTGGTGTACAAAAAGCCCACCATGCCGGTTTCCACGGCGGCGCGGACGTTGAGAATAGAATCATCAACCATGACGCAATCATTGAGCGGAAGCTCTAGGGCATCTGCGGCCGCCTGAAATGCAGCGACCTCTGGCTTTTCCGCCCCAACCTCACCAGAGAGAATAACTGCATCTACGTTTCCGCGGTACTCCCACTCGCGAATGTGCTCCGCGCCTGGACCGCCCGGGTCATTGGAGAGGATGGCGGTTGCCGCGCCATTTGCCTTGGCGGCGGCCAGCAGCGCCTTCCAGCGACGGTTATCTTCTTCGGTGCCGTCGAGGACGCCGACATAGTCAACGATCAGACCACGCATGTACTTAAATCCTTTGGTTACGATTTTCTCTTTAACTCCCCGAGAGTATAGCGAACCGCGCGCGCATTCGCGGCCACCCCTTTCAGGAAACCCTCAGAAATGGCGGCCGCGAGCCGGGCATGAGACAATTATCACGCGTCCGCCTCCTGCCCTTATTCAGGAGCACTACTTCCCCATCATGTACGAGCCCATCCCTGGCTACTCACACCTCAAACTCTTCCTCGCGCCTCATCGCGTGCGCTACGGCCGCTTGCCGACGTCCGCGGAGGTCGCCGCCCAACACCGCATCCAAGGCTGGGTAATCTTCGCACTCGAGGTTGCTGCCGGCTATCGGCCGCTAGCTCACCTCAATTCCGCGCGCTATTCGGACGCAATCCGGCTGCATATTGGCTCGTGGGTGCGCCAACGCTCCAGCCCCTACACCACGGACAGATTGCAATTGACAAGCCTGCACGCGCGCTCAAACGGAGAGTATTTCGGCTCTGTTTATATAGGTCAACAGCAGCATGCTTTTACAGGATCAGCCAGTCACACGGGATTAACCTCGTTCCGCTTGCTCTAAGCTATGCGAACGGACCTCACCGCCTAGGAAATGAACTGGCCGAGTTGAGAAAGAATATCGGACCAGTTCAGTGCGGACCATCCAATTCCGGCAGCGCTTGCTAGCGCCGCAATACCGGTAGTCAGCAGACCACCTTCCAGGACGGATAGCCCGGAATTGTCATCAGCAGTGCCATCCGCGAGTACGGTATTCACACCACGGTGGGTTGCTGCGGCCTTTTCCAAGGGAGCATTGACCTGCTTGGTGATAGTGACGATATCGCGCAGCGCTGACGCGTAATCCGAGAACTCATCCGGGAAGGCGGAGCCTGTATCCCCGGTGGCGGGCCTCTGTGGCCGCGGAGAAGACTCTGCATTGCCTGCAGTGGACTGCGGCAGATCCTTAGTGAATTCACCCAGCTCGGCGCGAATCACCGCCTGGGCATAGTTGGCACCCAGCACGTCAAGGTAATCCAGCACGGCAGCTTCGGTGAACTGCTTGCCTTCCCGCGATTGTGGACGCGCTTCGGGCTCCCACGGGAAATCGAGCGGTGTGGCATAGATATTGCCATCGGCGCGCGCAGTATTGAGCCGGGATGCGCCAAAATAATGGTCAAAGGCAGCATCCGCTTTCTCCTGCGACAAAATTCCATCTGCCACCAACGCTTCCTTACGCTGGGTAGCGATAGCCAAAATGGCCGCTGCCGCGTTGTCCTGTTCTAGTTTTTCGCCCGAGTCCAAGATGATGCGCAGAGAAGACGCAGAGTCGCGCTGCATCTCATACGCCACGGCTGGGGTGGCGCCACCAAGCAAGGTAGCAGACAGAAGCGTCGTAATTCCTAGACGCAAAGAACGGCGACGCATCGTCAGTGGAGTTCCTCACAGGAAAAAAGCAGATTGGACAAGATTCTTATATTCTACTCATTTTTCCCTAAAAAGAAACCCGCCCCGCTCCCACTTTTAAGAGTGGGTGCGGGGCGGAGTTTGAGAAAGAACACCGGGTTTTAGGCCTCTACGGTATCCCCACCGTTGTTGTTCGCAGCGGTCGAAGACTCACCGGCCTGTTCCTCTTCCTGCTGCTTGAACTGCTTGCGCAGCATAAAGAGCTGGCGGACGGTCTCTTCCTTGACGCCTTCGTTCATCGCATTGAACATCTCGCCGCCCTCCTTCTGGTACTCCACCAGCGGATCGCGCTGCGCCATCGCGCGCAGGCCAATGCCCTCCTTGAGGTAGTCCATCTCATAGAGGTGCTCACGCCACTTTTGGTCAATAATCGGCAGGATGACCATGCGCTCGGTATTGCGCATCTGCTGCTCGCCGCCAATTGCGGTTACAGATTCCTCGAGCTTGTCATATTCGTTATTGGCGTCTTCTACCAAAGCGTCGCGAAGCTGCTCAGCGGAAAGCTCGCCTGGGGAACCATACTCGGAGCCTTCGACCAGTTCCTCGTGGGGAATGGTGGGACCGTACAGGGAATCCAATGCGTTCCACAGCGCATCTAGGTCCCAATCCTCCACGTAGCCGGTGGCGGTAGCGCCGGCGACATAAGCGGAAACGGTGTCATCAATCATGCCGCGGATATTGTCCTGAATATCGCCGGCATCGAGGATATCGTGGCGGGTAGCGTAGACCACCTTGCGCTGCTCGTTAAGCACCTCGTCGTACTTGAGAACGTTCTTACGCATCTCAAAGTTCTGGTTCTCCACCTGCGCCTGGGCGCCCTTAATGGAGTTGGAGACCATCTTGGCTTCGATTGGAACATCGTCCGGCACATTGAGGCGATTCATCATGTTCTCCATGGACTGTCCCACGAAGCGCACCATCAACTCATCGCGCATGGACAGGTAGAAGCGAGTCTCACCCGGGTCACCCTGGCGGCCAGTACGACCACGCAGCTGGTTATCAATGCGGCGCGACTCGTGGCGCTCAGTACCCAGCACGTAGAGTCCACCGGCCTCGCGGACCTGGTCACCCAACTTCTTGGAGTGTTCCTTTTCGGCATCGATCTCTGCCTCCCAGGCCTCCTGGTACTTTTCCTCATCCTCGAATGGATCTAGGCCGCGCTCACGCAGCTTCTCATCGAGGATGACCTCGGGGTTACCACCAAGCACGATATCCGTACCACGGCCGGCCATGTTGGTAGCCACGGTTACGGTGCCAGGACGGCCGGCACGGGCGATGATCTGGCCCTCTTCCTCGTGGTGCTTAGCGTTGAGCACGTTGTGCTTGATTCCCCGCTTGGATAGCAGCTGGGACAGGTACTCGGAGCGCTCCACAGAGGTGGTACCTACCAGTACTGGCTGACCGGCCTCGACGTGCTCAGCAATATCGTCCACCACGGCGGCGAACTTGGCTTCCTGCGTCTTGTAAATGCGGTCAGAGTGGTCCGCACGCTGATTTGGCTTATTGGTAGGAATCGGCACTACGTCCAGGCCATAGATGGAATGCAGCTCGGCGGCTTCGGTCTCTGCCGTACCGGTCATGCCGGAGATCTTCTCATAGAGGCGGAAGTAGTTTTGCAGGGTAACGGTAGCCAGCGTCTGGTTCTCGTTCTTGATCTCTACCTGCTCCTTGGCCTCGATGGCCTGGTGCATGCCTTCGTTGTAGCGGCGGCCGGCCAGCACGCGGCCGGTGAAGCTGTCGACGATCATGACTTCACCATTGCGGACGATATAGTCCTTATCGCGGGTGAAAAGCTCCTTGGCCTTCAAGGCGTTGTTCAGGTAGGACACCAGCTGGGAGTGCTCCGGGGCGTAGAGGTTATCGATGCCGAGCTGATCCTCTACGTATTCCACGCCCTCTTCCAGCACACCGATGGTGCGCTTTTTGTGGTCTACCTCGTAGTGGATGCCTTCGCGCATGCGCGGTGTCAGCTGGGCGAAGACACTGTAGAACTGGGAGGAACCGTCTACTGGGCCGGAGATGATAAGCGGGGTTCGGGCTTCATCGATAAGAATCGAGTCAACCTCATCCACGATGCAGAAGTTGTGACCGCGCTGCACCACTTCATTGAGGGAGCGCACCATGTTATCGCGCAGGTAGTCAAAACCTAGCTCGTTATTGGTGCCGTAAGTAATGTCGCAATCGTAGGCAGCCTTGCGCTCTGGTGGGCGCATCTCAGACAGGATGACGCCTACGGACAGGCCGAGCCAGCGGTGGACACGGCCCATCATCTCCGCGTCGCGCTTTGCCAAGTAATCATTGACGGTCACGATGTGGACGCCCTTGCCCTCAAGCGCATTAAGGTAGGCAGGCAGGAGTGAGGTCAGGGTCTTGCCCTCACCGGTGCGCATCTCGGCAACGTTGCCGAAGTGCAGGGCCGCGCCACCCATGATCTGCACGCGGTAGTGCTTTTGATCGAGGACGCGCCAGGCAGCCTCGCGGACGGTGGCAAATGCCTCGAGCAAGATGTCATTCATCTCTTCGCCGTCTTTAAGACGAGTTTTGAACTCATCGGTCTTTGCCTTAAGTTCTTCGTCCGAAAGCTCCGCGTACTTATCCTCAAGGGCAATTACGTCGTCTGCCATTTTGCCCAGGCGCTTGACCGTACGGCCCTCGCCCGCGCGCAGCAGCTTGGAAAGTCCAAACACGGTTAGTTAGTCCTTCTAGTCGCGACAATAAAGTTAACTCGTCGCTATTGTACTCACTCGCATTCACAAAGCACCTTCCGCCTAGCGCATAGGGCATGCGCGCAACCTTCATCTGGCATATCTAAGCCTTTAAAGCCGCTTGCCGACGTCGAACCTCCCCCCCACCAAGACACCATTTCCCTTGATACGAATTCGACCCCGCTGCAGTTATGCAGCGGGGTCATTACCTCAGGAAAGTGCGAGCGCTTTAGGCCTCCGCGTCTTCAGCCAGGGAGATAAGGCCATAGTCGAAGGCGTGGCGGCGATAAACCACGGAGGGCTTATTATTCTCCTCGTTAACGAAGAGGAAGAAGTCGTGGCCAACCAGCTCCATCTCGCTCAAGGCATCATCCACGCTCATCGGGGTAGCCGGGTGCTCCTTGGTGCGCACAATCTGGCCGGGACGAACATCCTCGACGGTCTCAGCATAAGGGTCAACGTAGCGCTCTTCCTTGGCGCGCTGTGCCTCAGCCTGTGCCACCATCTCAGCGGCAATCTCTCCGGTGCCCTTTTGCGCGCGGTGACCGCTCTTGACGTTTTCGCGGCGCACCTTCACCTTGCGCAGGGAGCGCTCCATCTTGCCCAAGGCGGTCTCGAGCGCAGCGTAGAAAGAATCTTCCTTTGCTTCGGCACGGGCGATGTGTCCCTTACCCGTAGCGGTGATCTGGATGCGATCCGCTTCAGAATCGCGGCGCGGGTTCGGCTCGTGCTGCAGCTCCACGTGGAAGAAGGTCAGGGTGGGGTCAAGGCGTTCAATCTTGGCCAGCTTGTCATTGACTCGCTCTTGAAAGTGATCAGGGACCTCGACATTACGGCCCGTAATCGTTACCTGAGCTTTGTTTGGCTGGGACATTGAAATGCCTCCCTTGAGTAGTGGGGACTGGATTCAATCACAGTAGCTATCTCTCTGTGACACTCCTCATGGTATCACTGGTTATGACCTGACAGGGCGAAATTTTTTCCCGCTCCCCTACCTCGAGGGTAGATCCCGCCTTTATCTAGGCATCCGCAAAGACCAATGCTCCACATACTTCTACGCCCGCGGCCTGCAGGGCAGCAATGCTCGCGGCTAGGGTGGCGCCGGTGGTAACGACGTCGTCGGCAAGCAGCGCAGGGGCGCGAGCAATGGGAGCATGAACGCGGACTCGCCCCTGCAGGTTAGCCCACCTATCCTGCGCGTTAAGCTCGGACTGATCCGCGGTGGACTGCCCCATGGAAAGAGCCGCGCACACGCCCACGCGCTGCAGCTGCGCCGCTGTATGGCACACAGCGGCCACAGGGTCTCCCCCGCGCGCCCGCGCCGAGCGCGGACGGGTAGGCGCAGGAACAAGGGTGAACTCGCGCGGGATATCACCACGGGCACTCAGATAGGCCAGCCCAGCTGCAAAGACGGCCCCGACATACTCGCGAACCGGCTGGTTGCCGCGCTCCTTCATGCCAATGATGATGCGGCGGCGAATATCGGAATAAGAGCCAAGGGCATACACGGGCGCCCCCAGCAGCCGGGGCCGTGCTACCAAGTAGGGCGGGTGCCGCAAGTGCTCGCGGCAGTGTTCACACAACACCTCGCCCGGCGCGCCGCATCCAGCACACGCGCGCGGAAAAATAAGCTCCCCCAAGCTCATCGTGTTGCCTCCCCCCTAGCCGCACAAGCCTTCCGACGGCTAGTTAGAAACGATAGGGGAAGAACGCCGGCCCTGCAGCCCAGAGACCTCACGCCAGTTGGTCTCATCCATCACGGTGGAAGGTAGCTCAAGCATGGCGTGAGAATCAGTGATGAAAAGCTTGGTGGGCGAGGAAGCTACAGCCACCACGGGGGCGGTGATATTACCGGTAGGCATGGTCGAAGCCGAGGAACCATCCTGCTCGATGCGCCAGACGGGTGACTGGCTCGAGGAGGTACCAACGATGAGCGAGCCATCCATATTCCAGTCCAACGATAGCGCCGAACCGGAAACTTCTGGGCCGACCTCGCGGGCGTTGACGATGCGCTTATCCCCACTGCTGGATTGGGCAACCGCCGCGATATACACGTGCCCATCGATAACCATGGCCACGCGGGCACCGCTATGGGACAAGCGGATGACGGAGATTTCGCCCTCAATATCGTCAATGCTGCGGGCATCCACCTCGGATTTGGAGATGCGGCCCGTGGTCTTGGAGCGCACCACGCGCACGATGCGATCTCCGTCAACCACAGTCCACGCGGCTTGCCCGTTGTATTCAAAGGTCGGCCGTGCCAGCGTGGGACCATCCACCGCATCCTGCAGCTGGCCATCGAGCTCGCCTATCTGCAGGGAGAAATCATTATTGGATTTGCGGCGCACGGCCGCAACGAGGCCGCTATCGGCCACATCCACGGACTGCACGTCTCCGCTACTGCCCAAGGTGGATTGAACGGGCTCGGCCACGCCATCGTCTACCTCCAGCAGGTTGCCCTCATTAAGGGCGTAGAGCTTAGACAACGCGGTGCTGCTTTCTTCCGGGTTATAGTCCGCAAAGTCATCCACGCTCAAGCTATCCATACCTTCCACCAGGTCACCGCCATCGGCCTTGACCTTAAAGGGACCGGTATGGCCGGCTTTGCTAAGCGTCCACACCAGTTGGGCGGCAAAGAGAGTGCGGTCGTGGGCGTCCAAGTCCACTAGGCCTTCGAATTGGTAGCCTTGCTCGCGGTCATAGCCGGCATAGGTAACATTCTCCCCCGCCGCACGGCGGGTGGCAGGGGCAATGCTGGCCGAAGGCCCCTCCATCAACAACGTGATAAGCGTCGACTCCGATTCTTCGCCCCCCTTATACAACCAGCGACGATCCGGAACCAGCGCATCGTTACTCTGCTTATAGAAGTACAGCGATTGCGGGGCGTAGTGGTTGCGCATTTCATTGCGCTCCATCACCACTCCGGCCGGCAGGCCATCGACGCGCCACCTATCGTCTTGCATCTTCATGTAGATGACTGCCTCATAGCCCTCATTTTCCGGGACATACGCGCCACCGGATTTCAGGCGGCCGATAATAGTGCCACGTACTGTAAAGGCGCGTTCATTATCTTTCGAGCTTTGTTTATTGGCGGGCGCAGTAACGATATCCAGGCTATCGACCACCATCACATCGCCGCTGGCGTCCCATGCACCACGGGCAGTATCCGTAAGAAAACCACGGGCGACTTCGTGATCATT
This sequence comes from Corynebacterium nasorum, assembly GCF_030229765.1. NCBI lineage: Bacteria > Bacillati > Actinomycetota > Actinomycetes > Mycobacteriales > Corynebacteriaceae > Corynebacterium > Corynebacterium nasorum. Next base: position 112,492 of record NZ_JASPGY010000008.1, on the reverse strand, counting down.
TCCGGGCACGGCCGAAGCCTGATAGAAATCTCGCAACGTCAGATCCGGGTCATCGCCCGGTTGCGGTGCAATAACTTCCCCAGGACTGTCTTCCTGTCGCTGGTAGGTCCCTACCACCTGCGGCCCGGTGTCACTCGGCAGAGTGGAACAACCGCTGACAAAAAGCACGACCGCTGCGGTACTAAAGACCGCGGTTTTGCAATAGTTGCTGCTGAACACGCTCACTTCCTCCTCCCCTCAAAGTCCGGGGCCTTATAGGCGCGCCTATCTGGGGCGGCCGCACCACGGTTGAGCTCTCGTTCCGAGGGCCATAGGATGCCATCCCCCTCCGCCTGGCCAGTGGTAGTCTTATCGCTCTTTTCGACGCGCGGTGAGCTCATCCCGGATGCAATGGCAGGCGTAGCAGAGGCGGGTTCGACACCCGGATTATCGGTGCTAGAGTCCTGCGCTTCTGGAAGTTCAACTCCGGCATCTGGGGTCGATTCCGGCAACGAGCCGCCTTCCGCAGGGTTGTTTACGGGTGCGCCAGGGATCTCCACAGAGATGGGTTCTTCTCCCACCTCGGCATTCGGGGTGCGCGGGATAATGAGGCGGAAGCGCGAGCCAAAGCCCTCGTAGCCGGTGGCATCCAGCGTGCCGCCGTGCAGGACGGCGTCCTCGCGGGCGATAGCCAGCCCCAGGCCGGTGCCACCGGAGTGGCGCTTGCGGGAGGAATCCGCGCGCCAAAAGCGGTTAAATACCAGCTCTTCCTGGCCCGGTTTCAAGCCCACGCCATGGTCTGTAACGGTAACGCCCACCGCGGTTTCCGTGGTGGCGACATCCACCGCTACCGGATTGCCTTCCGAATGGTCGATGGCATTGGCCAAAAGATTGCGCAAGATGCGCTCAAGGCGGCGTGAATCGGCTTCGACGGCGATGCGCTCATCCGGCAGGTTGAGCTGGACCTCTACGTTGAGCTCGCGAGCCAAATGTTCGACTTGCTCATAGGCGGACTCCACGCAGGAGCGCAGATCAATGGCGGCGGTAGACAGGTCCGCCACGCCGGCATCGTGGCGAGAAATCTCTAGCAGGTCCGCGAGCAATTCCTCGAAACGATCGAGCTCGCTTGACATCAGGCGGGAAGCTCGCTGGGCGCCGTGCGGCAAGCTATCGCTTTCGGCCTCAATCATGTCCGCGGCCATGCGCACGGTGGTCAATGGGGTACGCAGCTCATGGGAGACGTCGGAAGTAAACTGCCGCTGCAAATCGCCGTATTCCTCCAGCTGCGCAATCTGGGAAGAAAGCTTATCGGCCATGTTATTGAAGGACGCGGCCAGGCGGCCCATCTCATCGTCACTATCGACGGCCATGCGTTCCTTCAAATGACCAGCCGCCAAGCGCTGTGCAATGCGCGAAGCCGAACGAATCGGCGTAATAACCTGCTGGGTGGCCAGCCAGGCAATGCCCACCAACAGCACCACGACGACCACACCGGCCGCCGAAAGCAGGCCTCGCATCAATGCCATGGTGGATTCTTCCGACTCCATGGACAGTGCCAAGTAGACCTGAGTATGCGGGATATCGGTATCGGTAGGTGTTCCTACCAGCAGGGCGTTGTAATACTCACCGTTTTCCCGCGGAGCCGGGAAATACTGCTGCGCAATCTGACCTTGATCCACCATCTCCCGCAACTGATCCGGCACGGGGAAACCTTCTGGCGAGGTAATAACCGAGCCATCCTGGTTTTCCACCACGATGACCGGTTCATAAACCGCCTGGGCATCGCCCTGCTGGGCAGAGAGCTGGCCCAGTGCCGCACGTGCAGAATTGATGCGTACCTGCACCGAATTGGCGGAACTGGTGGCATCAATCTGCTGTTCCACGGCCGTGCGGGCACGCTCCAGCTCCTGCTGCGCCACGTCTTCCTTTTGGCTAACCAAGCGCTGAGTCAGCACAGAAACCAACGCGTAGGCCAAGATGATCATGACCACCGAGGAGGCGACCAAAATCATGCCAATGACGCGCGCCTGCAAAGAGGTACGCCACGTTGTAATGAAGGCGTCTCGAATACGCCTTAAACGTTCAATGATGCCGATGGTTCTTACTCCCCGGCGCCGGGCTTACCGGTCTTATACCCCACGCCACGCACGGTCAGCACAATCTGCGGATCCTCCGGATCATGCTCGATCTTGGCGCGTAGGCGCTGCACGTGGACGTTAACCAAGCGCGTATCAGAGGCATTGCGGTAGCCCCATACGGACTCCAGCAGCGACTCACGCGTATGCACTTGGCCAGGGCGGCGCGCCATCTCCAGTAGCAGGTCAAATTCCAAAGGAGTCAAGTTCAGTTCGGTACCATCCGTGCGGCGCACGGTATGCTCCGGCACGTCAATGATGAGGTCCGCCACCTCCAAGATTTCAGACTCCGCGGAATCGGTGCGGCGCAAGCGCGCGCGAATGCGGGCGATGAGTTCCTTGGGTTTAAATGGCTTGGTGATGTAATCATCCGCGCCGGATTCAAGGCCTAGCACCACATCGACCGTATCCGTCTTGGCGGTCAGCATAACGATGGGTACGGAGGATTCACGGCGAATGGCGCGGCAGATATCCACGCCGTTCATGCCCGGCAGCATAAGGTCCAGCAGAATGAGGTCCGGCTCGTGTTGCTCAAAGGCGGGCACGGCGTCATTGCCGTCCATGACCGGAATGGGCTTAAGTCCCTCAGACTCGAGCACAATGGTCAGCATCTCCGAGATAGCCGGATCGTCATCGACTACCAAAATCTTGGGCGCCACGTTTTATTCTCCTACAAGGTCTTTTATCGCTGAAATTATAGTATCCGCATCGGCGGTGACAATCCAGCGTCCACCCCAGCCCGCATCTGCTAGGCGCTGGTAGGCCGCGGCGGTGCGTTCCTGCAATCCGCCATCGCGCTCGTAGCGGTCACGTTCCCGGTTGGCATCTGCTTGGGCTCTTGCCTGCGCTCTTTCCGACGCCACTTCTACCGCAGTATCCAGATAAACCTGCAGATCCGCTTGCGGCAGGCCTAAAGTGCCAAATTCCAGATCGTGCACCCAGTCCATGACGGCATCGTCTTCGAGTCGCGCCGCCGAATATGCCGCATTGGAAGCCACATACCGATCCAATAGCACCACGGCGTCCGTACCCTTGGCTCGCTGCAATTGGTCTTTTACGCCGTAACGATCCAAGGCAAAAAGAGTTGCCATGGCATATGCCGAATCTGTCAGGTCACCCATTTTTCCGTAGAGCGCCTTTTGGGCGAGCTGGGCGTGAATCGATTCTGCATAGCGCGGGAAGGCGATGACCTCCACGGGTCGATCCAACGACTCCCTGATTGTGGAGACCAGCGTATTCTTACCGGCACCGTCGATGCCTTCGATGCTGATAAGCATAGGTGTGGGGTACCTTCCCTTCTATTTTGTCTGGCATGAGGCCACTGCTGCGGGCAGTAGGTATGGCTTAGGACAGGGCCTCTATAAACGCTTCGAGGTCATATTCTTCCTCGACATTTTCTAGTACCTCGAGGGCATTTTCCGTCAAGGTTTCACTGCCAGACCCCACCAGCTCCCTAATATAGGGGTAGTCTTCAACAACCTCGCCCGCACTGAAGGGCGCGCCAGCCCAAATGGCAGCGATGGTGGCTGCTGCTTGCGCGTTCTGTTCCTCTTCTTCACTGAGCTGCGGCTTGCTATGTGCTACTTCGCAGGCATCCTCAACGGCGCGAATTACCCCTTCTTCATCGAGGTTTGCCATTTCTTCCAAGAAATCGACGTTGAGGTCCGTGCTGAAAATATCTTCGTCCCAAGTACTCACTTTTTGACTCCTTCGGTGCTTTCAGCGCCATTTATACACGCTTTCCCAGCTAAAGAAAGCACGCAATGAAAAGGTTTGCAGGGCATCCTACATCCGCGAACTGGCGTTTTGTTGGCGTATCACAGAATCGCAACGCCGTAGCAATGTTTCCTAAACATGATAGTCTCGTTACCAACTTGTTACCGCGGTGCTATACCGCCACCTCCTATGGGGTTAAATCAGCCCACCTCACAGAAAGGACAGCCACGATGAAGCCAGATTCGCGCCGCGTCTACGTGTTCATTGTGGCCGGACTGATAGCCGCGGCCGTCGTCGGATTCACAGTCTGGCGCATGAGCTCGCCGAGCGCTAACTATTCCAATGCCGCGGATCAGTCCGCGACCACCTCCGTCTCCCCGACGCACACTGCGGCCGAGGAGACCACCACTTCTTCCACGGACCATTCGCCTTCAAAGAAGCGCTCTGCACATGCGACAAGCTCTACAGCTTCCTCCGGCGATTCGAAGCACCACCAGCCGCATAACAATGATCCGTATCTAGCCCCCAATGCGGTCATGCACCCGCAGGCGGCTACCCAGCCCACCAAGGTTTATCGTCCGGAGAATATTTCCCCACAAGGAACCTCCTCGCAGGGTATGGGCAGCATCCAGGGTGGACAAGACACCGGCCAAGGCGTTCTGCGCCCGACGCCTGATTACCCAAGCAATCAAAACGGCTCGCAGGCTACCGGTTCCCCACAGGGCAACCAGGGCAACAACGGCGGCAATGGCGGCACCGCTCCGCAAACCACCACTGCCCCGTCCGCTCCGCAGCCTTCCCCGACGCAGCCTTCGGAGCAAAATGGGACGGGCACAACCACTGGTGAGAACAAGCCCAACCCGGACCGGGGACAACTAACCGAAAACAAGCAGCAAGAGGTCGCAGAGGCAGAAGTACCACGCGACGATCAAACCGCCGCAGAGCAGCCTTCTGCCGAGCAGAACCAAGAGCCGACCGATTTCGTGCCGACCAAGCAGGCGCCGCGCAAAGCAGCCGCTTCGCACTAATCCATAGCCCACTGCGCAATTAGCTGAATACAAAAGCACGTTTCCTCGATTCTGAACGTGAATTTCGAGGAAACGTGCTTTTGTATGCGCCGGACCATTAGAGCTGTGAAAGAAACAGCCATATGAGGCACTCGCGCAGCGACGAAAGCTGCGGCAGCGCGCCTGAAATGAAGCTCCACGCCTCGCCTGAGCCCCGGCGGAGAGGGGTTCGGCAAAGCGCGCTGGTGCGCAGGCGAGCTAAGCGCAGGCGGGCTAAGCGCGGGCGACGAAGAGGTCGGCCGCGTCGGATGCCGCAGTGGCGGTGACTCGCCCCTCAGAGGCAGGCAACCAGACGGCTTGGCCGGGGGTCACGGTGAGGGTCTTGCCGGCGGCATCAGTAAAGGTAACGGAGCCTGTGGTACACAGGGCGATGGTCGGGCCATCGTAATCAAAATCCACAGAAGATGCTCCGCTAAGCTCTACACGGTCTAGCAGGAATTCTTCAATCGGGACCGGGTAAGACCATGCGGCGGCATCGTGCACATTATTCTGAGCGGACTTATCCTGCTGTTGAACACGCGGTTCATCGGCAGCCGCGTAGGTGAGAACCTTGACTAGTTCGGGAACGTCAACGAACTTGGGGGTAAGGCCGCCGCGCAAAACGTTATCGGAGTTGGCCATAATCTCTACGCCAAGGCCGGAGACATAGGCGTGCAGCTGGCCCGCATCTAGGTAGACGGCCTCGCCGGGAGAAAGTTCGATGTGGTTAAGCAACAGTGCACCCAATACACCGATATCGCCCGGGTAACGCTGGTTGAGTTCCAGCACCGTGGACATTACACGGGACTTCCAATCGGCCGGGTCCGCGGCAATAAGGCGCTCACCAGCGGAGACTATGGCGGCGATGAGTTCCTTGCGCTTGGCGGACGGGATGGTAATCCACGTGGTAAAGAGAACGCGAAGGTTGGCGGACTCGGTGGTTACCGAGGGGTCCTCGTCCAGCATGGCAACGTAATGATCCAGCTCGGGGCACTCCAAGGCAGCAAAAAGCTCGCGAGTGCGCGCCAGCGGGCGGAAGCCAGCCATGGCATAGAAATCCGTGAGCGCAACGATAAGCTCGGGCTTGTGGTTATCGTCCTTGTAGTTGCGGTTGGGTGCGGTGAGTTCAATCCCAGCGGCATTCTCGCGGGCAAAACCTTCCTCTGCCTGCTCCTTCGACGGGTGCGCCTGTAGGGATAGCGGCTCCTCGGCCGCTAGCACCTTGAGGAGGAAAGGCAGGCGCTCACCGTACTCGGCGGAAACGCGGCTGCCTAGCTGCCCTGCTGGATCCTCCGCAATGACCTCATTGAGAAGGCGGTCATCCACCGTAGACGGGTCTCCGGGGTGGGCGCCGAACCACAGCTCTGCGACGGGCTTTTCTGAATCGGGCTGACCCTGCAGGTGTGGGATGAGGGTACGCGAGCCCCAGGAATAGTTGCGGGTGGCGCTGTGCAACAGCTGCATGTGTTTCTATCCTTTAGAAATCTCGTAGGCGGTCGCGGAGAAACTCCGCGTAATAAGCTGCAGTGAGCGGGCAAGATGCCCGAGGCCCGGTTCCGGGTCAATGCTGCGGACTGCAAGCGAGTTGGGCAGGTTCGCCTCTTCCTGCCCCCAGAAAATCACCTTCAAGGGTACCAAAGCATCCGTAGTGCCATCGCCATCAATGAAGGGGTCAAAGAAGAGATCATTTGCTCGGGAGCTATCGGAATCTCGGTCGAGTGCGCGTCGCAATTCCGCAGGGTCCACGAAAGCGCTCGGCAGGCCATGCACCGCCCAGATGGTCGCAGCCATACGAGCGACGAGGGCGTCGATCTGCACGTGCTCACGCCGCTCAGAAAAGGAATAAGGGTCGAGCACGCAGGAGTGGATGATGCGGGCGCCTTCGATAAATTCGCGCAGTTGGCGGCCCGGATTGGTAGTGGCATCGCGCTCAGGGGAAAGCTGCGCGAGTTCGCGGTCCACGGCTGCAGCAAGATCCTCCAGGATCTCTTTCACCGCGGTCGGGTCCTGGTAGAGCAGGCAGCACAGAGCATGCAGTGCGGCGATGTTGCGGGCAGGCGAACTGCCCTCTGCCGTAGGTAGGCAGGGGGCGATGAGGGTATCGTCCGGGCAGTCCTCCACGAGCGGGCCCTTGGCCGGGCCAATCAAAACGGTGGTGGCGCCGCGCTGGCTGGCGGCAATTAATGCGCGCGAAGCCCAATCGCATTCGCCGGTCTCGCCTACGACAACAACCACGTCCAATGCTCCCACGTAACGCGGGAGCGATTCGGTGACGACGAGCGGGATTCGCAGCGGCTCTGCAAGGCCGACACCCAAGTGGGCGGCTTCCCTGGCAATCGCATCGGTGGGGATTATGACCAGCGAGCGAGGATTAAGCCCGCGGAGCGCCTCGCTCCAAAGCTCCACTTCTCCGGCCAATAGGCGGATTTGAGCGCCTTCGTGCGCGACATCAAAAAAGCGCACGGTTTCGGCATCATAATTACCGGTATCCATGTGGCTTAAGCATAGTCGGGCACCCACTAAGATGGAGTCCCATGACTTCCGCACAGATCCATCCCGTGACCCTCATTGGCGGCGGCCCCGGCGCGTGGGACCTCATTACTGTACGCGGCATGCGCGCCTTGCAGGATGCAGAGGTTATTCTCGCCGATCACCTGGGACCTACAGCGCAGCTCGATAGGCTGTGTGATATTTCTTCCAAAGAGCTCATTGACGTCTCTAAACTCCCCTATAAGAAGTCAATCTCGCAGGAAAAGATCAACGAGTTACTCATCACTCATGCCCGCTCTGGCCGCAAGGTAGCCCGCCTTAAGGGAGGCGATCCCTTCGTCTTTGGGCGCGGATTTGAGGAAGTTCAAGCGCTGGCAGAAGCTTCGATTCCCACCACGGTCATACCGGGCGTAACTTCAGCTATTTCCGTTCCCGCAGCCGTTGGCGTTCCGGTAACTCAGCGCGGCATCGTCCACGGCTTCACGGTGGTTTCCGGGCATCTACCACCCGGCCACGAGAAATCCTTGGTGGACTGGGAAGCTCTCGCCCGTTCTGGCGCCACGCTGGCGGTCATTATGGGGGTTAAGAATGCACCGGCAATTGCTAGCACACTTATTGCAGCCTCCCTCTCCCCTTCCACCCCCTGCGCCATCATCCAAGAAGGCACGCTTTCTACCGAGCGCGCTTACCGCTGCACCTTGGCCACACTGGCGCAGACGATAACAGAGCACGATATCTCCTCGCCGGCGGTCTATGTCATCGGCGAGGTGGCCGGCCTCTAGCGGGTTCAGGGTAGCAAGACTCGCATAAGCCCTAACCCCACTTTCGGCCGCGTTCCGCCTACTGCAGCCAAACCTTGGTTTATTGCCTGGCCAAAGGCCGCAGTCGATGCGCTACATTCGGTCCGAGGCGGGGCTTTCGGGCGCCTTATCCTGCACGATGGTGACACCTGACCTGCGCGAACCGTGGAAGTGATGGGCGGCGGCGACACGCTCTGGGTAATCCGGGGCATGAAAGTCCGCGTGGGCGGCTTCCTCAGCGTTTTCTGCTTCCAATTCCGCTGCACGGGCACGCGTAGTGCGCAGCGTGCCACGAACTGTTGCGGCCGCACCAGCAGCGACCACGACGGCGATGACTATCGAGGTAACTGCTGATGGCACTGACCAGCCAAAGTAGGTCTCGGCGCCACCGATAACCTTGCTGATATTAAGCCCTACGATGGCCGTGCCCACCAATCCACCAAGCAGGACTGGGTTGATACGGGAGATGAGCCACGCAGCGATCGGAGCAGTGATGGCGCCGCCGATGAGAAGCGCGATAACGGCGGCAAGGTTGCCGACGATGTCGTGCCAGAGGCCGACGATAAAGCCCGCGGTGGCACCCAAGGTCACGAGGAATTCGGCGGCGTTGACCGTGCCCACAATGCGGCGCGGCTGCTCCCGACCAATGGCCATAAGCGTGGAGGTCGACACGGGACCCCAGCCACCGCCACCGGTAGAATCGACAAATCCGCCCACCAGGCCAAGGCCGGCGAGAAACGGAGTGGAATGCGAGCGCTTGTAGGCGGAACCGCGGCGGCGCGGTTGGGAGAACCGCCAGATGAGGTTAGCACCAATGCCTACCAGGATGAGTGCGGTCACCGGTGCAGCAGCGGCAGTGGAAATATTCGACAGCAACGTGGCCCCCACAAACGCGGCAATACCGCCGGGGATGCCAAGGCGGACCACCGTCTTCCAGTCCACGTTGCCGAAGCGTGCGTGGCTCAAACCGGAAATGGCAGTGGTGCCAAGCTCAGCGGTGTGCACGACGGCAGAGGCCTGCGCGGGACCTAGGCCGGCAAGGAGCAGCATCGTGGTAGACGTGACGCCGAACCCCATGCCGATGCCACCGTCCACGAGGTTGGCGGCCGCGCCGGCCAAGGCGATGAGAATGAGAGTTAGCATGGCGCGAATACCTCCTGTGCGCCGCGGCGTGCATGGTTAAAACGGTCTGTGACGAGGCCTGAAAGATCAGTGCCGAGCGGGTGCTCAACGGTCGCGGGAACACCCGCCAAGCGGTCTAGGAGCAGCCCCTCGGTGACAAAGAGCGGTATGACGCGCACACGCTTAGGGTCCGCATGCTCGCGACACAGGCGCACGATCCCCTCGCGGCCACCGCGGGTAGCAAATTCCACCGTCGCGGGTACGCCGGTGAGCGCGAAGGTGCGGTGGGCGAGCTCACGTATGGCATCATTCGCCGCTGAATCGGAGGAACCAACGGAATAGATGACCACGTGGGCGTCGCAAGGCCGGGTACGAGAGGCGAGCACACGGGCGAGGTCCTCGCCGGTGCCGAGGCCTGCGGCGAGGTGGAGGGACAAGTGTGAGGTCTGGGAGGCTGCGGCAAGCGCACGCGGAACATCAACGCGCTGGTGATAACCCTGGGTGAAAAGCAGGGGAACCACGATTGCCTCGGTCTCCCCCATCTGGGCAAGCTCGAGCGCGGCCGCGGTGAGGTCGGGCTCGTTGAATTCCAGGTGCGCCGCGCGAGCTGGACGCAGGCCCGTGGCCTGGGTCAAACGCTCAATTCCGGCCGCAGCACCCGGATGCCGTGAACCGTGAGACAGGGTAATGAGTGCGGGCATGGGGCATCCTTAAGCCTTTGGCGCCGTGGTGTGGCCGCGGCGGGCAAGCGAGCGCTTCAGTGCTTCGTTGGAGGACACGGCCGGTGCAGGGGCTACCGGGGCATCGTCCTGGCCGTGGAAACGCACGGAGAAAATCCGCAAGCATTCCTGGCATTTCCAGGCAAAATCGTCTTCCTCGTCCGGAAAGAGGTCGGTTCCGGCGCAATACGGGCAGAAGCTGGGATGGTTGCGGTTGGGATTGGGCTGGCGGCGAAAATTCACTGCAAGTCCTCCTCAGCTGCGCGCAAAACCCAGTGGCGGAACTGCTCACCTTCCTCACGCTGCTCCTTGTATTTGTTGACCAAGCGGATGACGTACTCGGGCACCTCATCGGCCACGACCTTGTGGCCACGCAGCTTGCGGCCCCAGTCCGGAGACAGGCCAAGGGCGCCGCCTAGATGGACCTGGAAACCCTCGACGCGGTTGCCCTCGGAATCAGTGACGATCTGCCCCTTCAGGCCAATGTCTGATACCTGCGAACGCGCACAGGCGTTGGGGCAGCCATTAAGCGCGATCGAAATCGGCACATCCAGATCGCCCAGGGTGTCTTCCAGGATGTCCACCAACTCGATGGCGCGGGCCTTGGTGGTCACGTGCGCGAGCTTGCAAAACTCCAGCCCGGTGCAGGAAATGACGCCACGGCGAAACTCGGATGGCTGGGAATACAGTCCGGTCTCGTCGAGCGCACGGGATAGGCTCGGGATGTCCTCTTCGTCGACGTCGAGGAAAAGCAGCTCTTTCATCGGGGTAGTGCGAATACGGCTAATCCCGAATTTCTCAGCCACGTCTGCGATAGCGATGAGCTGTTCGCCGGTGGCATGGCCCACGGTAGGCTTCACGCCCACGTAGAACTTGCCGTCCTTTTGGCGGTGCACGCCAAGATGATCGCGGGAGCCGGGCTCGACTTCCAACGGGACGCCATCCAGCAGCGGCTCATCTAGGTATTCCTCTTCCAACACCTGGCGGAACTTTTCAATGCCCCACTTAGCCACCAAGAACTTCAGGCGGGCTCGGTTTCGATTACGGCGGAAGCCGTAGTCACGGAAGATGCTGACCACACCGGCCCACACCTCAGGCACACGCTCCAGGGGAACCCAGGCGCCGAGGGACTGCGAGAGCATCGGGTTAGTGGAAAGGCCCCCGCCAACAAAGCAATCGAATCCGGGGCCGTACTCCGGATGATTCACACCTACGAAGGCGACGTCTTGAATCTCGTGCGTGACGTCCTGACGGGAGTTGCCAGAGATGGCGGTTTTGAATTTGCGCGGTAGGTTATGGAACTCCTCACGCGGCAGATAGTTATTTTTGATCTCTTCAATGGCCGGGGTGGCGTCAATAATTTCATCTTCTGCCACGCCCGCGACAGGCGAGCCCAGGATAACGCGGGGCACGTCGCCGCACCCCATAAGCGTGCTCAGCCCCACCGACTCAAGCTTGTCCCAGATGGTGGGCACATCCTCGATACGAATCCAATGCAGCTGGATATTTTGGCGGTCCGTGAAGTCCGCGGTAGAGCGGGCATAATCACGCGAGATCTCACCCACAGCGCGCAGCTTGGCGGGATCGGCGCGGCCACCATCGAAGCGCACGCGCATCATGAAGTACTCATCCTGCAGCTCAGCGTTAGAAAGCTTGGCGGTCATCTCACCGCCCAAGTTTTGGTTGCGCTGGGTATAAAGGCCCAACCACTTGAACCGAGGAGCTAGGTCATCAGAAGGGATCGAGGAAAATCCTTGCTTGGAATAGATATCGATGACGCGCTGCTTGGCAGAAAGCCCACCATCCTCCTGCTTAATTACCTCATCGTTATTGAGGGGCTTGGTACCGTCAATCTTCCATTGGCCTTCGGGCTTCTTGGCGCGGGGAGTGCGCTTGGTATTAGTCGCGGTGGTCATGGTGTAGATCTCAACCTGCCTTTCCTAAGTATTGAAAGACAACCTACCCGTCTAAATCAGACAGACAAAGCGGTCTTTTTTATTTTCAAGTAAAAAATCGCCATACCCTGCGCAAAGGTCAGAATAATTTTAGAAACTAATTCTTAGCCTTGCCGCAACCTAGACCAGACGGTTCAATTGCCAGAAAGATAAAGCTAGGAAAATGAACCCAGCGGTCTAGCCCCGCGAAAAAGAGAAAGGCCTTCGCACAACATGAATCAGCCCTTAAAAGTAGCCGTGATCGGTGCCGGCCCAGCCGGCATCTATGCCTCCGACATCTTGGTAAAAAAGACTGGTGGTGAGGTACAGATTGACCTCATTGAGCAGATGCCCGCCCCCTTTGGCCTCATCCGTTACGGCGTAGCACCGGACCATCCGCGCATTAAAGGCATCATTAAATCCCTCCACCGCGTACTCGATACGGAGCAGATTCGCCTGCTGACCAACGTGCACATCGGCCGGGATATCACCGTCGATGAGCTGCAGCAGCATTATGATGCCGTGGTCTTTGCCACCGGCGCCGTGGGCGACCGCCACCGCGATATCCCCGGCGCGGACCTCGACGGCGTGCATGGTGCCGGCGAGTTCGTGGGCTTCTACGATGGCAACCCGCGCTTCGAGCGCAATTGGGATCTTTCCGCCACAGAGGTCGCAGTCATCGGCGTGGGTAACGTGGGCCTTGATGTCTCCCGCATCCTGGCCAAGACTGGTGACGAGCTCAAGGTGACCGAAATCCCCGATAATGTCTACGATTCCCTGGCCCAGAACCAGGCCGAGACCGTGCGCGTCTTCGGCCGCCGCGGCCCGGCGCAGGCCAAGTTCACCCCGCAGGAGCTCAAAGAGCTGGACCATTCCGAGTCCATTAATGTCGTGGTCTCCCCGGAGGACATTGACTATGACGAGGCTTCGCTGGCCGCGCGCCAAGAAAGCAAGTCCACTGACTTGGTGTGCCAGGTGCTCGAGCAGTACGCCATTCGAGATCCGAAAAAGGCACCGCACACCCTGCAGATTCACCTCTTTGAACAGCCGGTGGAGATTTTGGGGAAAGACGGCAAAGTCTGCGGAATTAAGACCGAGCGCACCGCCCTTAATGGGGATGGCAGCGTGCACGGTACCGGGAAGTTCACCGAATGGCCGGTGCAGGCGGTCTATTTCGCCACCGGCTACCGCTCCGATGCGGTCGATGGCGTGCCCTTCAACCAGGACAAAAACGTCATCAATAACGATGGCGGCCATGTCATCGATGCGGCCGGCAAGGTAGTTCCGGGCCTGTACACCACCGGATGGATTAAGCGCGGGCCAGTGGGGCTCATTGGCAATACCAAGTCCGATGCCACGGAGACGATTGGCATGCTGCTTGCCGACGCCGCCTCCGGCACCCTCCCCTCCCCTTCCAGCGACGCAGACATCACCGAGGTCCTTAGCGAGCGGGGAATCGAATACTTGACGTGGCAAGACTGGCAACGTTTGGACGCGGCCGAGCGCGCACTGGGCGAACGCGAGGGCCGCGAACGCAAGAAGTTCGTGGAGTGGGAGGACATGGTCTCCCACTCGCGCGCCGAGGTTTAACGGCGGATGATGGCGAGGACTTCGTCGACGATGGCCTGAACTTCGTCGGCGGTCTTTGCCTCTACGTTGAGGCGTAGCAGCGGTTCCGTATTGGAGGCACGTACGTTAAACCATGCCTCGGTTCCCTTGAGCTCGACAGTCACACCATCCAGCTCATCGACGGACTCAATTTTATCCGCCAGCTCATCCAGCACTGCCTGGGTAGCGGCTTTCTGATCCTCCACGGTGGAATTGATCTCACCAGAGGCTTCATAGCGGGAGTATTCTGCCATGAGCTCGCTTAGCGGCTTATCGGACTGTCCGAGCGCTGCCAGCACGTGCATAGCGGCAAGCATGCCGGAATCAGCATTCCAGAACTCCTGGAAGTAATAGTGCGCGGAGTGCTCACCGCCGAAGGCGGCCTTGTGCTCAGCCATCTGCGCCTTAATGAAGGAGTGACCCACGCGGGTGCGCACAGGGGTGCCGCCCTTTTCCTTGATGAGCTCCGGCACGGTCTTAGAGGTAATCAAGTTGTGGATGATGGTAGCGCCGGGGAACTTATCCAAGTAGCGCCCAGCCACCAACGCACAAATGGCAGACGGGGAAACCGGCTGGCCTTTTTCATCCACGACGAAGCAGCGGTCCGCATCACCATCAAAAGCCAAGCCAATATCGGCTTTCTGCTCCACGGTGAACTTCTGCAGATCCACCAGGTTCTTCGGGTCCAGCGGATTAGCCTCGTGGTTCGGGAAGGTACCGTCAAGTTCGAAGTACAAATCACGAACCTCGAAAGGCAGGCCATCGAAGACAGCCGGCACGGTGTGTCCACCCATACCATTGGCGGCATCTACAGCCACGACGAGAGGCTTGGAATCCTCCAACGGCACCAGCTTGCGTAGGAAGTCCGCATAGCCAGCCAGAATCTCCTGCTCTGCAATCGCACCTTCAGTGCCGGTGTACTCCGGGGTGCCTTCAATAAGCATCTGCTTAATCTGCCCCAAACCAGTCTCCTGACCCACAGGCACTGCGCCGGCACGACAGAGCTTAATTCCGTTGTACTTGGCTGGGTTGTGGGAGGCGGTAAACATAGCGCCCGCGCACTCCAGGGAACCAGCGGCGTAGTAAAGCTCGTCGGTAGAGGTCAGCCCCAACAGGGTCACATTGAGGCCCTGCGAGGTCACACCCTCAGCGAAGGCGCGCGCCAAGGACGGTGATGAAGGACGCATATCGTGGCCGACGGCCACGGTATTTTCGCCTTCCTCACGCAAGATGGCGGCAAACGCAGCGCCCGTATCGCGCACGAAGTTTTCATCGATGTCTTCGCCCACCACGCCACGGACGTCATAGGCCTTAATTACTGCATCAAGCTGCTCACGAGTTCGCATACCCAGCTATAGTACTCTCGCCCGCAGGGAAACTATCGCACTGCGGGGTCCGTGTCAGTCCAGTTCCGATTCCGCCGACGTTGTTTCATCGGGTACAACCGAAAGGTGGGCACGGCGGGCCTTTTTGGCATAAGCCACGCGACGGGTACGAAAGACCGGGTGATTCGAATTAGCTGGGTCAGCGCCATCAAAGGTCGCGGAATAGTCGATAGGGTCTGCCCCCGAACCGGCGCTACCGTCATCGACCAAGCCGGTGGTCACGCGGCCGTCTTCCTTGACCGCTTCTGCCAGGGCCATCAGATCGTCTTCCTCATCCAGCTCGATGCGATCGACGCGCACCAGCTCCCAGCCCACCGGAGCCGAGATGCGATCGCGGTGCGTGGCGCACAGGTCCCAACTGTGCGGGTTCTCTTCTTCCGCCAGCGGGCCGACCACGGCCGTCTGGTCCGCGTACGCATAGGTCAATGTCGCCACGGCGGGGCGGCCGCAGCCTGGGCGGGAGCAATGGCGAGAAATAGTCACAGCGCATAAGTCTAAACCCTTAGTTGAGATTTAGATAGTCTTCGCCCCGGCGTGGCTCCGCTAAATCCAGACCACCTGCGCCTTAGAATCAGGGCATGACCGCCGCTCGCCCGCACATCCGCCCCGCCCGCGACCGACACGGCCACGGCATGCGCGGACCCCTCCTCCCCCAGCAGACTCCGCGCTACCGCAGCGCGCGCGAGCACTTCGACATGGCCGTCTTGGAGGCCTATGCCCCCATCCAAAACTCCTTCGTCCCGCAATTGCGTGGCCTCGACCTAGCCGTAGACACCATTCCGCGCATGCGGCTCTCACCCGATATGACCGTGCTCCCGGATGAGATTATCGCCGATGGGCCGGTCCCCCTCGGGCGCGTGGTTCCTGCCGGCGTAGACTCCGCCGGCCACCCCACGCGCGCCCGGTTGGTCATTTTCCGCATGCCCATCGAGCAGCGCGCTTCCACCCCGTCCGAGCGTTCCGAGCTTCTAGGTACGGTTATTACCGCGCTCGTGGCGAATTATCTCAACTTGGACCCGGAGGAAGTGGATCCACGCTATAGCTGGTAGCCACCTTCACGATATGACCCAGCAGAAAGGCCCCGGGCCGCACGTCATGTGCTTGCCCGGGGCCTTTCTGGACACCTTAATTATCCAATCTCGCGCTTGAGGCGGCGGCGCTCACGGTCCGATAGCCCGCCCCAAATACCGAAGCGCTCGTCGTGCTCCAACGCGTACTCCAAGCATTCATCACGCACCGCGCAGGCCTGGCAAATGCGCTTAGCCTCACGGGTAGAACCTCCCTTTTCAGGGAAGAATGCTTCAGGGTCCGTCTGCGCGCACAGCGCTTGGTCCTGCCACTCCTGCTCGACGGCACCGAAGAGTTCATCGAGTGACATCTCTGCAGCAGCACCGCCACGGAGAATGGCGTTGTTATTAGCCATTTTGTCCACGCCTTTTCCTTTCTCCGAGGTTGGGTAATTCTAATCAGTGCAACCGACCGTACACCACATTCCCTTTGGGTAACCCCGCTGGGCCGGTGTGGAAGTAACAGCGTCGGCCGCTGTTTCTTTCACTGATGTAATTTCACACCGGATCACTAAATATCGTCAACCCGAATTAGCGGCTTCTTCGCACTTTTCGGCAAAAACGCAGCACACGATCCCCACGCGTCACATCTGTAACAACTACTCCCCACCGGGGGTATAGGTAGGGGGTACTACATGTAGTGGCACCCCGTTTTTCTGTCAACAATTTTCAGAAAATTCCGGCGTGTCGCGCGCACACTCTCTCAAAGAAGGGATCTACGTACTCACCAACGCTGCACAGATTTCGCATTATGGTGGCAGCTTTAGAAGGACAGGCTGAGTAATTCCGCATGGAAAAGGCCGAACCGAGGACTCATTTTCCTCAGTTCGGCCTATCCCAGTCGGACTTATCGCATGGCCCAGCCCACGGCAGGAGCGTTAAGCATCGGAGCTAAAACGCACTCCAGCGTCCGGGATGGAAACGCCGGGGAAGACACGCATGCCGTCGAGAAGCTCGCAGCGTGCTCCAATGTGGGCGCCCTCGCCAATGACGCAGTTTTCAATGACCGCGTTGGCGCCAATATGTGCGCCGGAGGCAATAATGGAGTTATGAATGATGGCACCTGGCTCAATGCGCACGCCATCGAAGACGACGGTGCCCTCGAGGCGAGATCCGGCGCCTACCTCGGAACCACGGCCCACGGCAGTACCGGACAGCAGCAGCACGCCACCAGCGATGCCGGCCGAAGGATCCACCAAGGACTCGCCGGTCTTGCCTTCAATCAGCGGGGAAGGCGCAATGCCGCGCACCAAGTCCGACGATCCGCGAGTGAAGTCATCTGGGCGGCCCATGTCGCGCCAGTAGGAGTTGTCCACGTGACCGACAACGAGGCGACCCTCTGCCAGCAGTCCCGGGAAAGTCTCGCGCTCGACAGAGACGACACGATCGGCCGGAATAGACTCGATGACCGAACGCTTGAATACGTAGCAGCCGGCGTTGATCTGGTTGGTCGGCGGGTCCTCAGTCTTTTCCAAGAAGGCGGTTACCCGACCATTGGAATCGGTAGGCACGCAGCCGAAGGCACGAGGATCAGCCACGTTGAGCAGATGCATGGTGACATCGGCGTCCTTGTCATGGTGCGTGGTGAGGATTCCCTCCAGGTCCATGCCGGACAGCACATCGCCGTTGAAGACCATGACGGTGTCATTGCGCAGCTTGTCGTAGACATTGCGGATACCGCCGCCGGTACCGAGTGCGGTCTCTTCCACCACGTACTCGATCTCCAGGCCTAGGTCCGAACCGTCGCCGAAGTACTCCTCAAAGACCTCAGCCTTATATGAGGTAGACATGACCACGTGCTCGATGCCGGCGGCCTTGATGCGGGCGAGAAGATGCTGCAGGAACGGATAGTTGGCCGTCGGCAGCATCGGCTTCGGTGTACCGATGGTTAGTGGACGCAGGCGGGTACCGCGACCGCCAACGAGAATCACTGCATCCGTGCTGGCACCGTGGGTGGTGACTGCTTCAGTCATAGTCTTCCTTATGTATGCAGACAGTTTTATTCGGTGATTTTCTGAGGGACAGTGTAGAGCTTAAAAGCGCAATCTAGGTCAACGGCACGCGCACCGCGGCCTAAGAACCTGCCGATGCCGAGGCAATTAACCCACGCACCCGCAGCCCCAGCCACAGTGCACCACGCAATGGGGCCTGCCACCAGGCGGGGTGGCGGTCTGCTTGGAAGCGGTAGGCGGAGTCATGGTGAGCGCGTAGCATGGCGCCGGCGTGCGCTTGTGTGGAATGCCCCTTGGCGTGACTGATGACTGCTTCTGGGCAGAAAATGTTTTGGTAGCCGGCACGCGCGAAGCGATCGCCTAGATCTACGTCTTCGAGGTACATGAAGTAACGCTCATCAAATCCGCCGATGGCTTCAAAAGCCTCCCAACGCACAAGAAGGCAGGAACCAGATAACCAACCAGCCGGCCGCTGCGTAGTCATATCGGTTTCATTGCGATAAGCGCGCGACCACGGATTAGAGGGCCAGATCGAGGAAAAGAGGGCGTGCCCAATGCCGGTGGCGACGGTAGGCACGGCACGGGCAGAGGGGTAATTGGTGCCGTCCGGCTCTACTATGCGCGGGCCCACGGCCGCAGCGTCCGGCCATTTGCGGGCACACTCGATGAGCCGATCGATAGATCCCGGTCTAAAGGCAACGTCCGGGTTGGAAATCAGGAAAAATTCCTCATCTACTCCGCCGCGCTCGCGGGCGAAGCGGGCACCGGCGTTCATGCCAGCGCCATAGCCGATATTCCCGCCGGTATCGAGGAAATCTACCCCGGCGCGCTCGCGGGCGGCAGCCTCGGGAACACCGTCGGTAGAGCCATTATCCGCAAGCACCACCTTGGTGCCGCGGGCGTACGCACTCGGCAGGGAGTCTAAAAAACTACCGAGGTATTGTCCGGGACTATAAGTCACGGTGATCACGGCCAGTGGGAGTTGAGTTGGAGTAGTCACAATGGCCACGAGCTTAGTCACAAGCACTCCTCGCGCTGGGCAGGGACACTGCCCGAACACGCGAAATCGGACGCGGATCACTAATTTTTTAACGTTCTGCCCTAAACTGTCTCCAGATCCCCACCAATCTAGAAAGCCTCCACTTGTGACTTCTGAGAACACTCGCCGGGCGCGCACCATTCAGCCGGCGCCCTCTGCCGCTAGTGCGGTAAAGCAAAAAGGTTCCACGGCCATAAAGACGATCGTAGCCCTGCTATCCGCCCTGATCCTGGTGGTATCTGGCGTGGGTTATGCCACCGTCGGCCGGCTTGATAATGGTATGTCTTCTGCCAAGGACTTGTCCTTAGGCGGCAAGGGACTTTCCGGTGACTCGCTCGATGGCGCGGTGGATATCTTGCTGGTGGGCAAGGATTCGCGCACCGATGCTAAGGGCGATCCCCTCTCCGATAAGGAACTAGCAGACCTGCACGCCGGCGTGGCCGATGGTGAGGAAAATACCGACACCATGATGCTCATCCGCGTGCCGGAGGATGGATCCCGTGCTACCGCCGTGTCCATTCCGCGCGATACCTATGTTAAGGATCCGGAGTACGGCAATATGAAGATGAATGCTGTCTTCGCCTCTCACAAGAACGCCAAGGTGGACGAGCTCAAGCAGGAAAACGCAGAGGAAGAAGCAAAGGGCAAAAAGAAGCCGCACTCGGATAAGGACATCGAAAAGCAGGGCGTCGAGGCCGGCCGCGAAGGGTTATTGGCCATGGTGCGGTCCTTGACCGGTGTGTCCATCGACCACTACGCGGAGGTGGGCCTGCTGGGCTTTACCCTGCTTACCGACGCCGTCGATGGTGTCGAAGTCTGCCTCAATGATGACGTCAATGACGATATGTCTGGCGCTAAGTTCAGCAAGGGCAAGCAGACCCTCGATGGCGCCAAGGCCCTAGCCTTTGTGCGCCAGCGCTACAACCTGCCGCGCGGCGACCTCGACCGCATCGTGCGCCAGCAGGCTTTTATGGCTTCCCTGGTCAATAAGATCTTGGACAATGACACCCTGGCTAATCCCTCCAAGCTTTCCAAGATTGCCAAGGCGGTGGAACGCTCCGTAGTCATCGATGAGGGCTGGGACATTATGGGCTTTGTTACCCAGCTTGCCGGCCTGGCAGGCGGCAATGTCACCTTCACCACCATCCCTGTTACCTCCATCGACGGCCAGGGCGATTATGGCGAATCTATCGTCACTATCGACGCCGCCGAGGTTCACCGTTTCATGGACGATTTGGCTAAGTCCCACGATGAAGCCACCGATGAGGCCAAGGCCGAGGATAAGGACAAGCAGAAAAAGGCGGACAAGGACAAGGACGTCGATCCTAATATCAATATCCACGTCCTCAACGCCGGCAATATTGACGGCCTAGCTTCCGGCATCGGCTCTTGGCTTGAGGGCAAGGGCTATACGGTAGAGCGCTCCGCTAACGCGCAACCGGGCATCTACAGTGAGTCGCAAGTGGTAGCCGCTGATCCGACGAGCAAGGAGGCGAAAGCCCTAGCCAAGAAACTGGGTGGCCTGCCGGTGGCAGAGAACCCGCAGCTCGATAATGACACCCTCATCGTCGTGGCTACCGATGACTACCAGGGCCCCTCCGATAAGGAGGCCAGCGCCCAAGAGCCGGAGGAAGACAAGTCCAGCCAGCCGGTAGGCACCCCGGGCGATGACTTCGGTACCGCCAAGGTTTCCCCAGAAATCGACGCCGGTGGCGATGGCCCGCGCTGCGTGAACTAGCACTTCTCCCCTACGATGGGCGAGTATGGAACTACTCGCCCATCTTTTGCATGCCGATGCCGCCTCTCCGCGCCTTACCGTATATAACGAGACCACCGGCGCACGCATGGATTTTTCCGGGCAAACGCTCGACAATTGGGTAGCGAAGATCGCCAATATGCTGGAAGAAGAGCTCGACCTAGAGGCAGATTCCACCATTGCCATCGATCTGCCCTCCTCGTGGCAAGCGGCCGTTGTGGCCTTGGGTGCGCTCGCCTCCGGCCCTTCCTATAGCTTTGGCGAGCCTGCCGCGCTTGCCGACGTCGTCTTTACCTCCCCCTCCCGCTACCCCGCCGCCCATGATCGTCAACCCCAAGCCGATATCGTGCTCATCAGCGAGGACCCCTTTGGCCGCGGCGTCGTAGAATCCGGCGGCGATCTACCCACTGGCGCTATTGATTTCGGCCCTACCGTGCGCTTCTACGGCGATCAGTACTTTGGTGAAACCCAGCCACTGCCGCAACTCGTCAATACTCCTGCGAGCGCCGAGCGCCTGCTATCTACCGGCTGGTCTGATAATGAGTCTTTTTCCCGCGCCGTGCTCGAGCCCCTCGCCGCGGGAGGTTCCGCCGTCATCGTTGCCGGCGTGTGCCCAGCAGAGCGGTTGGAGGAAATCGCCTCCAATGAGAAAGTGACAGCTCGCCTTTCCTAGGTTTAGTCGGCAGGATTGAGCCCAGATACACTTAGCACTCGTTATGTTTCTGGGAATCTCCGCGGACGCATGGTCCTATATCTTCATCGGCCTCCTCATCTTTGCCGGCACCATCACTCAGGGCGCCATCGGTTTTGGTTTAGGGACCATTGCCACGCCCATCATCGCGCTCATTCGACCTGAGCTGCTACCCACGCTCATTCTGCTGCTCGCGTTGTGCATTTCTAGCTATACGCTATCGCGCTCCTACCGCGAGACTTCTTGGCGCGTGGTGGGAATCTCTTCTCTTGCCCGCATCCCCGGTTCCTTAATAGGCGCTTGGGCAATCGCGAGTCTGTCCCCTGATGGATTATCCATCTTCATCGGTTGCGCCGTACTCTTTGCCATGACCCTATCCAGTTTGGGATGGAGCCCGCGGCCGACCACCCTCAATACGCTCATCGCCGGCGTAGCCTCCGGCATCCTGGGCACCTCCACTTCCATAGGCGGCCCGCCCATGGCGTTGATTATGAAGCGTTTTGATCCGAACCGTACCCGCGGCACTTTGGCGGGCACCTTCGTCCTCGGAACCTTAATTTCTCTTATAATTTTGACCCTCAATGGACAGATCAGCAGCACCCAAGTAACCGCTGCGGCGGCCTATTTCCCCCTTATTGTCATTGGACTTATCGCAGCGAACTACCTCAACCGATTTATAGATAGGAAACTGCTCAACCGCATCGTCATCATTGTGGCCATCTCTGCAGCCCTCATGCTGATCGTCGAATCCACCCTCTTCTAGCCCTGCACCCCACCCTCTTCGGAACATCCTGGACAGTTCCGGTTGCGAAAAGCACCAACCTCTGCCATGTAAACGCCTATAACTTATGACATGTAACATTCACGCGCAGGCATTTTATAACCACCTTTCACCCGCTTAAATGCAGCGTACGACGCATATAGTGGCACGCCCGTAATTTCCCTACAAGACTCGTACGTCACTTTTGGGAGAGGCAGAATACCCCCACACGGGGGTATTCCAATTCGCTCCAAATAGGAATTGTATAGACATCTATCCATCAATAATTTTTGACACACTATCGACCACTTAGCAGGAACAAGACCCAATAAACAGCTTGGTCTATATGAAGTATATCGCTCCTTCTGGAGGCAAAATATATAGACATCTAAGAGATGACGTAACTTTAAGCGTGTTTTAGCGTTTTCTTAGCGCAACGTCGAGAGTTGCTGGATTTCATTCATAAGTTCATTCATTTTCTACCTGCATTAGGAGAAGTTCTAGATGTCGATTCGTCGTCGCATGACCGGCTTGACCGCCGGCCTCATCGTCGCCGGCACCGCATTCGCGGCACCGCTGGCTGGCGCCACCACCCAGACCGAGTCCTACCCGGAAACCCCGGCGCTGAACCCGGATCTGCCCATCATCCACACCACCCACGGTTCCGACCACATGAAGGCGAACGTTCTGAACCCTCGCCCGGTATGTAACCCGTGGGAGGACCACCGCACCGTGGTCTACAAGGTTTCCGATCGCTTCCTGCCGGCCGGCACCATCTCCACCACCAACCAGACCAAGAAGGACATCCCGCTGCAGCAGGATCTGTCCAAGTCCCAGTCCATCTCCGTTTCCGTCAACGGTGACCGCACCGAGACCACGTCCATGAACCTGGGCGGCAAGGGCTCCGGCAAGAATGCTGAAGGCTCCGCAGGCATCTCCCACGAGATCGCAACCAAGATTGGTGCTAGCGCCTCCTACTCCCTGTCTTGGGAGGCTGGCCAGTCCATCGGACCTTACGACGTTCCGCCAAACCACACCGGTGAAGCTACCTACGGCTTCCGCGTGCTGAACATGACCGGTACCCAGCAGTACTGCAAGCCAAACGGCACCTGGTCCACCCCGACCGCTTGGAATGCAATGCAGCCGGTTAAGAACGAAGTTCGCGTCAAGCTGTACGACAAGCTGTCTGATTCCTACGCTCCTAACAAGGATGCCCAGAACACCACCGACGTCAACGACCCGAAGGTTGTGCAAGAGGACAAGAACCTCGAGGCTGACGCAGAGGTAATCAAGGACACCGAGGGCACCGCCAAGGAAGATGCCGAGAAGGTTTCTGAGGCAGAGGGCAAGAACGAAGAGGCTGCTGACAAGAAGAAGCAGGAAGAGGTTGATGCCAAGGAGGACAAGAAGGACTCCAAGCACAAGCTCGACCTCGAGCCTTACATGACCGTTTCCGGCGCTAAGCACGCTGGCTTCGCAGGCACCGTTGCAGTTCGCGCCAAGAACGTTGGCTCCGAGCGCTACTACGGCGAGTTCCCAGCTACCCAGTTCCGCGTTGATGTGAAGACCGCCAAGGGCCCGAAGGGCGTTGACCGCCTCATCACTCCGCGTTCCTCCAAAGGCGCTCACATCCGTGACCTGGGCTTCAACGAGAAGACCTCCACCCGCTCCTTCGAGGTAACCCTGGCTAACCCGATTAACGCTGGCGAGGAGGCTCGCATTGCGAACCTGGACTTCGGCGATGGCAAGACCAAGGAAGGCCGCCTCATCAATAACATCGAGGTAACCCAGACCTCCCGCATCAAGGGTGATGACTCCAAGTACAACGACCAGAACGTTGATTCCCGCGAGCACACCTTGAATGACTTTGGCAAGAAGGCTGAGGGCCTGTTCTAAGAACACCTCACTTCTGCCCTAGGAATATAGTTTCCTAGCCCGTCTCAAACAGAAGGCCGCCGCACCTCCCATGGTGCGGCGGCCTTCTTCTTGTCCATTGGCCGACCCACCTCCAACTTTGTATCCTTGACCGGTACGTCATGCCTTCTCGAAGGGAGTTTTATAGAGACTAAAACACCAATCCCACCCTCTCCTTCTTTCTTTAAGGTGATGAAATGACAGATTTTATTGCTGCGCGTTGGCAGGACATCCTCTTCCGCAGCTATCAGCACACCAGCTTGGTCATCCAATCCGTGGCCGTAGCACTAATAATCGCTCTCGTGATAGCTATTTTTGCGGCTCAACGCCCACGCGGAGCGGCCCTAGCCAATGCCCTATCCTCCATTGGCCTAACGCTTCCCTCACTCGCCCTTCTCGGCCTCGCCATTCCCCTCTTTGGAATCGGCACAGTGCCCTCCGTAGTTCTCGTAGTCTTTTATGCAGTTTTGCCAATTCTGCGCAACGCGATTGTCGGGCTGCATACGGTGGACCCCAGCATTATTGAATCTGCTCGCGGACAAGGCATGAGCAAAGCGGCGATTCTTTTTCGCATCCGCTTGCCACTGGCATGGCCCATCATCATGACTGGCATCCGAGTGGCAACCCAGATGTCTATGGGCGTGGCCGCCATCGCGGCCTATGCACTTGGACCAGGCCTCGGCGGCTATATCTATTCCGGCCTTAGCCAAATTGGCGGCACCAACGCGCTGAATTACACGCTAGTCGGCACACTCGGCGTCGTGGTAATCGCTCTCATCGTGGATGCAATTCTTGCCGGCATCCAGAAACTGACCACCCCGAAAGGCATTTCCGCATGACACAAAACAAGCAATCAAGTCCGGTTTCAGCTAGCGAGACCAGCGGTGCTGAAATCGTCTTTGACCACGTGACCAAGTCTTACCCAGGACAGAAATCACCTGCGGTAAAAGAGTTGTCTTTCCGCATCCCCGCCGGAGAGCTCGTGGCATTTGTGGGACCTTCCGGCTGTGGTAAGACCACTTCGCTTAAAATGATTAACCGCCTGGTCGAACCCACCAGCGGCGAAATCCGGATTAACGGTGAAGACGTAACCAAGAAGAATTCCACCCAGCTGCGCCGAGACATCGGATATGTTATTCAAGGCGGCGGCCTCATTCCCCACATGTCCGTCGCAGACAATATTGCACTCGTGCCAAAGCTCAAGAAATGGAATAACAACAAAATCTCACAGCGCACCGATGAGCTCTTGGACATGGTGGGCTTGGATCCCTCGATCTACCGGGACCGCTTCCCCCGAG
The DNA here is from genome assembly GCF_030229765.1 of Corynebacterium nasorum. Lineage (NCBI taxonomy): Bacteria > Bacillati > Actinomycetota > Actinomycetes > Mycobacteriales > Corynebacteriaceae > Corynebacterium > Corynebacterium nasorum. The sequence goes on along the minus strand of NZ_JASPGY010000008.1, from coordinate 87,081 downwards.
AACTTTCGGGCGGACAACAGCAGCGCGTGGGTGTAGCGCGTGGTCTCGCGGCCGATCCCCCAGTGGTGCTCATGGATGAGCCTTTCGGCGCAGTGGACCCGATTACGCGCACGCACCTGCAGGATGAACTGGTAAACATCCAATCGGAGCTAAAGAAGACCGTTGTGTGCGTAACGCACGATATCGATGAAGCGATCAAGCTGGGCCACCGTATCCTCATTTTTGAACCCGGCGCGCAGATTAGCCAGTACGATACGCCGGAAAATATTCTGGCCGCACCAGCGAATGATTTTGTGGAAGACTTCATCGGTTCGGGCTCTGCCCTCAAGCAGCTAAATTTGCGGCGCGCGGATGAACTTGAGCTTTGGTCGCCACCCATAGGGCGCATCGGCGAGAAGACTGCAGACGTTCTCGAGCGTTTAGATACCGCCGGAGAAGGGACTGTCGTTATCCTGGACGAGCACGATCACCCGCGCGAATGGATCACCAAACGCCAGCTCAGCCGCTTTGAGTTCATTCCTGATCCGACTATAGAGTTGTCCTCTGTGGTGGAAGCTCGTTCTACGCTTAACGACGCCATGTCGGCTATGCTTGCTTCCTCCCACGGCGGCGCCATGGTTACCCGCCGCGGAAAATTCCAAGGCGTGCTCCTTTATGACACGGTCAATGACTACATCCGTCAGATCAACTCCGATGCCCACTCTCCTCGCGGTGAAGGAGGTAGCAGTGGAAAAGCTTAAACGCCTCGGAGGAGAGAACCGGCTCCTCATTTTCGGTATTCCAGTTCTAGTCATCGCGGCAGTTGTCGGATGGCTCATTTGGCACGCCATCGCGGATCTTGATGAAATTGAGGCTCGCACCTTGGAGCTCAATTCCGTCGCGGCTTTGGCGTGGGAGCACCTCGTGCTCGTGCTTATTTCCGCACTCTTGGTTATCGCTGCCGCAATCCCCTTAGGGATTCTGCTCACGAGACAGTCCACGCAATTTCTTGCCCCCGTGGTCACGGGTATCGCCAATATTGGTCAGGCAGCTCCGGTCGTTGGCGTCATTGTACTCCTGGCCATTTGGCTCGGCTTCGGCACTCCGGTTGCCATCCTCGGGTTGTGGTTTTATGCCTTCTTGCCGGTGCTGGCCAATGTCATTGCAGGTTTAAGGGGCGTCGACAAGCAGCTCATTGAGGCAGCGCACGGGCTAAGCATGTCCCCCATGCAGGTTCTCGCCAAGGTAGAGCTTCCGCTTGCGCTGCCGGTCATCATGACCGGTGTCCGCACGTCTTTGGTGCTTCTCGTAGGCGCAGGTGCGTTTGCCACGTTTATCGATGCCGGTGGGCTTGGCGGACTCATCACCTCTGGAATCAACCTTTATCGCACGCCGATCCTTGTTTCGGGCGCGGTACTTATCGCAGCCTTAGCGCTCACCGTGGAATGGGTGGGCCGACTATTGGAACTCGCTTTTACGCCGAAGGGGATGATCAAATGAAACGCCTGATGGCAACACTCACCGCGGTAGGCACCCTTTTTCTGGCGGGCTGTGGCCTTGGTACTGCAGGTGGTTTGATTCCCCGCGGCGAACTGCAAGGCGATCTCGCCGGCATTGATCTGAGAGGCGAGACCATTTCCATCGGGTCAAAGAACTTCACCGAGCAGATCATTTTGGGAAAAATTGGAGCCATTTTGCTGCAGTCAGCGGGTGCCAACGTCAAGGATCTCACCAATATTCCGGGATCTACTTCGGCCCGCCAAGCCCTCCAAGTAGGCGATATGGACACGATGTTTGAGTACACCGGTACCGCATGGATTACCTATTTGGGCCATGATGATCCCGTTCCTGGTTCACGGGAACAATACGCAGCCGTGGAAAAGGCTGATAAGGAAAATGGCTTAACGTGGCTGCCGCCAGCGCCAATGAACAATACCTACGCCTTGGCTACAAGTGAGAAGACGCACCAAGAATCGGACGTAGAGACGCTCGCGGATATTAAGGAGCTTCCTCCCGAGCAGCAAACCTTCTGCACCGATGCCGAATTCCTCGCCCGCAATGATGGACTCCTTCCCATGCTCAAGAGTTATGGGGTGAAAGAGCCTCCACGCAGCCGCATTAAGGAAATGGATTCCGGCGCGGTCTATGCCGCCTTAGACAAGGGAGAATGCACCTTTGGCTCCGTTTTCGCCACCGATGGCCGCATTAAAGCCCTCCAACTGCAGGTGTTGACGGACCCTGATCTGTTCTTCCCTAAGTACAACCTTGCCCCGGTTATCCGCACCGAGGTTTTAGATGAACACCCAGAAATTAAAGAGCTCTTCGCTCCCCTGTCACAGCTGCTTACCGACGAAAAGATGCAGGAACTCAATGCCCGCGTCGACGTCGACGGTGAGGACTACACCACCGTGGCACTCGATTTTTTGAAGGAAGAAAACCTGATCGCGGACTAGCTGCCAAGCCTTAGCAAGATTCCCAAAGACCGTTGCACCACCCTCGGTGCGGCGGTCTTTAGCTTTTATTTAATCTAGATCACACATTTGCTTTCGTTTGCCAAAACCTTCATATAGATTGTTTATGTTAGCTCATTCACACGTACTGAAGGATAAATTCTATGTCTCACACGACTGCGAATGCGCCTGCTTCACCGGCTAGTTCACCCACTACCGGCGGCGCAGACACCCCAAGCGGCAGCCAGGTAGCTACCAATAAGGCCGTCAATAGCCAGTGGACCATCACGCTCTTCGGCACTGCCGTGGGCGCAGGTATCCTCTTCTTGCCGATTTCCGCCGGCAGTTTCGGCTTCGTCCCGCTACTGGTAGCCACCCTGCTCATCTTCCCGATGACCTACCTGGCCCACCGTGCTTTCTCCTGGATCATTAGCTATTCGCCGCTGCATGGCGAAGACGTCCTTGCAGTACTCACTCACTTCTTTGGCCGGGGCAACGGCATCATCCTCGCGATTATCTACTGGTTCACCATCTTCCCGGTGGTGCTCATTTACGGCGTATCTATTACCAATACAGTCGATAGTTTCATCGTCAACCAGCTAGGCGGGCCGGAAATTTCCCGCTACATCTTGGCACCGCTGTGCGTAGGTCTGATGACGCTGGCACTTGCCTTTGGCAATGCCATCATGTTGAAGATTGCTCAGTTCGTGGTTTACCCGCTCATCGTGGCGCTGGCAGCAGTATCGCTCTACCTCATTCCACAATGGGACCTCGGGTCCTTCATGGAGGCCGGCGATCACACCGCTGGCGGCGTTATCAAGGCCATTATCCTTATCCTTCCCGTCTTGGTGTTCTCCTTCTCCTTCGTTGCTGCGATCTCCCAATTCTCGCTGGGCATGGAAAAGGAATACGGCGCGGACCACCACGCACAATCCGATAAGGTTATCCGCAATTCCGCCATCTTGCTAACCGTCTTCACCATGTTCTTTGTCTGGTCCTGCGCGCTGGCCATGGGTGCAGACGGCATGCAGGAGGCAAATGACAAGAACCTGCCGGTACTTTCCTACTTCGCCAACGAGACCGGCACCCCATTTATGGCCTACATGGCACCCATCGTGGTTATTTGTGCAGTGGCTTCTTCCTATTTCGGCCATGCCCTTGGCACCATCGAGGGCACCCAGTACCTCTTCAACCTGGCCGCCCCGAAAGCCACAAAGAAGATGTCTGCCCGCACGCTCGACCTATGGACCTACCTCTTCATCTTCATCGCCACGTCACTGGTAGGAATTTTCAACCCCTCCATCCTGGACATGATTTCTGTCGTGGGCGGCGTCTTCTTCGCCTTCATGACCTACCTGCTTCCCATCTGGGTCATTTACCGAGTGGACGCCCTAGCCCGCTTCCGCGGCAAAAAGACCAACTATTTCGTGGCGGTCATGGGCTTTATCGTGCTCTTTGCCACTATCTGGGGAATGTTCCAATAATCCCACAAAAACGTGGTTCGACAAGCACTTTTCCTGTCTGGCAAGGTGGGAGGCATCATGTCAGAACAGGAAAAGGACCCCGACCTAAAAATCAAGCTCGGGCAGAATAACGAAATCAAAATTAAAAACAAATACGAGACGTTTTCCATCGCCAATGATATCGCCATCTCCGTGGTGTTTATCCTCGGCTCGGTGCTAACGCTTGCCGGCTTGTCGATGGTCGCTACCGTCTTCTACCTCCTGGGCAGCCTCGGCATGGCAGCCCGCCCGGCCATCCGCTTAAAGCGCCGCACACACCTGCAACGCATTGGCGCGGATGCAAATACTGCCGAAAGTTATGACTACTAAGTCACAAATGGGCTAGCAGTAAACTTTCAGCAACTAGCAGGGACCTATCAGGCACAATCCATTGTGGTAGCAGCCCCGTGCCCCATACTTTAATCATGCGTTTGAGAGAGCGCATACGAGAGAGATAGAGAGAACCCCTCAGTTTCCAGAGGGCGGCTTAGGCCGATACATGGAAACACCTTGTAGAGAGAGACGCCTGCGGCCCTCGGTTCCTTCCGGTTCCGAGGGCCGCAGGCGTTTTATCCTGTTATAGCGAAACGCTACTGGTGCAGCTTATTCTTTTTCGACGCGAATAGCACCGCGGTTCCAGTCACCAGCGCCGCAGCCACCAAATAAAAAGCAGGGGCAAGCTGCAGTCCTGTGACATCAATAAGCCAGGTGGCAATCATCGGAGCGGTACCGCCAAAGACAGCATTGGCCGTATTAAATGTCAGCGCGAAGCCGGATAGACGCACGTGCGTGGGGAACTGCTCGGAAAGGAAGGAGGGCAGGACGCCGTCGTTAAGCGCCAGCACGCCACCCAAGCAAACCTGAATGATAATGACGAGGAGGATTCCGGCGCCGTTGAGAAGCATAAAGGCTGGAATGATAGTCACGCCCATAAAAGCTGCCGCGCACAGCATGGTTGTGCGGCGGCCCAGGCGGTCCGAAAGCATGCCGGTGAGCAAGGCAAAGCCCACATAAAATGCGGAGGCAACAGAGGACGCTATAAACGCCGGGGTTGCGGCCATACCCAACTCTTCTGAGAGGTAGGTGGGCAGGTAGGTCAAGATGACGTAGAAACCAATGGCGTTGAGCACCGCACCAGCAAAAGCAATGGCTAAGGACTTGGGGTATTTGAGCACCTCACGCAGTGGGGATTCTTCCGGTTCATCCTGATCCTCAAAGTGGGAGGACTCCTCCGTATGACGGCGAATCCACAGGCCATACATGCCCAAAGGCAGCGCAATCAAGAAAGGCACACGCCAGCCCCAGGAATCCAAGGCAGCATCGTCGAGCACGCCCGTCAGCAACGCCGCAATGAGCGAGCCCAGCAACAAGCCGGAAGCCGTAGCGGACGGTACCACCGCGGAATATATGCCGCGCTTGCCGGCCGGAGCGATCTCGGCCAAGTGCGTGGCCGCGCCTGCATACTCACCGGCTGCCGAAAAGCCCTGCACCATGCGGCACAGCAGCAGCAAAAGGGACGCGGCGAAGCCGATGGTGGCATAGCCAGGAAGGAAACCGATGCACGCGGTAGCCAGGGACATCATCACAATGGAGACCGTTAGGGTCTGGATGCGTCCGTGTTTATCACCGAAGTGACCCCATACGATTCCACCCAAAGGCCGCACCAAGAATGACAGCGCAAAGAGCGCAAACGTCATAATCAGGGCACGGCGGCCTTCCATCTCCGGGAAAAAGACTCGGGAGATAATCGCGGACATATAGATATAGGCTGCGTAATCGAACCACTCAATGAAGGTGCCTATAAACGCTGCCTTTATGGCCGAGCGATGCTGGCGTTTTGTTTCTTCTGTATCTTCCACCTGTGCCGGCACGGCATCATTGGCTGGGGGTTGGGAAGTGAGAGGAGACATGCTCCTCACCTCAATTCTGTAGCTATACAAGCAGTTGAAAACGGCGCAGGCCCGGTGCGCGCATGCCCTCAACCCTACAGAAACAACTTATGGTGTACGTCACTTTTATGCGCCAATATTGCACTCCCCCACAATTGTTACGCTTGTCAGTGCCTTATCCATCCCCTCCCAGCCATTAACAGCCACCCAACAGCCGAGCCTCATGGACACTACAGCACAGTGCCCCATACTGAGATCGTGCGTTTGAGAGAGCGCATACGAGAGAGAGATAGAGAGAACCCCCTGCAGTTTCCACAGGGCGGCACATGCCGATATATGGAAACAGTGAGAGAGACGCCTGTGGCCCCCAGTTCCGAAAGGAAGTGGGGGCCACAGGCGTTTTCCAACTAAAACCCTAACTTCATGCTGTAGAGGGCTTCTGCGGAATCTTTTTATCAAAATCAATAAGTCGGCCCAATGCCCAATCCTTATCAGTTAGCAGGCGAGAAAACACCAATCCGGCACCAATGGAGCCAACCACCATCATTCCTGTCGCAACGTTTGCCAAAGCTTGATCCATTTGACCGTCATTCAAATAAAACACTGCTCGGAACATTGTCACCCCCGGAATCATGATTACTGCAGCCGGAACGGTCGTTGTAATACGAGGAAGGCGCGCCTTTTTAGAAGCGACCGCACCTAGCAGCCCAATCAATAGTCCTCCCACGAATGCCGCAAAGAAAATAGTTGTACCTGCGTGAATGAGGATCAAACGGAGCTCGTTTGCCACTGTTCCGACACACGCTGCGACCAAAACCATGCGGCGGGAAGAGTTGAATAGAAAGGCAAAGCCAGCAATTCCCAGAAAACTTGCGACCGGCGCCAACAAAAACCACTTCATATCCTGTGCAGGGGCGGGTGGATCAGGGGTAAGTTGTGTCAACCAGCTAACCATCGAGACAGTGAAAGTCGCTGTAAATATAACAGTGAAGGCGTACCCTAACCTGACTATTCCTGCATCCAAATCAAAACGCGCAATGTCGATCAAAGCAGAGAAAAGAGGAAACCCGGGGATCAAGAATAAAACCGCTGCTACCACGCCCGAGGACAATTCACTCGGATCCACTGAGCCTATCGCACCAAAAAATTCCGTTAAAAGGAAGAAAACGATACTTGCCGTTGCCCCGCCAGCAATTACTCCCCCGATTTGATGGACGTGCCGGTGGAGAACCGTGTACCGCACAAACTGGCCTGCAAACGCCGCTAGAGCCACCAACCCCACCGCTTCTAGCGGGAAAAAGTTAAGATACGCAAACGCCGCGCACGCGATCGCGGCGGCAAAAGAAAGAACTAAACCGCTCCAGCGTTTTTTGACTCCAAACTCAATAACATCCAGCTTTGCCGCCAATTCTTGGGCAGTAATCCCCGCATAGAGCCGATTATGGGTCAGGTCTTCTAAGGCTTCTATCCGCGAAGCATCAACCGCAGGAGAATGTTGCCGGGCAATCACTGTCCTGAAATATTCCCCGCGGTGGAACGTACAAGTAATCTGCGTCAAACCCACTGTGGCATCTAAGTGGTCAAACCCCAAAGCACGCGCACTGCGTTTCATCCCCCTTAAAACACGGTAACCAGAAGTGCCGGCACCCATTAGGAGCATTCCCACCCGCAAGACAACATCCGCTTCCACGCCCATTTGCCGGTGCAATTCTGGATCAAATTGTTGCGACACATCTCCTCCTCTGACACGGTTTTAGCGCCTATTTAAAGGCTTCTCGACCCCAACCGAAGCCCGAGAACACACTTTTAGTTTTACCTAGAATCCTACGCAGAACCGCACCCCTATGAATAGTTCTTCATCGGCCTAGAGGTCGCCGCCCTTTACACCGTGGGCAGGTTTGCGCGTCTATTAGCCGATTTCCACCCCATTACCACAATACTCACAGGTAAAACGCAGGCCTGTAGCAGGCTAGAAAGTTATCTTAAGTTCATGCGTTTGAGAGAACGCAAGAGAGATAGAGAGAACCAGTTCCAGCGCCCTGCGGCCCCAAGTGAGGCCCGGGCGTTGGAGCTGTTTTAGGGGTCTGCCGGTTAAATGCACTAAGAAACGGTGGACGCAGGAAAACCTTGCACAGAGAAAACTCACCAGACCTGGCGGCTATGAACTACTCCCCCACAGCCCGGATGCCAGCAGCAATGGCCACACACCTTTTAAAAGCCGTGCGGCCATGTACAGTTTCCCGCTTAGTCGTTGCCCAGATAGCTCAATGCAGCGGCAGCAAGTGCTTCGGTGCCAGTGCGCAATGTGGGTTGGAGCAGTGGGGCGAAGTGCGGGCTGTGGTTGGGAACATCTTTTCCTTCTTCGCGGCCGGAAAATACCCAGAAGCAATAGGGAACCCCAAAGGCACGCGCAATGGTGGAGAAATCCTCACTGGCTGTGAGGGGTTCTGCGGTAAGAACGCGGTCGGCGCCGAAGTAGGATGTGAAGGCTTTCTGGAGCCGCGCCGTGGTCTCGTCATCATTGCTGGTAAGCGGGTAGGCATCGTGATAGTTAAATTCAGCAGGCTGAGGGCTACCGGCAGCCTGGCACTCGGCGTTGACGATGCGCTCGATAGCGCCGGAGATTTTGTCGCGTACTTGCTCGCTATAGGCACGCACGTTGATCTTCAGGTTAGCCTCAAAAGGAATGATATTTGCCTTCGAACCGGCATTGATAGCACCCACGGTCAACACGCCAAACTCGGAAGGGCTTAGTTCGCGGGAAATGACTGTCTGAAGGCGCATCACAATGGAGCTGGCCAACACCACTGGATCGACGCTGAGGTGTGGCATGGAACCGTGCGAGCCTTGGCCATAAACCTTGACATCCAGACTTACCGCGGTGGACATGAAGGGTCCTGCGGCAAGAGCAACGGTGCCAGCAGGAAATTGGCTAGCAAAAACATGTTGGCCTAGGACAACATCGGGAGTTGCTACCTTATCTACCAGACCGTCATCCACCATGGACTGGGCACCGGCGGCGATTTCCTCGCCCGGTTGGAAAATTAGTTGCAGGGTGCCGGACCACTGGTCGGTGGCCTGCGCCATGAGCGCACCCATGCCCAGCAGGCTGGCCACGTGCGAATCGTGACCGCAGGCGTGCATGACGGATATGGGGTTTCCATCCGAGTCAAGGGCGGTATCGGTGGAGGCATAATCCAGGCCAGTGTCTTCCTTGACTGGTAGGCCATCAAAATCCGCGCGCAGCATGACAGTTGGCCCGGCACCATTTTCTAAGATGCCAACCACGCCACCGCTTACATCCACTTGTTCAAACCCGAGGTCAGCAAGCTTGCCCTTGATGATGCCAAGCGTGCGCTCCTCCTGCATCGATAGCTCCGGGTGCTGATGCAGGTCCTTATAAAGTGGCTCCTGCCAAATTTTGACGGAGTCATAGTTGCTGCAGACAGTGCGGACAGACATTGCTTCCTCCTTGTGGAATTGCGGTGGAATATGGGTGCCAGTGTAGAGAGGGGGGGAGGAAGGTGGGCGTCGGCAAGCAAGGCATTTTTTGTAATGCCAGCCATAGTTTTATGGCAAAGAGACAGGCACCACGACCCGCTGAGCTGGAGTTTTTAAAAAAATTTGATGACGCATCCACTTTTAACCCATCGGACATTAATAATTCACTGATTGTTTGTTTTTCATGTATCTGGGCTTCACCCGTCCACCCTAGATTGACCGAGTGACCTTTCAGGAAGACTCTCTCAGTGGCGGCAACTCAGGCACTACCATCGCCCGTCCCGCCCACACGGAAAACCCCAGTGATTCTGCGGCGCTGGTGCGCAAAGCAGCGCGCAATCGCCACAAGGAATGGCTGCTGGCCGCAGCGCTTTTAGCGCCGAACCTGATCCTGCTGGCTGTATTTACTTACCGGCCGCTGCTGGATAATATCCGGCTATCCTTTTTCAATTGGAATATTTCCAGCCCTACCTCCACCTTTGTAGGCTTGGACAATTATGTGGAGTGGTTTAGCCGCGAGGATACGAAGACCATCGTGCTCAACACTGTGGTATTTACATTCTTTGCGGTCATTGGCTCCATGGTCATTGGTCTAGCACTGGCATTGCTGCTCAACCAGAACATTAAGGGCCGCAACTTTGCACGCTCGGTGGTCTTCGCGCCCTATGCCATCTCTGGCGCGGCCATTGGTATCGCCTTCCAATTCGTCTTTGACCCGAACTTTGGCCTCATCCAGGACATGCTGGGCTGGTTCGGCATCGACTCCCCGAATTTCTATGCCGTGCCAGGTTGGGCGATGTTCATGGTGACGTTCACCTTCGTGTGGAAAAACCTTGGATATACCTTTGTCATTTATCTAGCCGCGCTCCAAGGCCTAGACAAGGAACTGGATGAAGCCGCCGCTATCGACGGCACCGGACGCTGGCGCAAATTCTGGCGTGTGACCATGCCGCAGCTGCGCAATACGACCTTCTTCCTTTCCATCACGGTGCTTCTTAACTCCGTGCAGGTCTTCGACATCATCAACGTCATGACCCGTGGCGGCCCACAGGGCAATGGCACGCAGACGCTGGTCTTCCAGATTTATAACGAGACCTTCGTCAACTTCCGCGCCGGCTACGGTGCGACTGCCGCCACCATCTTGTTCCTGATCCTGCTCATCATCACCCTGATCCAGGTACGCATCATGGATAAGCGAGGTTAACCCACTATGGCTACTTCAACCCTTCACATGGTCACGGATGAATCCCCCACCACCCGTCGCGCCAAGCTCGTCGGCGGCTATTTGGGTATCCTCGCGGTACTGCTCCTTATTGGTCTCCCGCTCTTTTGGATCCTCATGACCTCTTTCAAGGCCAAGGGCGATATTTATACGGATCCGGTCAACTGGCTGCCGCCGGTATGGGAGACTGAGAATTACTCCGATGCCACCACCCGCGTGCCTTTCTGGACCTACCTGCGCAACTCGGTAGTCATTACCGCAGTGCTGTCCATCATCAAGATTGTGCTTGGTGTCATCTCTGCCTATGCGCTGGCCATCCTGCGCTTCCCAGGCCGCCATCTGGTGTTCTTGTTGGTCATTTCCTCACTCATGGTGCCCAGCGAGATCACCGTCATTTCTAACTACGCCTTGGTCAATTCCTTGGGCTGGCGCAATACCTTCGTGGGCATCATCGTGCCGCTGGCCGGCGTGGCTTTCGGCACCTTCCTCATGCGCAACCACTTTTTATCCCTGCCCTATGAGCTGGTGGAAGCCGCCCGTATGGACGGCGCCGGCCCCATCCGCCTGCTTACCAAGGTGCTCCTGCCGGTCTCTTGGCCAACGCTGACCGCGTTTTCCGTCATCACCATGGTCAATGAATGGAATACCTACCTGTGGCCATTCCTCATGGCCGATACTGAGGACGTTGCCCCACTGCAGGTGGGTCTGACCATGCTGCAAAACAACGATGGCGTGACCAACTGGGGTCCGGTTATGGCCGCCACCATCCTCACCATCATCCCGATGGTGATCATCTTCCTAGCCTTGCAAAAGTACATGATTCAAGGCCTGACCACTGGCGCCGTCAAGGGATAGAAGGACTTCTACCCCACCCACGCTCGCCGTTTCCACATACTTTATTTCCCCCCCTTAACCAGGATTTTTCAGGAGAACTACATGCTACGCCGCACATTCCTCGCCCTTGCTACCACAGCCGCATCTGCCACCACTCTCGCCGCTTGCGCCGGCACCTCTTCTACTAACCCACAAGGCGGTAAAGACAAAGGCGGCGATGGTGAAGTCACCGAACTGACCTGGTGGTCCAACCACCCGGGCACGTCTAAGGACATTGAGAAGGAAATCATCTCCCGCTTTGAAAAGGAGAATCCTGATATCAAGGTCAACCTCGTTGATGCCGGCAAGAACTACGAAGAGGCTGCACAGAAATTCAACGCCGCGCTCACCGGCCAAGATCTACCGGACATCGTGGTGCTTTCCGACGTCTGGTGGTACAACTTTGCCATCAACGGCCAGATCGCCAACGTGGATGACCTGGCGAAGGAAGCCGGCATCGACCTGTCTACCTATGTGCAGCCACTCTACGAGGATTACAACTACGACGGCGGCCACTTTGCGCTTCCTTTCGCTCGTTCCACGCCGTTGTTCTATTACAACAAGGATGCGTGGAAGAAGGCCGGTCTGCCTGACCGCGGCCCGAAGTCCTGGGATGAGATGGACGAGTGGTCCAAGAAGCTCGCCGCGGCCGATTCCAAGATGAAGCCATTTGGCTGGGGCGATGCCGTGGACTACCTGGGCTGGATCTTCCAAGGCCCACTGTGGTCCAAGGGCGGTGCCTACTCCGATGAGTGGGACTTGAAGTTCACCGATGACAAGACCATCAAGGCCGTCGAGTGGCTCAAAGACATCACCGATGAAAAGAAGGGCTACTCCTACGTGGGCAATGACATGGCCATGGAGTTCGGCACCGGCCGTGCAGCCGCGACTGTGCTGTCCACCGGTGACCTGGCAGGCCTGACCGATACCGCCAAATTCGAGCTCGGTACCGCCTTCCTGCCTAACCCGACTGGCGAGGGCGCCTGCCCTACCGGTGGTGCTGGCCTTGCCATCCCAGCTGGCATCAGCAAGAACCGCCAGTTGGCTGCAATTAAGCTCATCGACTTCATCACCAATGAGGAAAACACCTGCTACTGGTCCCAGAACGTGGGCTATATGCCGGTGCGCTCCACCGCGGTAGACAACAAGGATCAGAAGAAGTTCATGGAGGAAAACCCGAACTTCGAAACCGCCATCAAGCAACTTCCGGAGACTCGCCCGCAGGATAATGCCCGTGTCTTCCTGCCCGGCGCGGACCAGGAGATTGGTGGTGCTTTCGAAAAGATTGTCACCAACCGCGATGACGTCACCAAGGTGCTTACAGACCTGCAAAAGACCCTGCAGTCCATTTATAACAACCAGGTCAAGACCGTCATCAATAAGTAGGCTCCCCCAGGCGCCCTCCTCCCCTCACTACATTCTGAAAGGTAACCATGGCTACTGTCACCTTCGATGGCGCAAGCCGCATCTACTCCAAGGATGCTAAGCGCCCCGCCGTTGACCGCCTCAACCTCGATATTGCTGACGGCGAATTCTTGGTCCTTGTCGGCCCCTCCGGCTGCGGTAAGTCCACCAGCCTGCGTATGCTCGCCGGCCTCGAGCCCACCGACCGCGGCTCCATTCGTATCGGTGGTAAGGACGTCACCGGGGTGAGCCCCTCGGACCGCGACGTGGCCATGGTCTTTCAAAACTATGCGCTCTACCCCAATATGTCCGTAGCGCAGAATATGTCTTTCGCACTGGAAAACCGCAAGGTCCCTAAAAGCGAGATTAAGTCTCGCGTGCAAGAGGCTGCGAAGATCCTGCAGATGGAAGATTTGCTGGACCGCAAGCCCGCCAATCTTTCCGGCGGCCAGCGCCAGCGCGTAGCTATGGGACGCGCCATCGTGCGCGAGCCGGCCGTATTCTGCATGGACGAGCCCTTGTCCAACTTGGATGCCAAGCTGCGCGTATCCACCCGCGCGCAGATCTCTAACCTGCAGCGCCGCCTTGGCACCACCACCGTCTACGTCACCCATGACCAGACGGAGGCGATGACCATGGGTGACCGCGTCGCAGTTCTCAACGCCGGCGTCCTACAGCAGGTGGATACCACCCGTACCATTTATGACCGCCCGCAGAACGTCTTTGTCGCCGGATTCATTGGCTCCCCGGCGATGAATATCTACGACCTATCCCATAACTCCTCGGAGCTGCGTATAGGCTCTACCCCCATCAACTTGGCCAATTACAACTTCGATGGCGTTGAGACTGTCACCGTGGGCATCCGCCCTGAAGACTGGCAGTTAAGCGATACCGGCAACGGTGGGGCAAAGTTTACTGTCGCGCATATCGAGGAACTGGGTAACCAGACCTACGTTTATGGCGACCTGAACGACGCCGCGGGCAGCAGCTCCGCCGATGGCATCCTTAAGTCCTCTACCCGCATGGGCGGTCAGACCGGCATCCTGGTCAATGCCCGCGGCCGCTATGCGGTGGGCGATACTTTCTACGTTTCCCCCGACCCGGACCGAGTGCATCTATTTAGCACCACCACCGGGCAGCGCCTGAACTAGAAGCAGCAAATAGGCAGTTGACACCTTAGATTCTTATTTTTCCCTTTGCAGAAGATAAGAAACTGATATATGCTCGCACACATAAGACGCCCGTGCAGTGCCGTTTACCACGGATATTGCCCGGAATATTGCACTCAGCGAACCTTAAAATCAACCGAAAGGTAATTCACTGCCTATGCCTTCTTTCAAGAAGCTATCTGCCGCCACTTTGGCTGCAACAGCCATCCTCGGCACCGTCGCCGCACCGGCCGCCAGCGCCAAGAGCGACCCAGTTCGCTCCCTCATTTCTCCAGGCACCTGCAAGACCATCACCAAGTTGGCCAACGATGGCAAGCCTGTTCCGGATCCTTCCATCCTTCACGATGAAGACTCCGTAAAGCCGTACTTCAAAGATGGCGTGCTGGAGTACAAGGTGGTTGAAAACTTCCCGTACCGCAAGCAGCTGGATGCCGCGGTTGCCGAGTGGAACAAGGCCCTCAAGGGCAAGGCTTCCTTGAAGGAAGTTAAGCCTTCTGAGGCTGATGATGACACCATCGCCATCATCTTCAAGCCCGACCCAAATGGCTACGTTCAGGGTGCCGCTTACCCGGATCACAAGATGGTATTCATCAAGATTCCTAATGCCCAGTACCCAGAGGCAGTCCAGGGCACCATCGCTCACGAGCTGGGCCACATGATGGGCGCCGGTCACTCCTGCGCCGGCGCGCTCATGGCAGGTGCTAACCAGAACCCCATCTCCTACCATGTAACCCCGCTGGATGCGGCGGCCATTATCCAGGGCCAGTTCGACTAAACGCCCGACGACTCCTCTCCCCTAGGCCCAGCACGGTGCCTAGGGGATTTTTCTGTCTTTACCCGGCTACGTGTTGGGTAGGTCGCATTCAACCGATTGTTTTAGGCGGCACACAGGCCTACTGCTAACGTTGCCGTTATTCAAAGGTTTGCATTAGAAAAGGAGTCCGCCCATGGATACGTGGGAACCCACCCTGTCGACCGGCCCACTGCTGGGCATTGCGGTGGCCGCCATCGCCGTAATTTTGGTGTTGGTCATCTATTTCAAGCTTCACGCCTTCCTCACACTATTGGTGGTCTCGGCACTCACTGCGCTGGCTGCGGGCATTCCCCTCGACGCAATCGTGCCCACCATGACAGAGAGCTTTAGCTCCACCCTAGGTTCGGTGGCACTGCTCGTCGGCTTGGGCGCCATGATCGGCCGACTGGTGGAGGCTTCCGGTGGCGCTAAATCGCTTGCCGACGCCATGGTCCGCCGCTTCGGCGAATCCAAAGCACCCCTTGCGCTCGGCCTAGCGTCGCTCATTATGGGCTTTCCCATTTTCTTCGATGCCGGTCTGATTGTGATGCTGCCGGTCATCTTCGCCGTCGCTCGCCGCTTGAATGGCCCTGTCCTTGCCTTCGGTCTGCCGGCAGCTGGCGCATTCTCCGTTATGCACGTCTACCTGCCGCCGCACCCGGGTCCTGTTGCAGCTAGCGAATTCTACGGCGCCGATATGGGTCTCGTTCTTTTAGTCGGCCTCATCCTTGCCCTGCCCACCTGGTATATCTCCGGCTACCGCTTTGGCCTGCTCTCCGGTAAGAAATTCCCCATCACGGTAACCGATGCCATCGCCGGTCCCCTCCTCGCGGAGGACGAGCAACCTCACAAACCCGCCTCTGCCGCCACGGTGATTTCCATCCTGCTCATCCCCATGGTGCTCATCTTCTTTAACACCGGTCTCAATGCTTTGGCGTCCTACGGCACCATCGACGCCGACGCCGCGTGGGTACGGTTCTTTGTCATGCTGGGCCAGACCCCCATTGCCCTGCTGATTACCCTCCTCGTCGCGCTCGTGGTCTTGGGCCTGCGCCGTGGCGTAGAAAAGACCGCGTTGGAAAAGCTTGTCGATTCCTCCCTCGGCCCCATCTGCTCGGTCGTGCTTATCACCGGTGCCGGCGGCATGTTCGGTGGCGTGTTGCGTACCTCCGGGATTGGCGATGCGCTTGCTGATTCTCTTTCCGGCCTCGGCATCCCCGTCATCCTGGCGTGCTACCTCATCGCCGTGGCACTGCGCCTGGCCCAGGGCTCGGCGACCGTTGCGCTAACTACGGCCGCCGCCCTCATGGTCCCAGCCGTGGAAGCTGGTGGCTTCAACGAACTACAGCTCGCCCTAATCGTTGTTGCAACCGCTGCCGGTTCCGTCTTTGGCTCCCATGTCAATGACTCCGGATTCTGGCTCGTCGGCCGCCTCATGGGCATGGACACCATGACCACGCTTAAGACCTGGACTGTCAACCAGGTGCTCATCTCTGTTATCGGCTTCGCCCTAGTACTGGTCATGTACGGCGCCGCAGCTGCTTTCTAGCGCCGACTTTAAGCTCCCGTCTTAATCCATGCTGCGGCATCGCCCGCAATTTCCGACGCCGGCCGTGTCACATCAAAGACCCGGCCGGTTTCGTCATTTTCCAGCGGCTCCAAGGTATCGAACTGCGATTGCAAGAGCGATGCCGGCATAAAGTGTCCCGGCCGATGCTGCATGCGCTCATACAGCACATCAAAGTCCCCGTGCACGTGGACAAACACCACGCCCGGGCAATACTCGCGAATCAAATCCCGGTATTTCCGCTTCAACGCGCTACAACCCACCATCGCGCCTTCCGGCCTATCCGCCAACCACTGACCAATCTGTTTCAGCCACGGCTCTCGGTCCGCATCATTGAGCGGTATCCCCGCCGCCATCTTGTCGATATTGGCCTGCGGGTGCATATCATCACCATCGCGATACTCCAGCCCAACCAGCGGCGAGAGCGCTTCCCCCACCGTTGTCTTGCCCGAGCCTGATACTCCCATGACAACGACGTGGCGAAAAGGGTGCTGCTTCATGGTGGCTCCTTGGGTTAGTGGTGTCCCTTCCGAGTCTAGGCGTGACCTCGAATGCATTTAAAACCACTAGGGCACATTGTATGGAGCTAGTGAAGACCGTCTTCCGAAGAACAATGTTCCTTAAGACATCGGATTAGAGTGAAAAGTAGTAGTCCTTCAACGCCTTGGCCATCAATCTACGACGCTCTACCAGGAAGCTTTCGAAGTTCTCGACTGTCACCTCAAAAAGGCTTTCGGGAACTGCGTTTTCTTCGAATGACTTCCGAAGCTCAGCTTCTGTAACAATTTCTCCGAGTGTGGGCTCACCATTAGCGATTTGAGTCTTCACCTCACCCAAATACTCCGCGGGTAGACGGTTACCGATGCGGATATTAACGGCTGTTTCCGTCATCGCGTAATTCGCAACTTGGTTGTATTCACGTTTGTCATTCACACCATTTTTCCGCAAGTAGTCCTTCGGAACGAGATGATGAATGTCTCCTTGAATTTCGATCATATCGTGCACACTGAAGTGCTTGGACAAGAAAGCCTGTGCCTTCGCCTTCACCTGGGCTGCCAAAAATGAACGGAACTGTGGGTTATTGATACTCGAGGTTTCCAAACGTTGAGGTAAGCCGAAGTCCCAAAACGCATCAGTGAGGTCGCTCTGCTCAATTTCTTGCAGAGCGACCTTAGCGCCATGCCGAGCAATTCGAGCTAGATCTCGTTCAAACCCACTCTCAAAACTTCCAGAAGCTCGTCCGGTGAGAAGCATCATTACCAGCCACCGGCGTACTACGGAGCTAACTTCCGAGTCAGAACACTTGTCTTCCCTCATGATTAGGAAAAGAGCGTACGCGAAGTTCACTGCATTGACGGAGCTAAAGAGCTTGTTACTCACAAATCCCGCAGATTTAACGACCGTAAGAAACTTCTTGAAGTTATATTCGTTTACTGTGCGGAGTAACGCATCCTCGAATTTGTCATACGCCACAGGGATACGTTCTGGGTCGAACTTACGAGTTTCTGGGTCTAAGCCGCTGAGCTCACGAACCACATAACTAATTTGTCCGCGCCGGAAGGCAACCATTGATGCAACACGAATCAGATCGACATAAGTAGGATCGTACAAATCTTCTGAGTCATTCTTGAGCCAAGAAATCTTGGACCAAAATTTAGTCTTCACGAACTCAGTATCTCGTTCGAGTTCCTCAAACGACTGTGGACTGACAGCCAGATGCGCAAAATAGTCAATAGTCTTGCGCAAGTTCCGCCCCTGCTCCCCCTGCGCACTGATCTTGCTCATAACAAAGTCCGAACTGCTCAACGGGACGCCCTTGGAGTTAATGCGCACAAAGATTTCGGTGACAGTTTCAATATCGAGCTCATCGCTAAGAGAAATAATGCCGATCTGGGCATTTTTGATCCCCATTAATTGCTGCAAGTTCTTACCTACAATGCGCCGATCCGCTTCTGGGTTCTTCAACAAGTAGTCATCGAGGGCTTCAAAAACATCGTCACCCCTGAGGAACTCGTGAATATCGTAAATCCATTCAGGTGAGCGCAACAGGAATGGTGTTGCAGTCGCGAACTCCTCAGATTGAGGATTAAAGCTGATAATTACTCGCTTTTTCTCAAAGTTCTTGTTGATAACTGGTTCACCGGCTACCGCTGCTCGCAATGCCGTGGTCCTCTGTTGCCCATCAATAAGAATCTGTTGGTAGCCTGCATTGCCACCACCTTTCACAGGAGCCGCTTGAGACTGCCAGGTAATAAGATACCCGACAGGAAAACCTCGATAGAGGGAATCCATCAGGTCTCTGACTTTCTTACTGGTCCATACAAATGGCCTTTGCATTTCAGGGATAGCAATGTTGTTGCTTTCAATCCAGCCAAGAATGACACTCACCGTTTGCTGGTTTACTGTGTACTTGTTCAAAAGAAAACTCCAAAATCCGCTTCAAATGGCAGAGATGCCTGCCACTACAGCTCTGCATTAACGCGGGATCGGGACAGAGAACTTACCTGTATAAGAATAACCTGTGGCCCTAAGAAAATTTTTAAGCCTCCCGATATGATTCAACTTTCGTCAGAGAGTACCGGTAAATATTCGAGTATCGTGCAGAGGCAAATTAGAGCCACGTTATGGCCTGGAACTGGAGGTTCAGGGGCCATAACGTGGCTGAAAGTTGAATGGCTTGAGGGGCGAAGGTGGCCTAGGCGAGGTTTTTGAGGGCGTCGGTAACCAGGCGCCAGAAACCGGCGTGGTCGAGGGTGGTGGCGACTTGGGTGTGGCAGGAGGCGTCGGCAGGCTCGCGGAGATCGGTGACAGTCATGCCAGTGGTAAGGGCGCCGGCAAGCTCGACGTGGACAGGTGCCTTGCGGGTCTGGACGATGTCCGGATCGATGAGATAGGCGATGGTGCACGGGTCGTGGACCGGCGGGTTATCAAAGCCTTGGTTGGCCTGGTAGGCCTTGCGGAAGAAGCCGAAAAGGCCGACGACGAACTCCGAGACTGGGGTCTCCAAAGCCTTGATTTCTGCTTCGACCTCCAGGGTGGCAAGCGCCTGGTGGGTGAGGTCGAGACCAACCATGGTGACGGGCCAAGGCTCTTCAAAGACGATGTGGGCGGCCTCAGGATCGATCTTGATATTGAACTCGGCGACTGGGGACCAATTGCCTTCGTGATAGCCGCCGCCCATGAGGACTACTTCCTTGACGCGCTCGACGATGCGCGGCTCCTTGCGCGCGGCCATCGCAATATTAGTTAGCGGCCCAGTAGGCACGAGGGTGATGGTGCCGGGCTCGTGAGACATGATGGTGTCGATGATGAAGTCGATGGCGTGGGCGTCGGCAAGCGCGGTGCTTGGGTCCGGAAGTTGGACGCCTTCCACGTCCATGCCGGTGGAGCCGTGGATAGCCTCGGCAACCTCGACGGGGCGCACGAGTGGGCGGTCGCAGCCGGCATAAACGGGAATCTCCGGGTGACCAGCGATTTCCTTGACCACCAGGGCATTATGGGAGACCTTATCCAAGGTCTGGTTGCCGCCCACGGTGGTAATTCCCAGCAGCTCGATGGTGGGGTTGCCCATGGCTAGAAGCAGGGCCACCGCGTCATCGTGGCCGGGGTCGCAGTCCAGAATGATTTTTCGCGTCATGCCACGAGCCTACTTTCGGGCGTTGACGGCCGCCACGGTGTCACCGATGGACTCCGGTCGTGGAATGCGGAAGGACAAAGCTAGGGCTGCAAGCAGAATGATGACGCCGGCAATCATGCCCGCGCGGTAACCATGCTCGAAAGACCCGGAAACCGCGAACAGCACTGCAAAGGACAGGCCCGCGCCCAGGTTGAAGGCGCCGGCGTTCATACCGGGCAGATAGCCCTGGTTATCGGCCGGCGAGAGCACAATTCCTAAGCCATTGAGCATGATATTGGCAATGCCCGCGTAGGTCACGCCCAGGAAAATAGAGACGAGAAGCAGGGCCCACGCGTTCGGAGCACCCACTACGAAAATAGAGATAATCAGGCCGACGACGGTGCCTACGAGGCCGGTTTGCAGGACGTACTTATAGCCCAACTTGGAGGCCATCCAGCCGGCAATCGGGCCGAAGACTAAGCCGGCGAGGGCGTACGGGGTAAGTGTGACCCAAGAAATGGTGCTGGCAGAAATTCCGGCGCCGGCGTCTGCATCCTGGCCAAGGTTAGGGATAAGGCCATTCATCACGGCAAAGACACCGGTCATGGTGAGCAGCGTGGTAGAAAGCAGTGCCCACGTGCGGCGTTGTTTGAGGTAGGCCACCGGTACGAGCGGATCGGCGACCTTCTTCTCCACATTCCAGAAGGCCCAGAAGCCGGCGGCACCGATGAGGAGAAGGATGATGACGAGGAACCAATTGGCCTCAGCAAGCTTGCCGGCTTCGTTGAACGCAGTGAGAACGCAACCCAGCGCCACCGCCAGAGGTAGAACTCCTGCCCAATCCATGCGCGGGGTTTCGGCGGCCGTGGACTCCTTGGTAAATACCTGCACCGCTACTACTGCAATGGCGCACAGAACTGCCATGGTCCAAAAGACCGAGCGGTAGCCAAAGTTGCCTGCCAGCCAGCCGCCGGCCAGCGCATCCACGCCGGCAATACCACCGTTTACCGAGGTCACAATTCCCAGCAACAGGGCGTACTGCTGTTCATTGAGTACCTGCTGGCGCAGCATAATCAGGCACAGTGGGACCGTAGGACCTGCCACGCCTTGAATGATGCGGCCAATAAGCAACACAGCGACGTTCGGCGCAATAGCTGATACCACGCACCCCAGCGCAGCTACCGCCATCATGCCAACGAGGATCTTCCTGCGTCCGATGAGGTCACCCCAGCGCGGCAGAAACAACGAAAATAGTGCCGCGGCCGTAAAGAATGCCGTTTGTGTCAGGCCGATCTGCGCGGTGGTGGCGCCTAGCTCGTCTTCCATCGTCGCCAAGGCTGGCGAAAGCATCGATGCATTGAGCTGGAAGGCAAACACCGCCGTAAGCAGTGCGAACATCAACGGGATATAGGAGCTGGGCTGGAGCTTTGGGGGCTCGGAGGTGATGGAAGTCATGGCTTTAAATGTAGTTGATGAATCCTGCGCTCCAGATATTTTCTCATTGTCTACTATCCATAGATTATGAAAACTCTCTCCTACTTCGTCGCTTTCATAACGGTGATGCTTTCTTTGGCTTCCTGTTCCTCTCCGGATTCGCAGCCGGCAGGAGCAACCGCAACTAGTTCCTCCAGCACGGCCAATAGTTCAACTATCAACTCTAGTTCCACAAGCTCTGCGCCCGAGCCGTCCTCTTCGGAGCCGCAACCGACAGCGGAAGCTGAGCCTTCGCTTGCCGACGCTCCCCTAGCGAACACCACCGAATCCACCTCAGAACCCACCCTGACCGAGTGCGTTTATGGCGGCGGTAGTTGGACCACCAACGGTTTGTACAGCGATGGAACTATCCGCTGGGCGCAAGAATGCCAAAACCTCCGCGACGAGCAAATGGCAAAATACCCCTACCGGTGCCCACAAACAGATCATTACGTCTCCGATCCGTCTCAGTGCTCCTCCCCGGTAGGCAACGGGACTGGCGGCTCAGATTCGGATTATGATCCCAGCATCCCGGCTTATATGACACGTTCCGCTGAGGTTGAGCAGATGCGCGCTGAAAACCAGAAGTGGTGGTTTAACTGCCAGGCAGAACATTCGGCTGAGTACTGCCGCGAGAACGATCCTTGGAGTCCATAGATTTCATGCTGATTTAACCAGCGATTCACCACGGCTACTTAGGCTCGAAAAGTTCCTTTTAAACCTTTTGTGGAGCTTTGTATGCCTTATTCAAATAGTCGTTCTTCTTTCAATCGTCGCAACTTCCTGCAGATTGCAGGCGTGTCGGCCGTGGCGGTGGCTGCGGGTATTAGTGCACCGGCAAAGGCGGGTGCGCAGTCGAGCCTGAGCTCATGGGGATCGTCACGAGGTGGTGATCTGCCGCAGGATTCGGAGCTTTTTGGCCTAGGCGTAGCGGCGGGTACGCCGCGGCACGATTCGATGATCTTGTGGACCCGCCTAGCCCCAGAACCGCTGGCCGAGGATGGTCACGGCGGCATGACCGGTGGCGATGTCCGCGTGGGTTGGGAAGTTGCGAAGGATGAGGGGTTTGGGGACGTCGTCAAGCAGGGCGAGGCCTTAGCCCAACGCGAGCTGGCACACTCGGTACATCCGCAGGTCACTGGACTGGAGCCGGCAACTGAGTATTTTTATCGCTTCCGCGTGGATGGCAAGGTAAGCCCAGTAGGTCGGTTTAAAACTCTGCCCGCACCCGGCGCGAAGGTGGATGATTTCACCTTCACCGTAGCTTCGTGTCAAGCGTGGTATCACGGCTATTTCACCCCGTGGAAGCATATTGCGCAGGAGCCGGATCTGGATATGACCATTTTCGTGGGCGACTATATCTACGAATACGGCATTGTGGAAGGAGATAATTTGTGGCGCCAGGGCGCAAGCGTGCCCGATGTTTTCAAGGCAAAGGTGGAGACTCTGGAGCAATATCGCCTGCGCTACTCGCTCTTCAAATCTGATGAGCACCTGCAGGCCGCGCATGCGCGCGCCGCGATGGCGATTGTGTGGGATGACCATGAAGTAGAAAATAACTACGCCGGCAATTGGTCCGAGATTGGCACCAAGGCCGAGCACTTCCTCTACCAGCGCGCAGCTGCCTACCGTGCCTTTTATGAGAATCTTCCGGTCGCCCCGCCCGCGCTTCCCGAAGGCCCCAATAACCGCATTTATGATTCCTTCGACGTGGGCAGGCTAATGCGTTTCAACCTGGTCGATACCCGCCAATACCGCGAGGAATCCGCGGAGGATGCCAGCATCTTGGGCGCGGAACAGGAGCAGTGGCTCAACGATAAGCTCGCCACCTCCCCGGCACAGTGGAACGTGGTGGTCAATAGCGTGGTCGTCGTACCAATCGCCGATAGCACCGACCAATGGGACGGCTTCCCAACAGCGCGCCGCCGCCTTATCGAGTCCCTATCTAAGGTAAGCGATCCCGTTGTCTTTACCGGCGATATTCACCAACACTGCGCTGCCGAGATTCAATCCGAATCGGGCCAGCCCGTCGGCGTGGAATTGGTCGCCACCTCCATTGCTTCCGATGGCGATGGCTTTGCCGGTTCCAAGAGCACCGAGTGGTTGGAAAAGCCATATGTGAAGGCCATGGATAAGCGCCGTGGCTACATCAAAGTGCACGCTACCCGCGAGCACCTCGATTCCGAATTCGTCGTCGTGCCCTGGATTGAGCGCGATGATACCGCCCCGCGCGAGACTGCTTTCTCCTTCCGTACCAATGCCGGCGAGCACACGCTGCGCTCCCTCTAAACCCCGAAAGGACAATTCATCATGGGACTTTTTAGCTCGCTTTCCTCTTCTTCCTCTCGCCACGGTTCTTCCCGCAAACATTCCTCTGACCAAGGGTCCTCTACCCCAGCTCCTACCGCGAGTGCTGCTCCACCGGCCGTAGCTAACATTCAGGCAGAACCGCAGCTCATGGAAAATTACGTCACTTGGGAGCCTGTTTCCTGGGACGTCGTCTTGGATCACTACCGTGTCATCGGCACCGATCCCAATGGTGTAGACGTGCTGTTGGGCAAGACCATCTTCCCCTTTTTCCACCACTCCCGGCGCGACGTCGCCGGTGAAAAGTGGTCCTACTACGTCAAGGTAGTAGATGCTTCCGGTACCGAGTCCGCTCCTTCTGGCAAGGCAACGTCTACCTCCCTGCCTTCGGTTACTGCTGGCCAAGCGCTAGCCACGATTGGTTCCTTTGATCGAAAAGGCACAGAGTTCCAGTACTCGCCAAAGGACTACAAGAAGATCGTCACTGCGCACCCAGACCAGACGATCACCGTTGGACCGGATGCTACGCCTGCCGACGTCCCTTATCTCCTCCCCGGTCCCGGCGATAAATGGGCCGGCAGCAAATCCTACACGCTGAAGTGGACGGTGAAATTGGATAAGCCTGCCTCAAAGGCGGCACTGGCACTGTGGCTCATTGATACCACCAAGCTCGGCGGTGTTCTCGACGTCACGATTAATGACTTTCATAAACAAATAGAGCTCCCGCAAGGCGCAACGCAAGGTTCGCGCCAAGGCGATGCCAGCGGGGAACCGACCCCGCTGCGACCGGCAGCAATCGAGTTTGCTCTCGCCGAAGATACCCTGAAGGAAGGAGAGAACCAGCTCGTCTTCACCCTCCGCGAAGGAGGCTGGCTGGTATGGGATGCACTGGGGATTTTTGCTGGGTAACACCATGCAAGCGGTGCTTTGCCTAGAAACGGGAGATTGTTCACCGATTCCTGATGTACGGTAGTAACATCTGCATTCTTCTAATACATAGTAAACAGCAGAGGACGCCGACGTTGAAAGGACTTAGCTTCCGTTATGGCTACACTTTCTGATCGCCTGCACCGAGCCCAGCAGGATTTTAACGCGGTGATTACCGTCATCCCGTTTGATGAGCACGCGGTGGATGAATCACCCACGCTCATGGGGCAACCGGTGGCGTTCAAGGACATCGTGGATGTGGCATGCGTAGCTACTACCTGCGGCACCAAGGTCAAAGTTGGGCGCGCACCGGTTAAGGATGCACCAGTGGTGCAGCGTTTGACGGCGAAGGGTGCGCTGCCGGTAGCGAAGGCGAACCTGCAGGAGTTTTCCTATGGCATTTTGGGCGATGCCTCGGCCTACGGTCGCGTTATCAACCCACGCGATCCCGAAATCTGCGGCGGTGGTTCGAGCTCTGGTTCTGCCGCTTTGGTGGCTTGCGGCGCGCTGCAGCTTACGGTGGGCTCTGATAGCGCCGGCTCGGTGCGAGTGCCTGCTGCTTGCCAGGGCGTGCTGGGGTTCAAACCCACCTTCGGGCTCATTCCAGTAGAAGGTGTCTTCCCCTTCGCCCCGAGCTTTGATTGCATTGGATTCTTTGCCAGCTCAATTGACCTCATTGAGCAGGCCTTTATTGCTACCGCAGATGAGAAACCGGCCGCGGCGCAGGATGTTTCTGCTCTTGATGTCACGGCACTCAAGGCCAAGGGAGAGCGCTTCGCAGATCTTTTGGCGGCGCTAGAGCACTCGGACTTTAAGCTCGCCGAGGGAGTGGACTTGGAAGACACCATCGCCGCCACGGCCGAGCTCTACGAGCCGATGCGCTTGAAAGAGGTCTATGATGTCCACCGGCCGTTGCTGGACCAGCGCGAAAGGTACCAGGATGTCATTTTGCAGCGAGTGCTGGGCGGAGAAAATATCAGCCAAGAAGATTATGACGCGGCCGCACAGGGCGTGAAAGAGCTGCGCGAAAAGGCTCTTGCCCTGCTTGGCGATGCCCCCATTATTCTTACCCCTACCCTCGATTCCGGCCCCCTCAAGTGGTCCGATATCACCCCGGAGAATACCGCGGAATCGGCCGCGAGCCTGCGACGCTGGACCGAGCCTTTCAATGTGCTTGGATGGCCGGCGATTACGGTGCCGCTGCGCGGCGAAGAGGAAAAAGGCGTGGGTGATGCGGTGCAGGTCGTCGGCAAGCCGGGCGAGGACCTGACCGTGCTGCGCGTTGCCCGTGCTCTACAAGCCCTGCTCTAGGCCTCGGCCAGTACTGTCTTTTCCTGCGTGCGCGGCCGCCAATAGGCGGCTTCTACAGCGCTAAGCTCCTTGAAATGCGCTGAGGTGAGCTCATCCATTGCGTGGATATAGCCAGGAACCTCCTCGCGCGGCAGGCGCAATCCCATGGTCAGATGCGGGGTCCACCGCGGCCCGCGGCCGTCCGGATTGGCGGCACTGATTTTTCGCGCGGCAATTTCTAGCTCGTCGGTCGTTTCTAGTAGCCAAGCCACCGTCTGCTTGCGCTTGGTGCCGAAAATGACGTTTCCTACCCGCCGGAAATCTGCCGGTATGACAGGCGGCAGCAGCTGCGCCGCTAAATCCACGACCTCTGGCTGCATGTGCGGTGAAAAGGTCACAGTAATGTGCGGGCGTTGATGTTGGACGGGAAAGCCGCGCTGGGCAAGGCCGGCAAAGATTTCGCGTACTTGGTCTTCCTGCTTTTGCGGCAGGTAGAGCAAGATATTATCCGGCGATGCTTTACTCACGGCGTGGCGTCCTTTTCTGCGGTCGGGTGCTTCCAGCGTACCGGCGCATTAGATGACAATCCCCTATTGTGCCAACGCAAACGTTTGCCGTTTAATAAGACTCATGAGCACTTCAGAATCATCGCCCCTCATCCTCGCCATCACGGCGTGTCCGACGGGCATCGCGCATACCTATATGGCGGCCGAGAACCTTGAGGCCGCAGCCCAAGAACTGGGCTACCGCATCAAGATTGAAACTCACGGTTCTATCGGCGTCGAAGGAACCTTTAGCAAGCAAGATATCGAAGACGCCGATGCCATTGTCATTGGTGCCGATACTGTAATTTCCAAAGACCGCTTCCATGGCAAACGCCTCGAGGCCACCGGCGTGGACGAGGCCATCAAACACCCAAAGGAACTATTAAGCAGGTCCTTAAGTGCTGCGCGCTGGGAAGGCTCCGCAGACAACAAGGAAGAAGAAGCGCCCCGCAAAAAGAGTATTGGCCAGACCTTGTACAAAGCGCTGATGAACGGCGTCTCGCACATGATCCCGTTCGTGGTTACCGGCGGTTTGCTCATTGCGGTAGCCCTCTCTATCGGTGGCACCCCAACGCCTGAGGGCATGGCGATTCCAGAAGATAGCTTCTGGAACACGGTCAATGAACTCGGCTCTCTGGCGTTTTCACTGATGGTTCCAGTTCTCTCCGGTTACATCGCTGTGGGCATCGCGGACCGACCGGGCCTTGCGCCTGGCCTAATCACTGGCCTCATCGCCACCACCGGATCACTATATGGGTCTGAAACGGGTGCCGGCTTCTTGGGCGGCATTGTCACCGGTATCTTGTCGGGTTATGTGGCCCTGGCCATTAAGAAGATTCCAGTGCACAAATTCATTGCACCGATCTGGCCCATCATTGTCATCCCGATTTTCACCACCCTCATCGTGGGGCTTATCTTTATCTTGCTCATTGGCGCACCGGTCTCGGCTGCGTTCGAAACAATGACTGAGTACCTCGCCGGCATGCAGGGATCCTCCGTCATCGTGTTGGGCCTCATCCTTGGCGCCATGATTGCCTTCGACATGGGTGGTCCCTTCAATAAGACAGCCTTCCTCTTTGGCGGCGGCATGATCGCGGCTGGCAACGCGGCGCCGATGGGCATGGCGGCCTGCGCCATTGCTGTGCCACCTCTTGCCGTGGGCGTAGCGACGCTTCTGCGTCGCCGCTGGTTTAACAAAGCGGAAAATGATGCCGGCATCGCGGCATTGTTCATGGGATTCTTCGGCATTACTGAGGGCGCTATTCCGCTCGCTGCCGCACGCCCATTGCAAGTTATTCCCGCCAATGTTGCTGGTGGTGCCGTAGCCGGTGCACTTGCCGGAGCATTTGGCGCGCAAGACCACGTAATGCACGGCGGGCCAATCGTCGCGGTGCTCGGCGCCGTAGACAATGTCGTAGGTTTCTTTATCGCCATGCTCGCCGGCATCGCGGTCTGCGCGGGCCTTATCCTTCTGCTAGTGGGGTTGACGCAGCGCAAGGATAAACCGCTGGTAGCCGTGGACACGATCAGTCTGGATAAGGACTTGGGCTCTTCCAGCGAAGAGGTCATTCGTTCCCTAGTGAAGCTCACCTCTCCGCGAATGTCCGATGCGGAAGCGGTCGCTAGCGCCGCATTGCAGCGCGAATCTACCCGTTCCACCGGTGTGGGACACGGCGTAGCCATTCCTCACGCGCGGTCTGCCGGGGTAAAGGTACCCACCCTTGCCTTCGCCCGCCTACCCCAAGGTGTCACGTGGGCCGAGGGCGAGGACCCAACCACCCTCGCCTTCCTTATCGCCGTTCCCGACGATGCCGGAAAGCAGCATCTCAAGCTATTATCCAAGCTCGCACGCAACATCATGAAGGAAGACTTCCGCGCCCAACTCCACGGAGCACGGAACCGGAAGGAAGCCGCCGACATCATTTCCTCGGTCCTTTCGCCCGCCCCCTCTACTAACAAGGCGGCCGCGACCAACCAGGCTTAAAAAGCCTTACTTTTGCGAGCGCTCAGCGATTTCTCCGCTGGGCGCTCTTTTTATGTCTAAACAGCGCGAAGATACCGCGATTCTGCTGCCCCCCACGAACGGGGCAATGCGCCTAAAAGGCTCAGGCGAGACTATGTGCCGACATGGTGGAATCTCATAAATCTTATGACAACCAGAAACCACAAGGTTCTTCATAGGCTCTAGCAAGAAACCGGCCAGTTTCGCCGGTGGCTGGCTTAAAACTAGGGCCTTATACCTTAAATCAACCTCATTTCTCCGGGAACCTGAGATATGGATTGAAAATTACCCCCGTGAGGCGAGGCGTTCAACGCCGTCACTGAGGGATTTTAGGGGTTTCCTAGCTCAAATCGAGAAATAACTAAGAAGTAATTAGTTTTCCGGCAAATCATCTTTAGGAATCCTAATAATTGCTGGCCAGTTGGCTTTTACCCTGTGGTAATTGATTAAATTTTAAGTGAAGAGGAACGGAAATTCGCCGTAAACACCCCGCGATTCCCACCCTTGTGATACCCGCTAGGTTCCAGCAGAAAGGCACCGCTTATGTTTACCCCCAAAGTTCACTCCTGCGCCAAGAAGTTCGTCGCTCCTACACTTGCGGCAGCCGTCGCCCTCGGCGTTGGCGTAGCTCCTGCAGAGGCATCGAGCTCCTTGAGCAGCTTCGGTGGCGTGAACCTTCCGGTACCTTCCGCCAATCTTCCCGTTGCTCCGGGTGCCGCTGCAAAACCGGTCGCTCCAGCTTCCAGCCGCGTCCAGAACATCATCAACTACACCAACGACCACCGCAAGGCACACGGCTTGCGCCCGGTTCGCGCCAACGGTGCGCTCAATGGTCTAGCCCAGGATTGGGCCAATCAGCTGGTTCGCGCCGATAAGCTCAGCCACCGCCCGCAGCACTGGAATTACTACCCGGCCAATATCCCGGCCGGCGGTGAGAACGTGCTGCAGGCATGGAGCGACTACTCCGATGCGCAGCTAGTAAAGCTCTGGTACGAGTCCCCAGGCCACCGCAAGATCATGCTGGACCCACGCGCCAAGACCATCGGCGTTGGCGTTGCCATCAACGCTGAAGGCAAGCTCTACGCCGTCCAGAACTACGGCCGCTAAAGATTTATAAAGCTAGAGCCTAGGGACTCTTGGACTCTAGCGAGCTATGCCGCCCCGTCTCGGCTTCCTTCTCTGAGACGGGGCGGTTCCCGTATATGGGTGGGGGTGCGCACGCGGGTAAATGAAAAGTAACCGCCTTCACAAATGTCAGTGGCGAGGGTTACACTTAATGACATTCGAATTGTTCAACAATCTTAAGGACGGTGTTGAATGTCCTCGCTCCATATCGATCTCAATGCGGATTTGGGAGAAACCACTGCGGGCAATCCGGTCGCAGATGACGCGGCGATGCTGGAAATGGTGTCCTCCGCAAACGTGGCCACCGGCTTCCATGCGGGCGACCCGCACTCGATTGCCGGCACGCTCAAGGAGGCAGCAGAAGCAGGCGTGACCGTAGGCGCGCACGTAGGTTATAACGACGCCGCAGGTTTCGGCCGGCGTTTTATCGATTACAACCCGGACGAGCTAGCAGACGAGGTGACCTACCAAATTGGCGCGCTCGACGCTTTGGCCCGCGCCAATGGCACCAAGGTTTCCTATGTGAAGCCGCACGGTGCGATGTATAACGCAATCGTGAAAGATGAGGCGCAAGCAGAAGCCGTCATCAAGGGTATTAAGGCCTTTGGAGACTTGCCGGTGATGTTGCTGCCAGGGGGTGTAGCGG
Organism: Corynebacterium nasorum; assembly: GCF_030229765.1. Taxonomy (NCBI): domain Bacteria; kingdom Bacillati; phylum Actinomycetota; class Actinomycetes; order Mycobacteriales; family Corynebacteriaceae; genus Corynebacterium; species Corynebacterium nasorum. The sequence continues at coordinate 56,801 of NZ_JASPGY010000008.1, read as the reverse complement.
TGGACGTCGCCAAGCGCAGCGGGCTTACCGTCATCCGTGAGGCCTTTGCGGACCGCAACTACAACCCCGATGGCACGCTAGTCTCGCGCAAGGAAGCCAATGCGGTGCTAGGCAGTGCCGATGAGGTGGTGCAGCGAGTACTGGAGGTAGCACAAACCGGGTCGATTACGGCCGTGGATGGCACGAAGTTAGAGGTGGATGCGCAATCCGTATGCACCCACGGCGATTCGCCCGGCGCGGTGAAGCTGCTGCGCGGCGTGGTGGAGCGCCTGCGGGAAGAAGGCATCGAGATTCGGAGCTTTATCTAATGCACATTAATTTTGTGGGCACGCGCGCGCTGCTCATTGACCTGGATGGATTAAACCAGGTGATGGATTGGCACGCGGCGCTTTCTGCCAAGCCATTGAAGAATCAGGTGGACTGCATCGCGGCCGCCACCACCCTACTGCTGACGTTTGAAGCACCGGATTCGGCGCGTGATGCGGCCGAATTCCTGCAGGACTTCTCCCCCGCCGCCGCGACTGCTGCGGAGGCCCGCACGGTAGAAATCGATGTGCTCTATGACGGCGAGGATGTCGACGAGGCCGCGGACCTGCTGGGTCTTTCGCGCGAGGCACTCATTAGTTGGCATACCTCCACCGAGTGGACCGCGGCCTTTGGTGGCTTTGCCCCGGGATTTACCTACTGCGCACCTTCAGATCCGTCCCAGGCCCGCGCGGTGCCGCGCCGCTCCAATCCCCGTACCGCGGTGCCGGCCGGTGCTGTGGGTATCGCGGGTGAGTTTTCTGCGGTGTACCCGCGCGTCTCCCCAGGCGGCTGGCAGCTGCTGGGCACTACCAATACGCCGATGTGGGATTCCAATGCGAACCCACCAGCCTTGGTACAGCCGGGTGACCGCGTGCGCTACCGCAGCGTGGATAAGCTGCCGGAGCTTGTTGATCACTCTGCCCGCTCGAAACGCGCCCCTGCCCGCTTGCCGCGCATGGAAGTTATCGATGCCGGCCTACTCACCCTCTACCAAGACTTGGGGCGCCCCGGCGTGGGCGACCTTGGTGTGACCCCATCGGGCGCCGCGGACCGCGCCGCCGCCGCTACCGCCAATGTGGCCGTGGGCAACCCGCGCGGGGCAACGGTGCTGGAAAATATCGGCGGAATCAAGCTCCACGCGCTCACCGATACCGTCATTTGCGTCACCGGCGCGACCGCCCGTGTACGCCTCGGTGAGATGCCGGTTCACCTCGCCCGCCCCGTGCTGGTCACGGCTGGGCAAACCGTCACCGTAGACCCCGCAACGGTAGGCATGCGCAATTACGTGGCTATTCGCGGCGGCATCATCGCCGAGTCCGAGCTCGGCTCCGCGGCCACCGACGTCCTTTCTGGCCTTGGCCCGGACCCGGTCACCACCGGCGATGTCATCGGCGTGCTGCCGCGCTCTACCGGCATGACCGATGCCCAGCTTTCCAACCCACTGCGCGTGCGCGAAAGCTCCGATGGCAAAACTCGCGCTACCTTGCGCTGCGTGCTCGGTCCCCGCGATGACTGGTTTGGCGATAATGTCTCCGCCTTCCTGGATACCGAGTGGACCGTCACCTCAGATTCCAACCGCGTGGGCCTGCGCCTCGATGGCGATGAGCCAATTGAGCGCGTTAAAGACGGCGAGCTTCCGTCTGAGGGCATGGTCGCCGGCTCCATCCAAATCCCACCGAATGGCAAACCCGTAGTCTTCCTGCGCGATCACGCTGTGACCGGCGGTTACCCCGTCATTGCCACTGTGTTGGAAGAAGATATCGATATTGCCGCGCAGCTGCCACCCGGCGCACGCGTGAACTTTGAACTCGTAGCACCTCAAGCCTTGAACACTGGAGATAAAAATGCAGATTAAAACCGTCCTCATTGCTAACCGCGGCGAGATTGCCGTGCGTATCGCCCGCGTCGCCCGCGACCTAGGCATTAAGTCCATCGCCATTTACTCCGAAGCAGATGCGGGTGCTTTGCATACCCAGGTAGCAGATGAAGCTTATGCGCTGCCGGGCAATACGGCTGCCGATACCTACATGAACGTACCCGCGCTGCTTGATATCGCGGTGCGTGCCGGCGCTGATGCTATTCACCCAGGCTATGGCTTTTTGTCCGAAAACGCCGACTTTGCCCGCACGGTGACTGAAGCCGGAATGATTTGGATTGGCCCTTCGCCCGAGCATATTGAGTTACTCGGTGACAAGATTGCTGCCCGCCGCGTGGCCGAAGAGGTCGGCGCGCCACTGGCGCCGGGTACTTCTGATCCCATCGATGATTGGCAAGAAGCCCGCACCTTTGCCGAAGAGCACGGTCTGCCCATTGCCATCAAGGCCGCTTATGGTGGCGGCGGACGTGGCTTGAAGGTCGTGGACAACATGGAAGAAATCGAGGGCGCGTTCAACTCCGCTGGCCGCGAGGCCATGGAGGCTTTCGGCCGCGCCGAGTGCTACGTTGAAAAATTCCTCACCCACCCGCGCCACGTCGAGGCCCAGGTGCTGGCCGATACGCACGGCAATGTCCGCGTGCTCGGCACCCGCGATTGCTCCACCCAGCGCCGCTTCCAAAAGCTCATTGAGGAAGCCCCAGCACCCGCGCTTTCCGACGCCCAGCGCACCGGCATCATCGAAGGCGCCCGCTCCATTTGCGCCAAGGTGGGCTATGTCGGTGCCGGCACTGTCGAGTACATCGTCTCCGAAGACGGCACCATATCCTTCCTCGAGGTCAATACCCGCGTCCAGGTCGAGCACCCCGTTACCGAGGCGGTCACCGGTACCGATATCATCGCTGAGCAATTCCGCATCGCGGCCGGCGAGCCGCTGTCCTTCGATGAGGATCCACAATCCCACGGCCATGCTTTTGAGTTCCGCATCAACGCCGAAGACATCCTCAATGGCTTCGCTCCGTGCCCTGGCACCATTGTCTCCTTCGAGCCGCCGACCGGCCCGGGCATCCGCGTGGATTCCGCGGTACGCTCTGGCTCCATCATCCCGCCGTATTATGACTCCCTGATCGCCAAGCTGGTGGTATGGGGCCCGACCCGCGAGATCGCCTTGGCCCGCGCCCGCTTTGCCCTGCGCGAATTCACCGTTACCGGCGTGCGCACCGTGCTGCCGTTCCACCGCGACATGATGGACGAGCCTGCGCTCATCGGTACCGCTGCCCCAGCAGAGGATGCCGCTGCAGCGGGGGCTTCCGAGATTGGTGTCTTTACTGACTGGGTTGACCACAACTACCGCCCATCTGCCGCCAACCAGGTGGAAAAGGTCGAAGCCATCTACACCCAGCGCCGCAATGTTGCCGTGGAGATCGATGGCAAGCTGGTCAACGTTGGCGTTCCAGTAGACTTCCTTGCCGCACCGGGCGCCGCCTCGGCCGGCGGCTCTGCATCCACAGCACCATCTTCGGCTGGTGCGCAGTCCACCGATGACAACGCGGTCACCTCCCCATTCGAGGCCAACCTCGTGGCTTGGAATGTTGCAGACGGCGATACCGTAGCCGAAGGTGACGCCATCGCCACCGTAGAGGCCATGAAGATGGAATCTGCTATTAAGGCGCCGCGCGGCGGCACCATCAAGCTCTTGGCTGCTGAGGGAGACCGTCTGGATTCCTCGAAGGTTATAGCGACCATCGATTAATGCTCGTCTAGTGGTTGTGCACCCCATATTCAATGTGAGGTGCACAACTTTTTAGTACAGTTGTGAGCATGCTTTCCCAGTCTGTCGCCTCCGCGTTGCGCGAAGCCATTTCCGCAGGCGAATTCCAGCCCGGCGAGCGCCTCAGCGAGGTCAAGGCAGCCGAACGCTTCAACTGCTCGCGCAATACCCTGCGTGAGTCCTTCACAAGGCTCGCCGCGGAGCGCATTGTCGAGCGCATCCCCAACCGGGGTGTCTTCCTCGCAATGCCAGATGCAGACTATATCCGTGATCTCTTCGCCGCCCGCGCAGCCATCGAACCGGCGGCGGTGCGTTGGGGCGCTTTTGCCGACGCCCCCTCACTCGTCACCCTCACTTCCTCTGCCTTCGACTACGCGGCGCGCGGCGAGCACCAGGAAGTCTCCGCCATCAATCAGCGCTTCCACCGCACGCTGGTGGCCGCGCTAGGCTCCCCCACCCTGAATGAGCAGATGGATAATCTACTCGCCCGCATGCGGCTTACCTTCCTCTTGGCCATCCCGCGCTACCCGCAACTACATGCGGACCATATTCAAGGAAATATCACCTTGGCCACGCTCATCGCAGATGGAAAACGGGATGAGGCTGCCACGCTTACGTATGACAGCCTCATGAATACGTGCGGCAAGATCCTCGCCGTGCTCGAGGATTAAGGAATGAGAAAATCTTGATCGCGGGCATTTGTCACTAACATTTGCCCCGGCGCGTGCGTGATAGCCAGGCGCGGCTTGGATTCCATCACGATGGCTTGTGGGGTGACACCACAGGCCCAAAAGACCGGTAGGCAGCCGTCTGTTACTTCTACCGGCTCGCCAAAGTCTGGACACGAGAGATCCGCAATGCCGATGGCCGCTGGGTCACCTACGTGCACTGGGGCGCCATGAACCGAGGGGTAGCGGGAGGTAATGCGCACGGCATCGGAGACTTGTGCGGCCGGGATAGGCCGCATGGACACCACCATGGGACCGGAAAAGACCCCGGCCGGGGTGGTAGGAATCGAGGTCTTGAACATCGGCACATTGCGCTGCTGGGCAATGTGCGCGACCTCTATGCCGTTATCCTGCAGGGCAGTTTCAAAGGTAAAGGAGCAGCCGATAAGGAAGCTGACCATGTCTGGGGTGTAGTACGAGGTGGCGTCGCCAAGCGTGGCACTGTGCTCACCGTTTTCAAAGACGCGGTAGGCGGGGATATCGGTGCGGATATCTCCACCTGGAAGTAGCTCGGAGGTGTACTGCCCCGCCTCTAGCACGCCCACAATTGGGCACGGCTTGGGGTTGCGCTGGGCAAAAAGCAAGAAATCGAAGGCGTATTCCTGCGGCACCGCCAGCAGATTAGCCTGCATAAAGCCACGGGCATGGCCAGCGGTGGTGGCCATTTCATGGGTGCGCGCATACTCGCGCACCTGCTCCGGGGTCCGCATTAAGCCCATAGTTCGGTGATGCCGGAAAAGGCCTTGAAACCAATAAAGATGGTCAGTACCCACGCCAAGGCGCCAATGACCAGAAGCCACTTGGGGTACTTATAACCATGCAAAAGGTCGCGGCGGCGCCAGGCCACCCACATCACGAGGGCAAAGCCAATGGGCAGGATAAGGCCGTTGATGGCACCAGCGAAGATGAGCAGCTTCTGCGGAGCGGAGTTAATGGCCACGAAGACCACCGTGCACACCACAATGAAGACTATGGTGAGGATATTACGGGTGCGCGTCGAGGTCTCCTGGGAGGTCACAAAGGACACCGAGGTATAGGCCGCACCGATAACGGAGGACAAACCGGCAGCGAAGAGGACTACGCCGAAGGCACGCAGGCCGAACTCGCCAGCGGCATGGTAGAACGCATCGGCCGCGGTGTTGTCATCGGAAAGCGCCACCCCAGTGGCTACCACGCCGAGCACCGCCAAGAAGAGGAGCATGCGCATGATGCCGGTTACCACGATGCCGCTGACCGAGGTATAGGTAATGTTCTTGACGTTTTCCACGCCGGTGTGGCCAGAATCAATGAGTCGGTGCGCGCCGGCAAAAGTGATATAGCCGCCCACGGTGCCACCGATGATGGTGGTAATGACGAAGAAGTCAATCTCGCCTGGCGCGACGGTATTCTTTAGTGCCTCGCCCACCGGTGGTTGGCTGACCACCGCGACGTAGAGCATGAGCAGGATCATGACCGCACCGAGGACGGCAACAAGGCGGTCAAGTGCCATGCCGGCTTTGCGGGAGAGGAAGATAAAGACGGCGATAGCTGCGGCGATGACGCCGCCGATGCGCGCATCGATGCCCAGCATCGCGTTGATACCGAGGCCCGAACCGGCGATATTGCCAATATTGAAGACCGCGCCGCCGATAAAAACGAATACGGCGAGGACCCAGCCCAGGCCGGGGAGAACGGTATTACCCAAGGTATTTGCGCGCATGCCGCTTACACACAGCACTCGCCACACATTGAGCTGGATGGCAATGTCAACGAGGATGGACAGCATAATCGCAAACGCGAAAGAAGCCCCCATCTGCACGGTAAAGACCGAGGTCTGGGTCAAAAATCCCGGACCGATAGCGGAGGTGGCCATGAGGAACATGGCACCGGCCATGGCGCCGAGGCCCTTTGGCGGGGTCTTGTCCTCCGCCCGCGCCGGAGTGGCGTGTGATGTCTCAGCACTCACTAGATTTTACCTTTCGTGATGCAGGTCGCATTAAATTTGTGATGCGCATCATCTTAAGGGTTGCTATGCCTTTTGTTCAACAACTTTTATGCTTTGTGGGGTGGCGCGGGGGTGATCTAGGCTACTTTCCTGCCGCGTTTTCCCAAGTGGCTAGCAATTATCCGCAATGCCTCGTCCGACGCTTTCACCTCGCTGGAACCAAAGCGCAGCACCACGTATCCGCGGTTTTCTAGCGCTCGCTGCCTTTTTATCTGCTGCTTGACCACGTGGACGGGCTCCTTGCCGTAGGTACCGTCATATTTGGCATCGCCATCGACCTCGACCACCAGCCAGCCATCGAGACAGAGATCCGCCCGATACTTCCCGAGCAGCGGTTTCTGCGGCTCAATTTTCACCTGCGGGAAACGCTCGATAATGAGGGCTCGCAGATAGGACTCATAGGGCGATTCCGATCCGCCATACGCGTGCTCGATAACCTTACGCATGGCTGCTTGTCCCCTAGTGCGCTGCATTCTTGCCAGTTCTTCGCGCAAGTCATAGGTGGTGACGCCGTGTTGCCTGAGAGCAGAATCGGTAGCTACCAGGCCATCTGGGAAGCCGTGTAGCCGGGCGATTTCGAGGCAGGTGCGGGCGGGATGCGTGGTGCGCACACCTGCTACCGTCACCGTGGATTCCTGGAGGGACTTTACCCGGCGGTACCGATAGCCCTTCGCGGTGAGCCTGCGTGGGGGAACGCTTCCCGAAGGCACCGCTAACTCCACCTCCTCCCCTTTCCTGGAAATTACCCACATTCCCCACAGCCGCGCGGCCGATTTACTGATGAGGACGGCGCGGTGGGTGCTCCACCCGGCAGCGACTACTTTGGCGAATTGTTGTTTATGGCGCACCCATTGCCTCCAGGTGGCCGTGGGAACGGCGACCCAGGGCGCTATCTGGGTGAGCTCACCGCACTGGAGGGCTAAGTGGTGCGGACTTTCGGCTCCGGCGTAACGAAGGTTGATGAAGTGATCTGTAATCATGGTTTCATCTTCACTGCTGGAGGGGCGGAGCACGCGTTATGGGGCTCAGGAAGGTGAACTTCCGAGAACCTTCAGTGAGAGGCGGAACTTTAGGTCCAAGGTAATCGGGCCGAATTGAGAGCGTTGAGGCTGAGTTGAGGGCGGGTTGTGCTCAGATCGGCTCGATCACATTCGACCTAAGGGGAAGTAGTTCAATGCGGTGGTGTGCGGGGATAATTCAGCAGCGCGGTTAACCGTGCTTTACTAGAGATAATGGAACCCATCGAGCTCTCAGAACTTACCGGTACGCAATCGCGCACCTACGGTACCCGCAAGATCACCTCGGACATGGTCTCGGCACCAATCCATGTTGCGGTCGCGCTCTGGGACGAGCGTTGGGATTCCGCCCCCAACGGCACCATCGAAGGCTGGGTCATCGCGGTCAATACTAAGCAGACGCGTTTTGTGCGCCGCGGCCAGACTAAGAAGGGCGATATCGTCGATATCGCCGTACGGGAGGTCAAACGCGCACTCAAGGGACTCGACGGACGGGTGTGGATTGTCACTGGTCGCAGGCAGAATGCGTTGCGAGCGGCACTCACGGCAGACGGTTTCACGGTGACGGGAAGCTTTGCGGAAGAAAATAGGGCTTCGAAGAGCGCGAGCTCCGTGCGCCGAAAACAAGCCGGCCTTACTGCACGGAAGGCGCGCAAGATGGGTGAGGCACCGAAAAAGAAGCAAGCGACACAGGTAGAGACGCCGAAAGCACACTGGTGGCCGAACTTCTCGCGCGCCTCCTCATGGTCCAAGGGCGACGTGGTTCGCATAGCCACCGACGCTTCCTCGGATACCGTATTCAAGGGGTCGATGTGCTTCGTTGCGGGCAACGGCGACTACCGGTTACGAACTCGAGAAACCAAGGCGAGCACGGATGAGCTCGAGCTCGAAGCACTGACGCTCGCGCTGAAATACCTGCTCAAGGTGGGTGCGCGCAAGGCGGTTATTGAGTCCGATTCCGTAGCCGCTTTGGAGGCGGTCGAGCAGATTGTGCATAAGCGCGGCTCTAAAGCATCGCGGCCGGGGCGCACGTGGCGAGGGGTGTCTTCGGGTGCGCGGTCCCGATTCCAGCAAGCTTGGGGCGATATCCAAGGCCAATGCGAGGTCGACATTCGCCGTGTACTTGGGCATGCGGGTGATCCGCTGAATCGGGCGGCCGACCAGATTGCGTACATGGGGTTGCGCGCGATTGCGCATCCGATGAAGCAGTCTCGCGAGACTCTGCGCGAGGGGATCCAGAAAGCTCTCTTGGCGTTGTGACCCGAACGCTTAGGGCTTTGGGGCTGATCTGATCAAGCCGAATTGAGGGAATTAAGGCCGATCTGAGGCGGCCCGGCCTTCAGATCAGCCTGATCAGTATGGACCCAACGACAAGAGGCGCGCTGGGAGGGTCGCGGCTAAGCCGAGCCGGGCCGCGGAGTCAGACCAAGCGCCTGGCGCCTTCACCCGGACGCGCAACCAAGAAGGTAGGTTCCGGAAAGCCGCGCGAAACCGCAGCATCATAAATGGCTTGGGCGGTGGACTCGACGGAGGAGTGCGGGATGAGCGCGATAACCGCGCCGCCGAAACCACCACCGGTCATGCGAGCGCCCAGCTCGCCGGCCGCGGTAAAAGCGGAGTCGAGCTCCGGAGTGGTGACCTCATAAAGGTCGCGCAGAGAGATGTGGCTCTCGCGCATAAGACGCCGGAATGTATCTAGATCGGAAGATGCCAGCGCGGTAGCGGCATCTAGGGTCCGGTTGGTTTCTTCCACCACGTGGTGCACGCGGCGGCGATAGAGTTCCGCTTCGGCGGGATTGACGGTGGCGGCAAAGTCCACGGCATTCGAGATCTCGCGGATGGAGCAACCGGCGGCAGATTGGACGGCGTCGATGATGCCGCGGCGGGAGGCGTATTGGCCGTCGGAAAGCGTGTGCGGGGCATTGGTGTCCGCGATGAGCAGCACCATGTCTTGGGCCTCGATATTGAAAGGCACGCGCTCGACGGCGCCAGTGGAAAAGTCCAAAAAGAGGGCCTTGCCGCGCTGGCCAAAGAGACTGGCGTTTTGGTCCAATCCACCGGTAGAGGCGCCGACCACCTCGTTTTCGGCGCGAATGCAGGCTTGCGCCAGCTGGCTGCGGGCAGCATCATCGGGAGAATGCCCGTGCGCGAGCTCATACGCGGCCACGGCCGTGGAGCACTCGAGGGCGGCAGAGCTAGACAGGCCAGAGCCGACGGGGACATCGGAGACGATGGCGATATCAAGGCCCGTGCATGACAGCGTGCCCGCCGCGGTAGCGGCCCACCCGGTGCCAGCAACGTAGCCGGACCAATCGGCGGGGTGGCCCGGACGAACATCGGCGAGCGGCACCTCCGCATGGGCGATGGAGCCGTCGAACTCGGAAGCTATGCGGATAAGCCCATCGCTGCGAGGCGCGACAGCAACGGCGGTATTTTGCTCCAGCGCGAAAGGAATGGAGGCGCCGCCAGCGTAATCGATATGCTCGCCGATGAGGTTCACGCGGCCGGGAGCGGCCCACACGCCGGCGGGCTCGGGCGAATCCGGGAAGGCAGAGGCGAAGAGGGCGCGCGCAGCGGCAGCGAGCTCCTCATCGGTACGGGTCTCAATCCAGTTAAGCATCCCAGATCTCCTTGAACCGGGCGGCAATGCGCTCCGGGGTGGTGTCATTAATCCACACCGCCTGCGAAGACTCGGAGCCAGCGAGATACTTCATGCGGCCGGGCGAACGCATGAGGGAGAAAAGCTGCAGGTGCATGCGGATGCCGGGGCGCAGTGCCTTATCCACCGGTGCCTGGGTCCAGCCGGCGATATAGGGGGTCTTGTCCACGCCATCAAAGAAGCGGTCCACTGCGGAGTACAGCTTCTTAAGCAAGGGTGCGAGGTCGGCACGTTGGGCGTCGCTAAGCGCGGCGAAGTCAGGGACTTGTTCATTGGGCAAGACCATAGCTTCCAACGGCCATTTGGCGGCGGCGGGGACGAAGACGGTGAAGTGCTCGGTCTCAGCAATGATGCGGGTGCCGGCGGCGCGCTCACGATCGAGGAGATCCTGAAAGAGGTCGCCGTCGTAGGCCCGGGCGGAATCCACGATGGAGCGCAGGCGCGGCGAGAGGAATGGATAGGAATAAATCTGGCCGTGCGGGTGCTGGAGGGTCACGCCGATTTCTTCACCACGGTTTTCGAAGGGGAAAACCTGCTGCACACCGTCAATCTGGGACAACGCGGCGGTGCGATGAGCCCACGCCTCAATAACGGTGAGAATGCGGGATTCGGGCAAATCCTTGAAAGAAAGGGCGGGATCCTCGGTAAAACAGACCACCTCACAGCGGGCGCGCGCAGGAAGGCGCGGCACCATGCCAAACAGGTTATCCTCCTCGGGGTGCTCGATGTCGGCCGCGGTAGCAAAAGACGGGAAGCGGTTTTCAAAGACCACCACGTCATAGCTAGGGCTGGGGATCTCCGTGGGCAGCTGGCCTTCGCGCGTGGGCGCTAGCGGGTTCTCATTGGCCGGTGGCAGGAAGGTTCGGTTCATTCGGTGGGCGGCAAAGGCCACCCAGTCTCCTGTCAGGGGATCCCGGCGCATCTCGGAAGCAGGGGCGACGGTAGGGATATCGCGGGAATCAACGAGCACGCGGTCAGGGTGGGGCTGGTCGTCGAAGTAGAGGATCTCGCGGCCGTCGGCAAGCGTGGCGGAGGTAATCTCAACCATTAGTCTTCTCCTGGGATGGTGATGGGCTTCAGGCGTGCCCACAGCACAAAGGCGGCGGCCACGGCCAGCAAAGCAAGGCTTGCCCATAGGTTATCGCTGACGTTTTTAGCCTGCCCGGTATCTGGGTTAATGCCTGGGTCAAGGAAGAAATAGCAGCCGAGCAAGATGAGGCCGTAGAGGCCGAGGAGTGCGGCGATGACGTTGCGCAGGTCGAATGCGCCCGCGCGCTTTTTCTCAGACATGTTGGGCTCCTTAGGCAAAGATGACGTTGAGTGCTACGGCCATAACTAGACAGATAATGCCCAGCGGGACGGTCTGTTGGTACCACGGCAAGGACTTTTCGGTGTAGTCCTCAAAGTGGTCCTTGGGGGTTACGGAGGAAACGAAGCCGACCAGCTCGGCATCCGGCTTGGGCTGGGTAAACAAGGTAACCACGATGGAGACCACGATATCCACGGCGAAGGCCACGCCGGCCGCGACGAAGGCGGTGCCCTGGCCTGGAAGGTTAATCATGTCCGTGAAAGAAGCGACGTACCAGAAAACGATGGCGGAACCAGTACCGGCCACCAGTCCGGACCAACCAGCGTGCGGGGTCATGCGCTTCCAGAACATACCCAAGATGAAGGTGGCAAATAGCGGCGCATTAAAGAAGCCAAACAGGGTCTGCAGGTAGTCCATGATATTGCCAAAGTTCTGTGCCAAAAGCGCGGTGAAGATGGCAATAGCGGTGGCGATAACCGTAGCGATGCGGCCGAACTTCAAGTAGTAGTCATCCTCGCGGTCCTTGACCACGTAGGTCTGCCAGATGTCATAGGAAATGACGGTATTAAAAGCCGAGATATTTGCCGCCATGCCGGCCATGAACGACGCCAAGAGACCGGCAATTGCCACACCCAATAGGCCATTGGGTAGCAGGTCGCGCATGAGCAGCAGGATGGCGTCGTTCGGCTCGGCGCGCTCCTCCATCAAGTCAGCCACGGACACGGAAGCAACCATGCCCGGAATAACCACCAGGAAAGGTACGAACATCTTGGGGAAGGCACCGATAATCGGGGTCTTGCGGGCCGCGGAAATAGAATCCGAGGCCATGGCGCGCTGGACTTCTACGAAGTTGGTGGTCCAGTAGCCGAAGGAGAGCACGAAGCCTAGGCCTAGGACGATGCCGATGACAGACCACACCGGGTTTTCGAAGCCGGAGATGTCCGTGCCCGGCCAGGTGTGGAAGTGAGAGTCATTGGCCACGGCGTCTTTTAACCCGCTCCAGCCGCCCACGCGGTTCAACCCAATAATGGTTAGTGGGGCAAGCGCGGCGATGATAACGAAGAACTGCAGCACCTCGTTATAGATGGCGGCCGAAAGGCCACCCAAGGTGATATAGGACAGCACAATAAACCCGGCGACCAAGAGCGATACCCACATCTGCCAGCCCAGCAGGGCCTCTACGATGGTGGCCAGCAGGTACAGGTTCACACCTGCAATGAGCAGCTGGGCTACGGCAAAAGAAATCGCGTTGACCAAGTGCGCGGCATTGCCAAAACGTTTGCGCATAAATTCCGGCACCGAGCGGACCTTGGAGCCGTAGTAGAACGGCATCATCACAATGCCCAAAAAGACCATGGCGGGGATGGCACCGATCCAGAAGTAGTGCATGGTTTGGAAGCCATACTCCACACCATTGGCGGACATACCGATGATTTCTACCGCGCCTAGGTTGGCCGAGACGAAGGCCAGTCCGGTCACCCAGGCGGGCAATCCTCGACCGGAGAGGAAGAAGTCGATGGAACTAGACACCCTGGCCTTGGCGGCCCAGCCGATACCTAGAACGAAGAGGAAGTAGATGGCTACCAATAAGTAATCCGCCCAAGAGGCATCGAGCCTCAATACGGATTCAGCAGTCTCCATGGCTGACCTTTCTAGTTATTATTTTCTGCTGCCAGCAGCAGCGTATAAGTCTGTGGATTTTGAGCACTCAAGCGCGCGAGATCTTCCCCGCTACGCAGCGCATTCGGCGGCGCGCTCATGGGCTCTACCGCAAGCGCCTTGCCTGGGCCTTGTTCCCGCGGGAAATCGGCCGGGGTGAACATTTGCACCCAGTTCAGGCCCTCGCCCATCTCCAGCCGCACGCCTTTTCCACCGGCTGTATATATGGCCGTCAGCGGCCCCTCACCGTGGAAGCAATCGTCCCAATCCACTTCGGCGATGGGTTGGTGGACAATGCGCACCTGCTCCGTCTTGCCCGTAGGCAGGTTGCGCGCGTCTAGCACGTGGCGCTTGCCGACGTCCACGCTCAGCACCGCTTCCTCCGCCCCAGCTCCCTGCGGGGAGAGGTAGAGGTGGAGCCCATAGGCGAAAGGAACCTCGCCGGGGTCCGCGGTGCGGGCGGTGAGCTGGTGGTGCAATCCTTGCTCATCGAGAGCATAGGTAGCCTCCAGCTGAATGGCCCATGGCCAACCGTGCCGCGGCTCAATGTCAAAGGCGAGGACCACTCGGCTCTCGGTGTGCTCTTTTACTCGCCACCAGTCCACCGCGAAGCCGTGGATGGCGTTATTGCGCTCCGGCTCCGTAATTTCTAGCTGGTGGACAGTCCCCTGCCATTCAAACCAGCCATCTTCGGTGCGATTGGGCCACGGCGCCAACACCACACCGGCCATCAGTGGTGGCTTGCCCTCATAGCTTTCTACCAAGGGTGCGCCGCGATAGGTCAGCGCCTTTACTGCACCGCCGAAAAGGGCAATCTCGGCCGCGTAATCGCCATGAGAAATGGCGACGCTGGGGTATTCAGCGTCAGAGCCAGCCGCTCCTCCACTGGTCATAACAAAGACCTTTCTGGCTATAACTTTCGTTGGATTTAGCCTAGGAGCACGGCAAAGCGCCGGTCAATCGTTTGCATAACCACCAGCGAATACCCACCGTTTCAGCAGGTTACGGACCTAGAGTTAACCGCTTGTTAACCTCTTTCGGGGCTGGAGGCCCGCGGACAGAAAGGGGGCTACCTTATAAAGAGAAGCGCTATCCGCGAATCCGCCGCCACGCTATTCGCGCTGCGGAGTGTGGGGTAGCTAGAACTTCGCGCAGGTAATTGCGCGGCATTAACCGCCACGGGGTGCGCGCAGGATGCACGCGCACAGTAATACCTAGATGCCGGGCCCACAGCGTTGTGCGCAGGACATGAAAATCATTGGTCACCACCTGCACAACGGCGTGCGGGGCCAAGCGGTGCGCATTTTCCAGGTTCTCATTGGTACTCGTGGCGTCTGGCTCCACCACTACTCGCTCGGCGGGTACACCGCGCTCAATAAGATAAGTGGCCATCGGACCTGCCTCGCCGCGACCAGAGACAATAATCTGCTGGCCATGATAAAGGGCCAGCGCTTTATCCAGACGCGAACGCAACATAGCGCCGGGATAGCCGTGGGTTACGCGGGAACCCAACACGAGGAGCGGGTCAGACATGGATACCAGCATAGACTCGCCACACCTTGACAGAAAGATAGAAAAGGCCTTAGGTTTAACTCGAGCATGCAATCGATTGCACCCCGTAAGGCCAGACGATGGCTCATACGCCTTAAAACCCAAGGAGGTCAGCATGGCCGGAACCACCCTTAAAGACGTGGCCGCTGCTGCTGGAGTATCCATTTCTACCGCGTCCCGCTCACTCTCGGGCAACCCTGCTATCTCTGAATCCACGCGCCAACGTGTCAAGGACACGGCCGTCAAGCTGAACTATAGGCCCAACGCCCAGGCCCGCGCCTTGCGTAGCTCCCGGTCGAATGCCATCGGTCTAGTCATCCCCAGCCTGGATAATGCCTATTTCGCCGCGATGGCGGCAGCCGTTGAAGAGGCCGCCGATAAACAGGGTCTAGCCACAATGATTACCAGTTGCGGCGAGGAACCACAGCGGCTAGTCAAGGCCCTCGATGCCCTCATGGAACGCCAGGTGGACGGAATTATCGCCGTACCGCTCGAAGGCGCCGAAGAAGCGCTCGAGCAGGCACGTACCTACCGGCCACTGGTGCTCATTGACCGCACCCTGGGCCAGATTCCCGCAGTACTATCAGATCCACGCAAAGGAATCGAACAAGCCGTGCAGCAGCTCAAGGAGAAAGGGCACACGCATATCGGCTACCTGTCCGGCCCGCAGGAAACTTCCACCGGCCGGCAGCGACTCGAAGCATTTAAGGCCGCCACGCGCGGGATGCCTACCCACATCCACCACGGCAGCTACCGCCACCGCGAAGGTTATAAGGGAGCCATCGCGCTCCTGCAGGAGGGCGTCACCGCGCTTATTGCCGGCGATTCCATGATGACTGCCGGTGCACTAGAGGCCTGCCATAATGCGGGTAAGCGCATCGGAGAAGAGATCGCGCTCGTGGGCTTCGATGATTTTATCTACCTGCGCTTCCAGCCCTCCCCCATCTCGGTAGTGGACCAGGATGTTGCACGGATGGGCGAGACCGCCACGGCTAAGCTCATCGCGGCCATTAACGAAAAGCGCCAGCCAGAAGGCGAAGTGCTAGACACCCGCTACATCCCACGCATGTCCACCGCCCACCACCTCAATGATGCCACGCCATGAGTGACCACGTATTGCGCTTAGAAAGCGTAACCAAATCCTTTGGCCAGGTAGAAGTCATTAAAGGCGTGGATCTCACCGTCCGCCGGGGTCAGGTTCAAGCCTTGCTGGGTGAAAACGGCGCCGGAAAATCCACGCTCATCAAGATGATTGCCGGCGTCCACCAATCAGATTCCGGCCGCATTGTGGTGGATGGCGCAGAGGTTAAAATCCCCGACACCAAGGCCTCCGAGGCGCTGGGCATCGCCACCATCCACCAAGAGCTCAACCTCGTTCCCACCATGTCGGTGGCCGAGAACATCATGCTCGGGCGCACCCCGCGCCGCTTCGGGTTGGTCAACCACAAACACCTCAAGGCACAGGCCCAAGCCGCGCTGCATCTCATCGGCTTGGACGTGGACCTGGATATGCCGGTGGGTGAGCTCGGCGTCGCCAAGCAGCAGCTCGTAGAAATCGCCAAGGCGCTGTCCATGAACGCGCGAATTCTTATCCTGGATGAGCCCACGGCCGCGCTCACCGGTAAGGAGGTCGATGCCCTCTTTGCCGTGCTTGAGGAGCTCAAGGCCAAGGGCGTGGCCATGATTTTTATCAGCCATCACTTGGAGGAACTAGCGCGAATTGCAGAGACCATTAGCGTGCTGCGCGATGGTTCTTTCATTGCCGAAGTCCCTGCCGATACGGACGAAGACGAGCTGGTCCGGCTCATGGTCGGCCGCGAGATTGAAAATCAATACCCGCGCAAGGTTCCCCCTGAACACGGCGAGGCCCTACTAGAAGTCTCCGAGCTGACTTCCGACGGAGCCTTTCACGACGTCACCTTCTCCGTCCATGCCGGTGAAGTCGTCGGCCTAGCCGGACTCGTGGGTGCTGGCCGTACCGAGGTCATTCGCGCCATCGCAGGCGCCGATCCTTACGATTCCGGCTCCATCCGCGTTGGCGGCACGCAGCTGCGCAGCGGCGATATACGCGCCGCCATCCGCGCCGGTGTGGGACATATCCCTGAAGACCGCAAGTCCCAAGCTCTAGTCCTAGACGCCTCTGTGGGCGATAACCTCGGATTCGCGACCCTCTATCCCACCGCCAAGGCGGGGCTTGCAGACCGCAGCGGCCAGCACCGCCGCGCCGGTGCGGTAGCGGAAAAGCTGCGCATCCGTATGGCCGATCTCTCGCAGCCCATCCGGAACTTATCCGGTGGCAACCAACAAAAGGCTGTCTTCGGCCGCTGGGTGCTCGCCGGCTCCAAAGTCCTCCTGCTCGATGAGCCCACCCGCGGCGTCGACGTCGGCGCCAAGGTGGAGATTTACAACATTATTAATGAGGTCACCGCAGCCGGTGGCGCCGTGCTCATGGCCTCCTCCGATTTACCTGAGGTGCTCGGCATGTCCGATCGCATCCTCGTCATGTCCGGTGGCCAACTCGCCGGCCAACTCCCCAAGGACTCCACCCAAGACGAGGTCATGGCCTTCGCCGTATCCAATGTGACCTCCGCTACTTCCGCCGCTGCTGTCGCACCTGCCGGAACTGACCCCAAGGATGAAGCATGACCAAAAATAGAGTAGTTAACTGGGCCATGAATAATGGCGCTCTCGTTGGCCTCATTGCCCTGTGCATCGCGCTTTTTATCGCTACCCCGTACTTCCTTACCGTGGCGAACCTGCTCAATATCGGCATCCAGGCCGCCACGGTGGCGATCTTGGCCTTCGGCATGACCTTTGTCATCGTCACCGCTGGCATCGACCTTTCGGTAGGTTCGGTCGCCGCGCTCGGTGCCATGGTCTCGGCCTATATGTTCTCCACCGCTGGCCTACCTGGCTGGCTCACGTTGCTCATCGGCCTTATCGTAGGCGCGCTGGCCGGTGCCATCTGCGGCATGGCCACCGCGTGGGGCAAGATTCCGTCCTTCATCGCAACGCTGGCCATGATGTCCATCGCCCGCGGGCTTACCCTGGTCATCTCTCAAGGCTCGCCCATTGAAACCGCCCCAGCCGTCAACGCCTTTGGCGGCGATATCGCGGGCTTCCCAGTGCCAATCATCATGATGGTCATCGCCGGGCTCATGTGCTGGTTCATCCTAGAGCACACGGTACTCGGCCGTTCCATGTACGCCATCGGCGGCAACCTCGAGGCCGCGCGTCTCTCGGGTCTGCCGGTCAAGCGCATCCAGATCGCCGTCTTCGCGCTCTCCGGTTTCTTTGCCGCCTGGGCCGGCATGGTTATGGCCGGCCGCCTGGAATCTGCGCAGCCGCAGGCCGGCACCGGCTACGAGCTGGATGCCATCGCGGCCGTCGTCATCGGCGGGGCCTCGCTTTCCGGCGGTCAGGGCAAGGCCACCGGCACACTGATCGGCGCGATTCTTTTGGCCGTTATCCGCAACGGTCTGAATCTGCTCAATGTCTCCTCGTTCTGGCAGCAGATCGTCATTGGTTTGGTCATCGCGCTGGCCGTCGGCTTCGACGTTATCCGTAATAAGACGGCCAACTAAGGAGCACCCACCATGAAAAAGCTCATCGCCACCCTTCTCGTTCCTGCGCTTGCGCTTGGCCTTGCCTCCTGCAATCGTTCGGAAGAAGACCGCAACCGCATCACGCTAGCGCTGTCGACACAGACCAACCCCTTCTTCGTTGAGCTGCGCCACGGCGCACAAGATAAGGCCAAGGAGCTCGGCGTTCCGCTGGATATCCAGGACGCCTCCGATGACCCCGCCCAGCAGGTCAATCAATTAGGAAACGCCACCTCGATGGGAGCCAAGGTCGTCGTGGTCAATCCCACCGATTCCGATGCCGTCGCCCCGACCGTGCGCGGCATCAAGGATGACGGCGTGCCGGTTATCGGCGTGGACCGCGACGTCAACGGCGTGGAACTGGACTCCATGGTGGCCTCCGATAATGTTGCCGGCGGCGCACAGGCGGCAGATACCCTCGCTCACTCCATCGGGGAAAAGGGAGACATCCTCATTTTGCAGGGCACCGCCGGTACCTCCGCCTCGCGCGAGCGCGGCAAAGGCTTTGCAGAGCAGATTGCGAAGTACGGGGATATTCGGGTCGTCGGCAAGCAATCGGCGAATTTCGACCGCACAGAGGGCCTCAACGTTGCCACCAACCTATTGCAGGCCAATCCGAATATTAAGGCTATCTTTGCCGAGAACGATGAAATGGCACTCGGCGCGGTCGAAGCCCTGGGCTCGCGCGCCGGTACTGAGGTCAAGGTGGTGGCGTTTGACGGCACCTTCGATGGCCTCAAGGCAGTCAAAGATGGCAAGCTGGAAGCTACCATCGCCCAGCAGCCCGCAGAGCTCGGTGCCCGCGCCATCGAACAAGCCGCAGCGCTCCTGCACGGTGGCACGGCGGAGAAGAACGTCCCCGTCGAGGTCATCACCGTCACCCGCGACAATGTAGAGGATTTCCAATGAGCAAGCTAACCGTCGTCGGATCCATCAATGCCGATCTCATCGTCCACGCCGAGCGCCACCCGCAGCCCGGCGAGACCCTGCTGGGCTCCGGCGGCGAGATTTTAGCTGGAGGCAAGGGCGCCAATCAGGCAGTTGCGGCGGCGCAGCTGGGCGCCAACGTGGCTTTTGTGGGCGCGGTGGGCTCCGATCCTTATGCTGAGCCCGCCATGTACTATATGCGCACCTCCGGAATCGATCTGGGTGCTGTAGAGCAGGCCGATACCAATACCGGCCTCGCCGTCATTACCGTCTCGGCGGATGGCGAGAACACCATCGTCATCTCCCCCGGCGCCAATGCGCTTGTCGACGCCCCCTTTGTCACCGCCCGCGCCTCCACCATCGCCGATGCCGACGTGGTGCTCCTGCAGGGCGAAATCCCCGCCTCCGGTTTCCAGGCGGCAGTCGACGCTGCGCAAGGTCGCGTGGTGGTTAACCTCGCTCCGGTAGTCGAGGTCGACCGTGACTCGCTTCTGCAGGCCGATCCCCTGCTGGCCAACGAACACGAAGCGGGGCTCATCTTGGACCAGCTCGGCCTGCCAGCTGAAGGCGCCCCGCGCGAGCTCGCCCACCGCCTAGTAGAGGCCGGTTTCCGTTCCGTCGTGCTGACCCTTGGCGCCCACGGCGCCTACGTTGCTAGCCCGGAAAGCGGCGCGGATATCCCCACCCCGCGCGTGACCGCCGTGGATACCACCGGCGCCGGCGATGCCTTCGCAGGTGCCTTTTGCGCCCAGCTCCTCGCTGGAGCCTCGCTTGTCGATGCCGCTACATTCGCCGCCCGCGTCGGCGCCTTCGCCGCCACCGGTAACGGCGCGCAGCCCTCCTACCCCACGACCGCATCCGCTTTGCCGGAGGTCACCAATGCGTAAGTCCGGTCTTCTTAATCCCGCGCTCGCCGGTGCCGTTGCGCGCCTTGGCCACACTGATACCTTTGTCATCGCTGATTGCGGCCTGCCCATTCCTCACGATGTTCCAGTCATCGACCTCACGCTTACCTTCGGCATCTCCACCTTTGCCGATACGCTGGCCGCCCTCCTCGACGAAGTCGTAGTCGAAGCCGCCACCATCGCCGATTCCACCCCGCCCGAGGTGCGTTCCTTGCTTCCCGCAGTACCCCTCACCGAGGTCTCCCATGACAACCTCAAACGCGAAGTCGCCCGCGCCTCCTTTGTCGTGCGCACCGGTTCCACCACGCCGTTTGCCAATGTCATCTTGCGCTCCGGCGTGCCCTTCTAGCATTCGTCGACGTCACCTCACAGAAGACAAGCACGCTTTGCCGAAACCTCCGCGGTTGTGGCTAAACGTGCTTGTTTTATTTACTTCTTTTCCTAAGAGCTACTCTCCCAGCAGCTTGTCGCGCAGGTTCTTATCCTTCTGCTCGACCTCTTCTGCCATGCGCTTTTGGTAATCCATCATCTTGTCCTGGATGGCGGGGTCACCTGCGCCGAGAATGCGCGCAGCAAGCAGGCCGGCGTTTTTTGCACCGCCGATAGAAACGGTTGCGACCGGCACGCCGCTAGGCATCTGCACGATGGAAAGAAGGGAATCGAGGCCATCGAGCTCCTTCAAAGCGCGCGGGATGCCGATAACCGGCAGCGGCGTGGCCGCTGCAACCATGCCGGGCAAGTGCGCGGCGCCACCGGCACAGGCGATAATCGCTTTCAGGCCGCGGGTATGGGCTTCTTTTGCGTATGCGAGCATCTTTTCTGGGGTGCGGTGAGCGCTGACCACGCCAACTTCGAAGGGGATGCCAAAGTCTGCGAGGACCTGGGCGGCGGGTTCAACGGTGGGCCAATCAGAATCAGAGCCCATGATGATGCCTACGTGTGGTTGCATGCTGTCCTTTCTACAAGCAGAGTTTTATGCCCATTCGGCGTGCACGAGAAAGTGCGCTGCCTGACGGGCGATGGTCAGGGTCTCGTCGGTGTCCTCACCGGTGACGTTGACGTGGCCAATCTTGCGGCCGGGACGGTGATCCTTGCCGTAGAGGTGAATCTTGGCTTGTGGGTAGCGCTCCATGACTTCACGAACGCGCTCCGGCATTGGCATAGTGGGATCCTCATCAGCGCCTAAGACATTGGCCATGACGGTAACGGGAGCAAGCGCATCGACCGCACCTAGCGGGAGGTCAAGCACGGCGCGCAGGTGCTGCTCAAACTGGGAAGTAACGCAGCCGTCCTGAGTCCAGTGACCGGTGTTATGCGGACGCATGGCCAGTTCGTTAACGGAGATATCCTCGCCGTCGGGACCGTCAAAGGCGAAGAGTTCTACGGCGAGCACGCCGGTTACGCCCAAGGACTCGGCAATAGATAGTCCCAGCTCGGAAGCGCGCTGGGAAAGTTCCGGGGTAAGGCCGGGGGCGGGCGCGATGGCCTCGGCACAGATGCCGTTTTCCTGGCGGGATTGGGTAATCGGCCACACCTTGGCCTCACCGGAGGGGCGGCGGGCAACGAGGATGGAAAGCTCGCGGGTCAGATCCACCTTTTCCTCAGCCATGAGAGGGGTACCGGCCTCGAGCAGCTCGGAAACCAGCTCAAAGCAATTATCGGCGGTGGGGAACCACACGCCCTTGCCGTCGTAGCCACCGCGGCGGGCCTTGAGGCAGACGCGACCATCGACGGCGTCGAAGAAGGCGCGGGCATCGGCCACCGAATCGATTGCAGCAAAGCGCGGCACGGGTGCTCCGAATGCGGCGAGCTTTTCGCGCATCTTTAGCTTGTCCTGCGCGTAAATGAGGGCGGTGGGCTGGGGCTGGACGTTAAATCCGGCGTCGATAAGCGCGGTGGAGTGTTCATTGGGCACGTGCTCGTGCTCGAAAGTGATGGCATCCGCGCCCTCGGCCACGCCGCGCAGCTCCTCCAGGGAGGTATAGTCCCCCAGCACCACGTCCGGGGTGACCTGCGCCGCGGAAGAATCCGGCTTGCTGGCTAGAAACCGCAGGTGAATATCGAGCTCCGCGGCGGCCGGCTGCATCATGCGGGCCAGCTGGCCGTCGCCACAAACAGTTACAATAGGCTTTAAGTCACTCACGTCCCCCAATACTAGCCTGGATACTATGTTCACTCGTCATACCATCTTCCAAAATTCACTCATGACCGCTTTGCTTGATGGCATTTATGACGGCGAAATGACCATTTCAGAGCTGCTAGGTAAGGGAAACTTCGGCTTGGGCACCTTCGATGGCCTCGACGGTGAGATGATCATTTTGGACGGCACCTGCTACCAACTGCGGGGCGACGGCTCCGCGCAAATTGCAGACCTAGATCAGCGCACCCCCTATGCGGTAGCCACCAATTTTGTCCCGCGCATTACTGCCGACGCCCCCGCGGGCCTGCGCCGCGATCAGCTCTCCGAGTTCATCGATAGGCTCGAGCCTTCCACCAACTACATGTATGCGGTGCGCATCGTGGGCACTTTTAAGGAGGTCACCACCCGCACGGTGGTCAAGCAGGAAAAGCCCTACCCACCGATGTCAGAGGCCGTCGGCGGAGATAAAGAGCTGCACTTTCAGAACGTCGAAGGAGTCATCGGCGGCTTCCGCACCCCCGTTTATGAAAAAGGAATTTCGGTGCCAGGCTGTCACGTGCACTTTATCGACGCCGCCCGCACCTCCGGTGGGCACGTTTTGGACTACGTAGTAGATAAGGCAACGGTTGAGCTTTGCCCCGCCTCTGATTTAGAGCTGCGCCTGCCGCTGACGCAGGAATTTAGCCGCGCCAACCTGGCCCCCGAGGATTTGGACAGCCAGCTGCACACCACTGAGGTTAAAACCAAGGGCGATCATTAATAATCTCAGCCACGCGCTTGGGCTTAGCAACATTAGGGAAATACATGGCGCGGTCCCAACCATGGATGGCTAGAGACACTCCGCCGCGTCGTTTTCGAGCACCGCGAATATCCTGCAGCGGAATCGAATCGATAGTGCGCCCCTCGCGCGCGATGACGCGCCTATTGGTCACTATGAAGCGCTTGCGACGGGCCTTATAAAGCGGGATGACAAAGCGCCAGATTCCCAACAGCGCCCACACCGCGACCAGTCCATTGCGCAGCATCGGGTCTACTGCTTGGACATCGCACCAACCGATGGCAATCCACAGTAGACCGGTAATGAGGATGAGCTCGAGAAAAGGGAAAATCAATGCGCGAAAAGGCGCGGAGACATCTGCGCGCTTGATCTCGCCTTGGCCCATCTTCATTAATCCCATAGCTATGGATGCTACCTCCCGTGTCTCTTGTGCGGTCTACTGCTGTGGGCGCAGATGCGTGACATCGCCCGCGGAATAGTACTCACCAGCGACCATGATGCGGCCGTCCTCGCCGATTTCATCCACGTGCCCAATAACATCGCCGGATGGAGTTTCTAGGCGCACCTGTTGTCCCAGTGAGGAACACACCGCACGGTAATCGCGCAGGAGCTGCGGATCGTGGTTCTCCCACTGCACAATACGACGGCGCAGGTTCTTCAGCACGTTAATGGCGAGCTCGGTGCGGTCGGTATCGCGGCCTTCGAGCGCGAGCGAGGTGGCCTTTTCAATCGGCAGGTCCTCGCGGGTCAAGGTGACATTGATGCCCATTCCTACGACGACGCGCGCAGAGGGCGCGGCACCGCCTACGGCTTTATTGAGCTCCGCCTTATTGACTTCGGTTTTATTTACTTCCGCCTTGTTGACCTCAGCCTTATTAAGTTCAGCCTTGCCCACTTCCACCTTGGTGAGCTCGGTCTTTGGCGCGGCTTTGAAAGCCTGGCCCACGGGTCCAGCCTCAGCGAGGATGCCGCACAGCTTATTGCCATCGATATGCACATCATTCGGCCACTTGAGCACGGTGCCCTCGATGGAATCGGTGACCGCCAAGCCCGCGGCCAGAGGTAGGGTGCCCAAGTGATCGAGAGATTCCGGCAGCAAAAGCACAGAGAAAATGACTTGCGAACCGGCCGGCGCGGTCCAAGAGCGGCCAAGACGTCCCTTGCCGGAAAGTTGTTCGTCGGCAAGCAGCACGGTGCCATCCGCAACGTTGGTGGCCTGCATCAAGTCGGTATTGGTGGAGCCGGTCTTTTCCACGAAATCGATGGTGGTGAAATCATCGGCCAATGCGGTGCGAATGCGTTCCAAATCAAGTGCAGTCATAAGCCTTAAGGATACCGGCCACCAATGGTGCTAGTGTGTTGCGCATGGCAAAGGTCACTTTTGAAAAGGTCAATATCACCTACCCTGGCGCGAGCGCGCCCACGGTAAAGGACTTGGACCTCGAAATCGCGGACGGCGAGTTTCTGGTGCTCGTTGGTCCTTCGGGCTGCGGTAAATCCACGACGCTGCGCGCACTGGCGGGATTAGAGCCGACATCGAGCGGCCGCATCACCATTGATGGCAAGGACGTGACCAACTTAGAGCCAGGCGATCGCGATATCGCCATGGTCTTCCAGAATTATGCGCTTTACCCACACCTGACAGTAGAACAAAACATGGGCTTTGCTTTGAAGCTGGCAAAGTTGCCCAAGGCCGACATCAAGTCCAAGGTACACGCAGCTGCGGAGACACTCGGTCTGACCGATTACCTCAAGCGCAAGCCCAAGGACCTTTCCGGTGGCCAGCGCCAGCGCGTGGCCATGGGCCGCGCCATTGTGCGCGAGCCGAAGGCCTTCCTCATGGATGAGCCACTATCCAACCTGGATGCCAAGCTGCGCGTCCAGACCCGCGCCGAGTTGGCCAGCCTGCAGCAGCGACTGGGTACGACGACGATATACGTCACCCACGACCAGGTAGAGGCGATGACCATGGGTGACCGTGTGGCGGTGCTCAAGGACGGCGAGCTGCAGCAAGTTGCCCCGCCGCGCGAGCTTTATGACGCCCCCGCAAACGAATTCGTCGCCGGTTTCATCGGATCGCCAGCCATGAATATCTTTGACTACAACGGCGGCCGCGTAGGTGTACGCCCAGAAAAGATGTTTATCAACAAGGGTCCAGTGGGTTTTCAGGGTGTGGTGGACATTGTGGAAGAGCTGGGCGCCGAGTCCTACGTCTACGTCACCGTGGGCGAAAACCGCTTTGTTGCTCGCGCCGAAGGTACCCCACCACAGCGCGGCGAAGATGTAGTACTGACATTCAACCCGCGCGAAGCACTCCGCTTTGACCCAGAAACGGGGCGCCGTATCTCACAGGATTAGCCCCACGGCGGACACTGGGCCACAGTGCCGCAGGTACGTAGTCCAACCTCCCGCCGCCCCTTTACTACCCCCATTTAGAGTTAAATAGGTCAAAATTATCCACCTTTCGATTTCCGTATTTTAGGTTTAAAGAACCGAAAGTTTTCCGAAAGGTGAATTCCATGAAGAGATTCCTGCTTCGCACCACCGTTGCGACTACTGCAGTTCTGGCCCTGGCCGGCTGCTCTTCGTCCTCCTCCGATTCCGCTGCGGGCGGTTCCTCCGAAGGCGGGGCGGATGCGCACGGCCCCATCACTTTTGCCATGGGCAAAAATGACACGGACAAGGTGACCCCCATCATCGAAAAGTGGAACGAGCAGCACCCAGACGAGAAGGTCACGCTCAAGGAGCTGGCCGGCGAGGCTGACGCCCAGCGCGAGACCCTCGTGCAGTCCCTGCAGGCGGGCAGCGATGACTACGATGTCATGGCGCTGGACGTCGTGTGGACCGCGGAGTTCGCTGCCAACCAGTGGCTCCAGCCGCTCAATGGTGATTTTGAAACCAATACGGATGAGCTACTGCCGGCCACCGTAGAGTCCGCCACCTATAACGACGTCCTCTACGCGCTGCCGCAAAACACCAATGGTCAGCTGCTTTTCCGCAATACCAAGCTCGCGGATAAGGCTCCCGAGAAGTTCGCAGATCTCAAATCTGCATGTAAGGCGCTGGAAGACGGCAAGAACTGTCTGACCACCCAGCTCAAGCAGTATGAAGGCCTTGCGCTCAATACCGCTGACTTCATGGAAGGCTGGGGCGGCTCTGTCTTGGATAAGGACGGCAATGTCACCGTGGATTCCAAGGAAGCCAAGGACGGCCTGCAGGCCATGGTGGATGCGTACAAGGAGGAGACCATCTCCAAGGACTCCACCGCCGCCACCGAGGAAGAAACCAATATGGCCTTCACCGAAGGCAAGACCGCCTTCGCCGTGAACTGGCCATATATGTACTCCAATGCGGTTGATGCCGGCGTCGACGTCGAGGTCCAGGCCCCACTGGGCAAGGACGGCGTAGGCGTTTCCACGCTGGGTGGCTACAACAACGGTATCAATATCAACTCCAAGAATAAGGGCACTGCGCTCGACTTTATGAAGTTCATCATCAACGAAGACAACCAGAAGTCCTTCGCGGAGCAGTCCTTCCCACCGGTCTTGGCCTCCATCTACGATGACCCGCAGCTACAGCAGGAGTTCCCATACCTGCCGGCGCTCAAGGAGTCCTTGGAGAACGCGGCACCGCGCCCGGTTTCCCCGTTCTACTCGGCGATTTCTAAGGCCATCCAGGACAATGCCTACGCTGCATTGACGGATGACAAGTCGGTCGATGATGCCACCGCCGATATGAAGGCGGCCATCGAATCGGCTTCCCAGGGTTAAATTCCCAATCCGGGTGAGGTAGGCGGGCATACCGCCGCCTCACCCTTTGTGGTTTTCACTCCCCTATTGGGGATAGAATCTAGCCAATAGACAGCATTTCTTTAACAGAAAGGCGGACCAGCGTGGCTATAGCTTCGCCGACTGCGTCCAAGGGGACGCCGAAAGGGGCGTCGGCAAGAGCGCCGAAACCCCAGCGCAAAAATTACGGGCGCGTGGCCGGGCTGATTGCTCCGGCGCTCATCGTACTCGCCGTCATCATCGGCTACCCCATCATCCGCGCCATCTTCCTGTCCTTCCAAGGCAATAGGCACCTCAACCCGCAGACGGGACTTTTTGAGGAAGGCGGTTTTGCCGGACTGGAAAATTACCTGTACTGGATCAATAACCGATGCGTTTCCGGTACCGGCCAGATTTCCACCTGCCCACCGGGCGTTATTGCCACGGATTTTTGGCCCGCAGTCAAGATTACGCTCTTTTTCACCGTCGTTACCGTGCTGCTGGAGACCATCCTGGGTATGCTGATGGCGCTCATCATGAACGGTGATTACCGCGGCCGTGGCCTAGTTCGTGCGGCGGTACTTATCCCCTGGGCCATTCCAACGGCCGTCACGGCCAAGCTATGGCAGTTCATGTTTGCCCCGGATGGCGTCGTCAACTCGCTGCTTGGTGCACAGATCGCCTGGACCACGGACCCGTTCTACGCCCGCCTGGCCGTCATCATCGCGGATGTGTGGAAGACCGCCCCGTTTATGGCACTGCTTATCCTGGCGGGCCTGCAGATGATTCCTAAGGACGTCTACGACGCCGCCCGCGTGGACGGCGCCAATCGTATCCAGACGTTCTTCCGGATCACCCTCCCGCTGGTGCGCCCGGCGCTCATGGTGGCCGTACTCTTCCGCACCCTGGACGCACTGCGCATGTATGACCTGCCGGTCATCATGATTTCTAGCTCCTCCAACTCCCCTACCGCGACCATCTCGCAGCTGGTGGTGGAGGATATGCGCCAAGGCAACTTCAATTCCGCCTCCGCGCTCTCCACCCTCATTTTCCTTCTTATCTTCGTCGTCGCTTTTATCCTCATTCGCTTCCTTGGTGCGGATGTCTCCGGCAGGAAGGCAGCTAAATAATGCGTAAATTCGGACACTTCGCCGGCATCATTTTCATCATGTTCTGGGGCCTCGCTCCCTTCTACTGGATGCTGGTAACCGCGCTGCGGGATCAGCGATTCACCTTTGATACCACGCCATGGCCTACCCATGTCACGCTGGATAATTTCCGCGATGCCTTGGCTACCGATAAGGGAAATGACTTCCTTGCCGCGCTCGGTAACTCGCTTCTCATCTCACTGATTACCACCGCGGTGGCCGTGCTCATCGGTGTCTTTACCGCCTATGCGCTCTCCCGTTATGACTTTCCTGGCAAGGGAATCGTGACCGGCATTATTCTGGCCGCCTCCATGTTCCCGGCGATTGCCTTGGTCACCCCGCTCTTCCAGCTCTTTGGCAACCTGGAGTGGATTGGTACCTACCGCGCAATGATCATCCCCAATATTTCCTTTGCGCTTCCTCTCACGGTCTATACGCTGCTGAGCTTCTTCCGCCAACTTCCCTGGGAACTGGAAGAAGCAGCCCGGGTAGATGGAGCCTCGCGTTCTCAAGCTTTCCGTTTGGTGCTATTGCCACTGGCAGCGCCAGCGCTGTTTACCACCGCGATCATCGCCTTTATCACCACGTGGAATGAGTTCATGCTGGCCAAGCAGCTCTCCACCACCGATACTGAGCCGGTGACCGTGGCCATTGCACGCTTCTCCGGCCCCTCGGCCTTTGAGTACCCCTATGCCGCGACCATGGCCGCTGGCGCGCTGGTTACCATCCCACTGGTCATCATGGTGCTCATCTTCCAGCACCGCATCGTCGCTGGCCTGACCGCAGGTGGTGTCAAGGCCTAATGCGCAGGGCCATGCTGTGGGATACCGCGCTGGGCTTCCTTGGTTTCTTCAGCATCCTCGCGGTTATTCAGGCCATCATCAACATCTTTCACGACTCCCCCGCCATCTGGCCCGGTCTCGTGGCCGGAGTACTGTGCCTTCTTACCTACCTAACCTGGCGGGCCAAAAGAAAGGACCTTTCATGAGCTGGTACCACAATGCAGTCTTCTACCAGGCCCTCGTCGGCTCGTTTAAGGCCGATGGTGATAAGGAGGTAGGAACGCTGCGCGGGGTCATCGATAAGCTGGACTACCTTCAATGGCTCGGCGTGGACTGCCTGTGGCTGTCGCCGTTTTATGCCAGCCCCTTGCGCGATGATGGCTACGATATTGCGGACTACTACTCCATCCACCCAGATTATGGCACGATGGAGGATTTTGAAGAGCTCATTGCGGAGCTGCACCGCCGTGACATGCGCATCATGACGGACTTGGCGCTCAACCACACCAGCTCCGATCACCCATGGTTCCAGGCCTCCCGCACGGATCCCACAGGCCCCTATGGCGATTTCTACGTCTGGGGCGATGACCCCGAGCGCTACCCCGAAATCCGCGTCATTTTCACTGACGTGGAAACCTCCAATTGGACCTGGGATGAAAAGCGCGGCCAGTACTACTTCCACCGCTTTTACTCCCACCAGCCGGATTTGAACTACGATAACCCGGCCGTGCAGGAGGAAGTATTCAAAATCTTGTCCTTCTGGATGGATAAGGGCCTAGACGGCCTGCGCCTCGATGCTATTGCTTATCTCTTTGAGCGCGATGGTGTAGGCGGAGAATCCCTGCCGGAGACCATCGAGTTTGTGGAAAAGATTCGCTCCTTCATGGACGCGCACTACCCGGAAGCCGTGCTCATAGCGGAGGCCAACCAGCCGCCGGCCGAAACCATGCAATTCTACGGCCAGGGCGAGCGCTTCCACATGGTCTTCAACTTCCCGGTCATGCCGCGGTTGTATCAGGCTTTGGCGCTTGGCGACGCCACCCCGGTCTACTCCATCCTCGACGAACTGCCTTCCCTACCGGAAGGCTGCCAGTGGGGCACCTTCTTGCGCAACCACGATGAGCTCACCTTGGAAATGGTGGACGATACCGTGCGAGATCTGATGTACCAGGCGTACCTGCCAGAAGACAGTATGCGCGCGCACGTGGGTATTGCCCGCAGGCTTATGCCGCTGATGAACGGCGACCGCCGCAAGGTGGAGCTGATGTTCTCCCTATTGATGACCCTGCCGGGCGCACCGTTTATCTACTACGGCGATGAGATTGGCATGCTCGATGACACCTCGCTGCCGGACCGCTATGCGGTGCGCACCCCAATGCAGTGGGACGATTCCGAACACTCCGGTTTCAGCATCAACGCACCATCCCGGCTGCCGGTTGTAGGCGGAACGTCTGTGGCCGCCCAAGTTGAGGACGCCGCCTCGTTGCTCAACACCGTCCGCTCCATGATCGCCGAGCGCCATGCCCACTCTGATCTCGGTACCGCGCCGTGTGAGCCGGTTGAGACCGGCGAAGAGGCCGTCCTTGGTTACCAACGCGGCGATCTGCTGTGCCTGCACAATTTCAGCGATCGCTCCATCGATCTCGGCCCAGTGGAGCTCGGCCCTTATGGCTACGCTTGGCTACCTGCCTAACCCCTGTCCTCTCGACTCAAGCTTCCGAAAGCGCCTAGCCGAAAGAAAAGCGCCTCGCCACTCCTTTCAGATTGGCGAGGCGCTTCCTTAATGGGGTATTAGTTCCACTCAGGGGCGTCTTCCAAGCGCAGCTCAGAGTAGCGCGCTTCTGGCACGGAGGCCGAGTACGGCTTGCCCTGGGCTTCCCACTGCTGGTCAGAGTTGCAACGAACGTCCTGACCGTCAGTATCGAGCATGGTAAAGCCCCACACCAGCTTGCCCTGCGAATTCGCTGGCAGGGTGTACGGACCAACCACCTGGTTTAGCTTCCAGTGCTGCTCACTGACGTAGTTGAAGCCGTAGGTCTTGGTCAACACCTTGGCCAGATCACCGGTACCCTCAACGGAGCCGGAGACCTCGATGGTCTGGGTGCGGGCCTTGGTGACGGTGTGCTTGACCGGCACTTCCTCGGCATTGCGATTAGCCACGCTCGTGGCGTCGGTCTGCTTGAACCAGCGGCGCTTTGCCGTGACGTAGGTGCCGTTTTCACCCGGCGTCGAGCAATGTGTGCCCGGCTTATAATCTTCGTTCCAGCGCTGGGGCAGCTCGAAGTCCCCACCGAAATCAGCGGCGTGGGCAACAGGAGCGGCCACCAGGCTCAGCGCCGCGAGGACGCTAGCGATGGACGTCTTGCTCACGATTAGCCCCAATCGTTGTTGTCACGAGTGGAAACCTCGACGTGGCGTTCCTTCGGCAGAGAAGCCGTGAAGGTGCCGCCATTAGCCTGCCACTTGTGGTCGGAGCCACACACGGTCTTCTGACCTTCGAAATCAGAAACAACCCAACCGGCGCGCAGCACGGCAGTCTTGCCCGGAGCAATGTTGTACGGACCAACCTGCTCGCCTACCTCGTAGGACTGGCTATCGGTGTAGCTGGAAGAGAAGGTGAAATTAATGAGATCCAACAGCTTGAAATCGACGCCAGCAGACACGTTCCAAGTCTTTGTCTTGGTCTCCTTGATAGAACGGGTGACAGGCAATGGCTCATCGTTGTAGTTGGACACAGTCCAGGAACCGGCGGAGCCATCAAAATAGGTGCGCTTGATCTTTACGGTCTGGCCGGTGTCACCTGGGTTGGAGCAGCGCTCGCCGATGGTGGTCGGGTTAGCTGGGCCTAGGTCGCGCTGTGGTAGGGCGTTAGCGGCCGGAGCGAAGATCAGGCCGGAGGCAACGGCGAGAGCCGCGGTGGTAGAAGCAATCTTGGACTTGAACATGGAACTTTCTCCTTGTGTAGGTGTGGTGGGGTTTAGTAGATGGTCTGGGTCGGAACCGGCAGGTCGCGGAATTCGTCCGGAGTGACGTCCTCAGTACGGGTATTGCCGGCCTTATCGGTGATCTTGGCCTCTGCCCAGAACCCACTCGGGGCGGAGGTCTGCTTGTAGTTAGAGGTGAGGTCGTAGTTTCCGCTCTTGCCGCAGTGAATCTCGCGGTAGTTGATGCGGGTCATGGTGGTGCCATACTCCACGCGCACGCGCTCGCCTGGCTTGAGGTCAACGTGCTTGAGCTCGGTGCCGACCGGCATGTAGGCGCGCTTTACGGCACCGACGGACTCCAGCCAGCCCTTCGGAATATCGCCGCGGTTGCCCTGCCAGTTGGTGTACGGGGCGTGCTCGGCGCCAACGACGAAGTCAGTCACTGGGGCGAATTCATAATCGCCCTTGGACCAGTTGAGGAAGTCGGTGGAGTAGCCGGCCTTGCGGTAGGTCGGCTTTACAGCGGTGATGTCCAGCGGGTACCAGGAGGTATCACCAGCTTCACACTTATCGCCTTCCTTTGGCCAGGATGGATCGCGCTGCAGTTCCGCGGCCGGCTGCATGATCTCATCCTTTTTAGGATCGGCAATCTTTTCTAGGCTCGGGCCGGATACGGAGGTGTAGTTACCCTCGATCGGCTTGGAGTTTGCCCCCGGAGAGCGGGAAGGAATTTCCATGGCCAGATCGGACACGGAGCCATCTGCCTTAATGATGTAGGCAAAGGCGTAACGCTCGGCCGGGCCCTTACCGCGGATGACGTTGGCACCCGGGATGTTTTCCAAGCGGTCATCATTGCAGCCCACGAACATGGAGATGAAGTCCTTTTCGATGACCCCGTACTCGACGCGGAAGGACTCACCCGGCTTCAGCTTCACTGGGCCGAAAGTTTCTTTATCGCGCCAACCATTGGCCATCTTCAGACCAATATCGGACTTGGCGGTGGTGTCCCAACCAGAAGGCAGCTTGGCCTTAGAATTGGCATCAATCTCGTGATTGGTACCGGTTTCTACCTCGGCGGTGTAGGGCACTTCTTGATTGGTGGTGTTTTTGAACTGCAGGGTGCCATCGCTCATGTAGCGGCGGCCGGTTTCTGCAAAGCGCCATTCGCGCTCGACATTGTCGCCAGCGGCACTGCAGCTCTTATAGAGGTTGGAAATGGGATATGCCTGCGGCATCGGGGGAATATCTCCCGCGTGCGCCACTGGCGTGAAGAGAGCCGCTACGGCGAGCGGTGCGAGCAAGCGCAGTCCCTTTTTAATCACCAGAAGACCGTCCTTAATAGATCGTTAAAAAACAGGGGAAACATTCATGAAGACTCAGATAATAATAAGGGATTACAAGACTCACATCAATAGTTGAATGAAAACTTTTCTAATCTTTTTACCTCCCTTGAGGTGCAACAATTAGCGCTCACCTGCCCAGCGCCCTAAAATGTTTACACTGGTCACCACCCCCACAATAGGGTAAGCGAGCGGGGTGCCATTCAAGGAATTCCCAGGTTTAATGCTTAGTCCACGGTGCGGTGGCAAGTACCACATAAACGATTTTCACTCCTCGCTCTTGCTGCCTTTCATTCCGCATTGACCGGGGTGCGCTAGTAGTGTGGGGGCCTATGACTGACCTGAAAACCACCGCCGGCAAGATCGAGGACCTGGACGCCAAGCTTGCCGAGTCCCGCGCACCGCTGGGAGAAGGCGAGCCGGCCGCCCGCACCCGCGTGACGCAGCTGCTCGATGAGGGCTCCTTTGTGGAAACGGACGCACTGGCCCGCCACCGTTCCACCGACTTCGGCCGCGAGCATGACCGCCCCTATACAGATGGCGTGGTTACCGGCTACGGCACCATCGATGGCCGCCGCGTATGCGTCTTTAGCCAGGACGGAGAAATCTTCGATGGAACGATGGGTGAGGTTTATGCCGAAAAGCTCACCAAGATTTATGACCTCGCCATCAAGACCGGTGTTCCCGTTATCGGCATTTATGAATCCACCGGCCCGCGTGTACAAGAAGGCATCGTCACCATGGCTGGATACGCCCGCCTCATGGCGCGTGTCTCCCAAGCCTCGGGCCTCATTCCGCAGATCTCCGTTATCGCGGGCAATACCAGCGGCATTGCGGCGTTCGCGCCGACGTTTGCTGATGTCCTCATAGTCACCCAAGGCACCGCCCTCCACCAGGCTGCCAGCCACGTGGCCGGCGCGGAGCCAGAGACCTTTGGCGGCGCCGCAGCCCACGCAGAGTCCGGCACCGCTCACCTGGTGGCCAGCGACGACAAGCAGGCTTTGTCCCTCGTGCGAGACGTTTTGGCTTACTTCCCCGCCAATAACCGCGCAGAGGCGCCGCGTGTGGATGCCGGTAGCGTCGCGGACTTTGATCTCAATAGCGTCATCCCGGATACCGCCGCGCAGGCCTATGACATAAACGACGTCATTAAGGCTGTAGTCGATGAGGGGTCATTCTTCGAACTCTCTGCAGAAGCGGCCCAAAATATCGTCACTGGCTTTGCCTACATCGATGGCCGCACCGTCGGCATCGTTGCCAACCAGCCGCTAGCATTGGCCGGTGCACTGGATTCCGCCGCCGCAGAAAAAGCCGCGCGCTTCGTGCGCACGTGCGATGCCTTCAATACTCCCATCGTGGAATTCGTGGACTCCCCAGGCTTTGTGCCTACCCCGGAAGAGGAAAAGGCAGGCCTGCTTCGCAGGGCGTCGAAGTTTGCCTATGCGCAGGCCGAAGCGAGCGTCGGCAAGCTCACTGTAATTACCCGCAAGGCTATTGGCCCGGCCTACGTATTTATGGGTGCAAAAGACCTGGGGGCGGACCTGGTCTACGCCTGGCCCACCGCAGAAATTGCCGTCACCCAAGCCTCCCAGGCTTCCCTGGCCATCTATGGCTCTGAGGAAAAGGAAGAAGAGATGGACGAGCTCTTCTTGCACCCGTATGCCGCTGCGGAGCGCGGGCTGGCCGATAATGTCATCGAGCCTTCCGCCACCCGCCACTACCTGGTGGAAGGCCTGCGTCTGCTAGAGCGCAAGGCCGTGGCGCAGGTACCCAAGAAGCACGGAACTGTTTAGGAGGCGAGATGTCTACGCCTGAAATCAAGGTAGTAAAGGGCAATCCCACTGAAGACGAGCTCGCGGCCCTGCGCACGGTGTTGGCGCAGATGAGTGCAAAGCACTCGGGTGCTACCGGCGAGCGCAATGAATGGGGCAACCCGGCTGAGCGCTTCGAGCGCTTTGGGTCGCAGCGCATTTATAATCCCTCCGCTTTCCATACAGTGCGGTACTTCTAATGCGGCTCATCCTCGCCTCCCAATCGCCCTCGCGTGCGTCCATCTTGCGCGGCGCGGGCGTAGAACCTGTCTTGGAACCGGCCGACATTGATGAACGCTCCCTTGAAGCCTCGCTCGCCGGCCGCCCACCGGCCGATATCGTGGCGGCCCTAGCGACAGCCAAGGCCGAAAGGGTGGCCGAGCGCTACCCCACCGAGCCCGTCATCGGCGGCGATTCTATGCTGTTGCTCGGCGGCGAGTTACAAGGCAAACCGCACACCGAGGAAGCCACCATCGAACGCTGGCACCAGCAAGCCGGCCGCACGGCCGAGCTGCTTACCGGCCACTGCCTCCTCTTTGGCGATAGGCGCCATGTGGAAACATCTACCACCACGGTTCACTTTGCCCACGCCAGCGAAGCCGATATCGCAGCGTATGCCCGATCCGGTGAGCCACTCCAGTGCGCCGGTGCTTTTACTTTGGAGGCAATGGGCGGCTGGTTCATTGACCGCATCGAAGGCGATCCTTCCTCCGTTATTGGGCTTTCCCTGCCGGTGGTGCGCCGCGCGCTGTATTCATTTGACCTTAACGTCTCCGATTTCTGGTAGCTGCGCGCCGGCGTCGCTACAGTGGGGTGGCATGGAAATGAAAGACATGCTTGCCCCGAAACCCATTGAGCTGCCTGCCGATCCCGGTGCGGACTCCACCTCGGATCTCGCCGCCGGCATCGTTGCCCATCCGGATTCTCCGCTGCTGTGGGCCTTGCTTGCTGAGCAAGAGCTTAAGCAGCAGGAGGGCGCTGAGCCAGCCGCTTTCATCACCGCCTACGCCTACGCGCGCACGGGCTACCACCGTAGCCTGGACCGCCTGCGCGGGAATGGGTGGAAGGGCTGGGGCCCGGTCCCCTTCTCCCACGAACCGAACCAGGGCGTGCTGCGCGCCATCGCCGCCCTCGGCCATGCCGCTAAGGCCATCGGCGAGGACGATGAGTACGACCGCATTCGCCAAATGCTTTCCGACGCCGACCCGGACAGCGTCGCCACCCTCCTCGACTAGAGTTGGAGAGCCGCCATGCCTGCCGTGCCTCCTCGCCGCTTACGGCGATTCTCTGCCGCCCTACTACTTGCCACCTCCCTGCCACTAGCGCTTAGCGCCTGCAGTTCCCAAGAAGATTCTTCTTCCTCCGAACAGCCAGTCTTTTCCAGCCAAGCACCGGCCGAGACTGAAGCATCCGCAGGAGACGAGGCCGCTGCTACTAAGGCGTCATCCCCGTCAGACTCAACCGACAAAGGTGAAAAGGCCACCACGCAGCAACAGGAAAAAGGCAAAGACCGCACATGCACAGAACTGCCCAACGACCCGCTCACGGTCTATGCCTCTGGCACCGCACCTGGGCGCATGCCCGCTGACGATGGCAGCGATTTCAACTACTGGATCGCCGATATCGACAACTCCTACGACCCCTGCGCCACGATCAGCTGGATCATTTTCCGCGGCTCAATGGGCGATGTGGAGGGCCCAACAGGCACCGGTGCCTCGATTGCTGATGGGCTAGCCCTCTATGTCAACGGCGCCCCGGCCAAGGACATGTCCGTCTTCGACAGGGTAGAAAGCGTCACCCCAGTCTCCGACAACCAAGTCGATTTCACCTGGGGAGAGCGCAGTCGCTCCACCGCGGAGGGCATTACCGCGCACCACACCGTGCGCCTACAGGCACAAGGCGACACCGTTGAACCAATTTCTGGTGAAGTCGAGGAATTCAACAAGATGTGGGTTGATCTTCCCAGTTACCAGCTCGGAACCTACGACTAGCCTTTAGCCAGCCCGCAAAAGGCCTAGGACTCTACGCCAAACGCCCCAGCGCAATCTGCTGGGGCGTTCCTCATTTCTCGCATTGCCACTCGCTTTGTTCAGCGAGCCACTCATCACAAAAGATTAGTCCATTTTGTCGAGGATATCGCCGGTGTTTTGGGCGATCCTCACGTTTGCCACCATGGCTTCTAGAAACAGCCTGATAGCCACCATAAAAGCGTAGAAGATGATGGTGCTCAGGACCGCTAGGAAGATGAAAGCAAAAATGCTTCCGAAGATGGCGGACGCGGAGTCCTCCTGGATGCCATAAATGCCCATGCCGGTAGCGAATAAGAAGGCACCGAGAAGGTGCAGAATCCACATGATTCCACCAAGAATCATGGCGACCTTATAGATCTCCTTCACGTGGGTGATGGTCAAGAAGTGCTTGAACTCGAATTCAAAAAGTCCGCCCAAGAGCCCATCCTTTTTGGCCAAGCCCTTGAGAGCACCGCTCATGCGACTGTTCTTATTACCCAGATCTTGGCCAGAATCGGCAGGAGCAGCGCTAACCGAAGGGAACTCTCCGAATCCTTGGCCCGTGCTCTGCTGTTGAGCGTAACCGCCAAAAGCCGGTTGCTCGTTCGTGGACTGGACGGAACCGAATTGGTTGCCGTTCGCAGCAGCGTCCGTTGATGCCGAATCCGTGAATGGGTTATGCGCACGGGAGGCAGCGCCCTGACCTGCGGCGGAGGACTGCATGGCCCAGAAATCGGAGTTGCCGGTACTTGGAGATGCCGCAGAAGCAGTCGAACTGTCCTCCTCGGCTGGCTTCTGAGAGGAAAGATCCCGCGAGTTTCCAGAATCACCAAACTTATCAGTGTGACCAAATGACTTCGTTTCATTTACATCGAAAGAGCCAAACTCCTTGGTCTCATTCACCTCGGCAGCGCTGGCTCCCTCAGCGTTTTTCGCAACATCCCCAGCGCGGTGGTGCGGAGTTTCGGAAAAATCGCGCGGGGAAAAATCCTTCGGGAAACCGTCGGAATTGAAGTCATTATCAGCCATTATGCGGTCCTCAAAATGTTTTAGGGATGGTAGGAAAATGCCCCACGGTCTCCCGTGGGGCTACTTGGCAGGATACAGCGTGCGCTAGGCGTTCGCGTCCTGCACGCGACGAATCGCCTCGGCGGCAACCTTTTCTTGGATTCCCATGTCCAGCTCGGAAGTGAAGCCAACGCAGGAGCAGTTGATCTCGCCGAGGACGTAGGTGTCGGTGCCATCGGGGGCGTCGTCAAGCATGAAGTCCGCGGTCCAAATCAGCGGAACATCCTTGGTATCGCCGAGCTTTTCAGCGATAACTGGGCGAGCTTTGTCGAACATCTCCAGCAGCTCCGGCCACGATTCCGGCTTATCGTAGGTGTACTTGGCACCGGAGAAGAGCGTAGCGGAGAAGTTATCGCCGCCCTCCGCCGGCTTCTTGTGCACGATAAATACCGGCTCATTGCCCACGAGCAGGATGCGGATTTCGCCCTCTACAATGCGCGGCATAAAGCGCATATCCACCAGCATGCCGTTATCGCCCACAATGTACTGGTCACAGAAGTCCATGAAAGCGCCCAGCTTGTAGTCATGGGTCTGGTTATCCACTGCCTCAGTGCACTTCAAAGCGGTATCGAGCGGAAGTGCGGTCCCCGGTTCAACGGACTGGGCAAGATCCTGGTCCGCGAGGCGCACGCGCCAGATGCCTTCACCCGTGGAACCGCGGTTTTGCTTGAGCACGCGCTCGCCATAGGACAAGGAGGTGGGGAAGGTATTATGCAGCTCTTCCACCTCGTAGTACGCCGCAGTATCGTCCGGCACTAGCGGGGTGTCATTGAGCTTGACCAGTGCGTCCTTGGCGCCATAGGCCATCATGTCCGCCGGAGTGGACATACCTACCAGGCCGGCATCTGCCAGCTTGCTCAGCAATTCGAAGTAGCCCTTCTCACCGCCGGGGATATTGCCGGGGTTGACGCGGGAGATATAGGCATCAAAGTTTTCAGAAACCTGAGTGTAGATCTCTTCAGACTTGTCCGGATGGAAGTAGATTACCTCTGCCTCCCAGCCTTGTTCCTTGATCGCATTGACGATTGGCATGGTGTCCTTGCGGTGGCCATCTGCGCCTTTATCCGAGCCGCCTTCTACCTCAAATACAACAATTGCCTTGTGCACTTGCAGTTCCCTTCATAGGTGGTGTTCATAGCACGTTGTCGCACCATATCCCGAGTTTATCCCAGCTCTTCTTCCTCCGCGCGCCCAACTGCCCCCTCCCTTTAACCCCGCCGGCCGGCAGCCCCAATCACCGGTTAAAACCTGTATCTCAGGCCACAGGAATAATGCCCGAGTGATCATCACGGGAAAAATCGGGTTAAAGTGGTGGGAGCGAATTATTAACCCTTATAGGAAAGGCAGGCGGACAGTGGCTGACGTTGATCCCTATCCCCCATTCCAGGAATACGCACATCCCGAACGCCTCGTGTCTGCACCGTGGCTGTCCGCACGCCTAGGCATCAAAGGCCTGCGCGTTATTGAGGTGGATGAAGACTCGCTCCTCTATGACATTGGCCATATCCCCACTGCCACCCGCATTAACTTCCGCACGGAACTACTTAGCCCACTTACCCGTGATTTCATCGACGGAGAAGAATTCACTTCCCTAATGCGAGAGAAGGGCATTAACGCCGACGATACGATTGTTCTTTACGGCGACAAGTCCAATTGGTGGGCTGCCTACGCCCTGTGGGTATTTACCCTCTTCGGGCACAAGGACGTTCGCCTGCTCGATGGCGGCCGCAATGCGTGGATGGCCGAGGAACGCGATACCTCTTTCATGGTTCCAGACTTCCCAGCATCCGAATATCCCGAGGTAAGCCGCGATGACTCCATGCTGCGCGCCTTCGTAGATCAGGTGCGCGAGACCGAAGGCACGCTCGTAGACACCCGCAGCCCAGAAGAGTTTGCGGGCGAGGCCACCGAACACGATCCCAATGGCGATTCCGCCTACGGCACCACCATGCGCCACGGCCATATCCCCGGCGCCATTAACCTCGAGTGGGATCGTTCCACCTACCCCAACTCCTGCTTCCGCTCGGCCGAAGAGCTTCAGGTCAATTACGGAATGTTGGAGCCTGAATCTGCCACAATCCTCTATTCCCACGTGGGCGCCCAAGCCGCGCATACGTGGTTTGTGCTCACGCATCTTTTGGGATTCACAAAGGCGCAGGTCTACGATGGTTCGTGGTCTGAGTGGGGCAATATGGTGAAAATGCCGATTGAGCGTTAGTTTTTCGGTTTAGCCGTATAAGCCCATGTCCACACTGGATGTGGGTTTATTTTTGTTCAAAAATGTCCCCCTTGCGTGCGTGAAAATTAACTCATGCTTTTGTGTGCAAGAATAGATTGCGTATTCAACCTAATGTGTTCAGGAGGTTGCTGCCGTGGCAGTAGAAACCAAAAAGATCTCAAAGGTTCTCGTAGCGAACCGCGGTGAGATCGCCGTTCGCGTGATCCGCGCGGCCCGCGACGCTGGCATTGCTTCCGTCGCCGTCTACGCCGAGCCAGACGCCCAGGCACCTTTCGCCTCGCTTGCCGACGAAGCCTTTGCACTCGGGGGCACCACTTCTGCCGAGTCCTACCTCGTCTTTGACAAGATTCTGGAGGCCGCAGAAAAATCCGGCGCAGATGCCATTCACCCCGGCTACGGTTTCCTATCCGAAAACGCCGACTTTGCCCAAGCCGTCATTGACGCCGGTTTGACCTGGATTGGCCCCTCTCCTGAGTCCATCCGCAACTTGGGCGATAAGGTCACCGCGCGACACATCGCCGAGCGCGCCGAGGCCCCCATGGCCCCGGGTACTAAGGATCCGGTAGCCGGTGCCGATGAGGTGCAGTCTTTCGCCATGGAATACGGCCTTCCCGTTGCCATCAAGGCGGCCTTTGGCGGCGGCGGTCGCGGCATGAAGGTGGCCTACTCTGCAGAGGAAATCCCCGAGCTCTTTGAATCTGCTACCCGCGAGGCTACCTCCGCCTTCGGTCGCGGCGAGTGCTTCGTGGAGCGCTATCTGGACCGCGCCCGCCACGTCGAGGCTCAGGTGCTGGCGGATAAGCACGGCAATGTGGTCGTCGTCGGCACGCGCGATTGCTCCCTGCAGCGCCGCTTCCAAAAGCTAGTCGAGGAAGCCCCCGCGCCTTTCCTTACCGATGAGCAACGCACCTCCATCCACGAGTCTGCCAAGCGCATCTGCCGCGAGGCCGGCTACTACGGCGCCGGCACCGTTGAGTACCTGGTGGGCGCCGATGGCCTCATTTCCTTCCTCGAGGTCAATACTCGCCTGCAGGTGGAGCACCCCGTATCCGAGGAAACCACCGGCCTCGACCTCGTACGCGAGCAGTTCCGCATCGCCGAGGGCCACGAGCTTTCCCTGCAGGAAGACCCCGCCCCGCGCGGCCATGCTTTCGAGTTCCGCATCAATGGTGAGGATGCCGCGGCAAACTTCATGCCGGCTCCTGGCACCATCGTGAAATACTCCGAGCCGGCCGGTCCGGGTGTGCGTGTGGATTCCGGCGTCGTCCAGGGCTCCGTCATTGGCGGCCAGTTCGATTCCATGCTGGCCAAGCTCATCGTCTGGGGGCCAGACCGCGAGACCGCACTGCGTCGCTCCGCCCGCGCCCTATCCGAGTACACGGTTGAGGGCCTGCCCACCGTTATCCCGTTTGACCAGGCTATCGTTGCTGACCCAGCTTTCACCGCAGAAGACGGCAACTTCGGTGTCTACACCAAGTGGATCGAGGAGGAATGGGATAACCAGCTTCCCGCCCACGATGATTCCACTGATGCCGAGGCTGCCGAGGCAGAGCCTTCCCAGGTACACACCGTAGAAATCGACGGCCGCCGTATCGAGGTAGCCCTCCCCGCGTCCTTCGGTATCAACGGCGCCCCACGGAAAAAGAAAAAGCGCAAGGGTTCCGGCGCCAAGGCTGCCGTTTCCGGCGATGCGGTTACCTCCCCAATGCAGGGCACGGTCATCAAGGTCAACGTGGAAGAAGGCCAAGAGATCGCCGAGGGCGAGGTCCTCCTCGTTCTCGAGGCCATGAAGATGGAAAATCCCGTCAAGGCGCATAAGGCCGGCACCGTTACCGGTCTGGCAGTAGAAGCAGGCGCTTCTACCACCAAGGGCAGCGTGCTGCTGGAAATCAAGTAGCCTACCCCGCTAGCCTTGGAAGAATGACTGCTTCTTCCCTCGGCGTGCGCTTGGCCAAAGAAGAGGACCGCGACTATCTCGCGGGCCTCTTCCCTTCTTATATCTCTGAGTGGTCCCCCATCGTGGACGGCGGTGTCCTCGCCTTGCCCATGTCCGCGAACGAGGATCCCACCATTGCTCCCCGCGGCGCCGCGCTTTTGCGCTACTACCCCGCCGCTGACAAAGGCCCAGCTTTCTTGGGCGATCCTTCGGCCCACCCGCTTGACGATGCCGCCTGGCTCACCCCCTTCGATCCCGAAGAAATCCCCGAGCTCGTCGTCGCCACCGACGATCCAGCCGCCCGCACCCTGCTCATTAACAACGCCATCGACCTCGCGGCCGAGCAGACCGCCCCCGGTATCTCTTCGGCCACGCCCCTGCCTGGTTTCGAGGAGCTTGCCCCAGGTAAATTCTTCCGCCGCTTTTAGCCCCCCAGGGTCCAGCCGCCTGTCTGCTAACCTGGCAACAATGTTGACAATAGATGCAGACTACGGACATTCCGCCGCCTTGGGGCACCTAAATCGCAGCTTTGATGTCGGTCGCGTATACGGCCTAAAAGGCCCGAATGGTGCGGGTAAATCTACGCTGCTGCAGACGTTGAGCGGCGAGATTGCCCCACTAAATGGCACCGTTTTCATCGACGGTGCCGCACCCGGTAGCGCGGAGGCGGCCGGTTCCATTATCTCCGTCGGGGACCCAGTATTCCTCCCCGATCTCACCGTGGGTGAGCACTTTAGTTTGCTATCCCGCCGGACCGGCGTGGACTTTACCGAGATCCATGAGCTCTGGGCCCTCGACCAAGCCATCCTGAGTTCTGCGGTCAGCGATCTTTCTTCGGGCCAGCGCCAGCGCGTCTACCTCGCGGCCCAGCTCTATCAGCCGGCCAAAGCCCTGCTTATCGACGAGCCCGAACGCCACCTCGACCGCACCTGGACCGCCTTCTTGGCCGAGGAGCTACGCCACCTGGCAGCCAATGGCCGCTGTGTGGTGCTCGCTTCCCATTCTCCGGCCATCTTCGATGCCTGCGACGAGGTGGTGGAGATCTCATGAAACTTCTTTCCACAGCCTCCTCAGCCATCTATTACGCCTTCATCGCGGCACTTATCGCGAGCGTCAGCGTCTACGCCTGGCACAATGCTGCAGAACTTCTACCTTCGCTAGCACAGCGTCCAGCCGCTGCTCTGCCCGCAACCGCAATCATTGGCGCCGGAATCGGCTCGCTCGCTCTCATGGTTCTCCTCGAGGCGCTCTACCCGCTGCGCAGCCTTTCGCTCGGGCGTTGGGTTTATGCGGATAGACCGCGGGGGCGCATGCGAGGCGTCGATAAGCTGTCTATTGCCCAGCTCACCGGAGTCAGCCTTCTAGGCCTTGCCCTGTGCACGTCACTGCACCTTCCGCTCTATGCGGCGATAGCCCTCCCCCTGCTGCGGTTTGTCATCGGCTGGCGGTCCTTCGAACTCGCCTCGCTCCTCCGCGCGGGCCGTACCCGTGCCATCGGCTCGTCCTCCTTTGGGCTACTGGATTCTGAGGTTTCTGCCGATGCCATCGCCTCCCAATCCGCGCGCCTGCGTCCGCGCTCGCATACCACGGCTTCGCTCAGTCTCCTCTTTGCTCGGCGCCTGTATCGCCGGTGGTACATCCCCCTCGGTGCGGTCGCCGTCATAGGGCTGGCCCTAGCGCTAGCACCACAGCTCGGCAGCCTTTCGCTCATTGGATTCGCTGCCGCATGGACCATTGTCGGCGCCGCCACCGGCCGCGCCGCCTCGTTCGGCCGCATCATCGATGGTGCCTGGCCCGACTGGGGGCTGCCGCTGGCTGCCACCGCAGGTGCTGCCGTTCTTGGCACCGCCTTCATCGCCACCGTGTGGAAGCTGTCCCTGTTCACGCTCGCAGCATGTTGTTTGGGGCTTAGCTACGCCGCTTTTAAGCGCTCCCGTCCCGCACGCGTGACCACCATGAATATCATCGATACCGGCGGCTTCGGCGCCTCCTTCTCTCCCGAGGTCTTCGGTTACTTCATGCGCGGGAGCTACGGTATTGCTGCCATCGCAGTAGCCCTTTTCCTCTAGTCTCCCCGCCTCAACACCCCAGGTATGTCACTGCTTTAAGTCAAACATACCTGGGGTTTCTTTGGGATCTTATTTTGTATTACAACTAGCAACACAGATTGTGTTACTATAGGCAATACAGAAAAAGATTGGAGGTGACAGATGTTCATTACCCTTAACCCCGAATCTGACGTCCCCGTATTTCAACAGATTCACGATGAAATCGTTTTGTCTATCGCTCGCGGACAGCTTTCCGATGGCGACAAGCTCGATCCTGTCCGCCGTGTGGCGAAGGATATAGGCATTAACCCTGCCACCGTGAAAAAGGCATACGACCTCTTGGTTTCCGAGGGTCTCGTAGAAACCGCCGGCCGCTCCGGATCCATCGTCAGGCCTGGTGCTCGCACCGCCGCGCAAGAAAAACAACTAGAAGAGCAATTAAGCCGCGTAGTCGCACTCGCCCGCGCACAGGGCTTTAGCCCAGATGAGCTACACGCTCGACTCAGCTCCACCCTTAATGACCTGGAAGTATCGTCATGATTTTCACACTTATAATGGCCGCCACAACCCTCGTTATCACCTGGATTATGGCCGCCTCCCCCTCCCTAGCCTCACCTGGCACCCCGCTCGGCGTCCGCGTACCAAAGGCCCACCTTTCCGATCCTGCAGTTACCTCTGCCCTCGCCGGATTCAAGGTACGCACGTGGACCTGCGGCATCGCGGCAACGGTCCTGTCCCTCTTTGTCTGGAAACTGCCACTATTAGCCGCCGTACCTTCACTCGTGGTGACACTCGGTGGCATGTGGGCCTACATCTCCCAACGTCGCCGCATCATCGCCGCTAAAAAGGCTGGCGGCTGGTTCGATGAGGTGGAAACCAGCATCGCTGTCC
This sequence comes from Corynebacterium nasorum, assembly GCF_030229765.1. Classification (NCBI taxonomy): domain Bacteria; kingdom Bacillati; phylum Actinomycetota; class Actinomycetes; order Mycobacteriales; family Corynebacteriaceae; genus Corynebacterium; species Corynebacterium nasorum. The sequence goes on along the minus strand of NZ_JASPGY010000008.1, from coordinate 11,909 downwards.
GTGTCTCCCGCAAATCCATAGGCACGCCCAACTTCGACGGCTTCCCTACGCCGACTTTTCCGTGGGTAACCATGCTCGCTTCCCTTTTGTGCATCGCGGCCGGTGCAATCATCGTCGCTTCCCACTGGTCCGCCATTCCTGACCCCGTTCCCGTGCACTGGAATGAATCCATGGAGGCAGACAATTGGAGCGACAAATCAATTGGGAGCGTGTTTTTCTCCTCTTTCGCCGCTCTAGGCATGCTCTGCCTATTCACCATCATCTGCTCTTTTATCGCGCATAGTGAGGTATCCCCACGCTCTGAGCGCAGCGTTAAAGCGCGGCTGCGTAACGAAGCAAACCTCGCCGTGACGAACACCGGAATGGGAGTCCTCACTCTGCTCATCAGCGCCGGGACGGCCTTCATGCAGGTAACCGGCCCTATCCCGCACTATCAACGCTTCAACAGCGCCGCGATCATCACAATGTTGATTCTCACCATCGGTGGCAGCATCGGCCTAGTTGTATTTATTTTCTACAAGCAATCCCGGTTATCCGAGCAATTGCGCGGCATTCACTTTTCCGATGAAGACAAAGAATCACCGGACAATGACCACCTCTATAAATGGGGCGTCATGTACTACAACCCTGATGATCCGGCGGTACTAGTGGATAAACGCTTCGGTACGGGAATGTCGTTCAACTACGCTCGATGGCAGGCTAAAGCTTTCCTCGTCATTACGTTTGTCATTCTGGTCGGCTCAATAGCGCTGCCTTTTATACTCAGCTGAAAGGTCTAGTTCTCCCCGGCTCACGATTTTTGTCCATCTAAATCACCGATTTCGTCGACGGTTGTGGTCATTTGGATGGGCGAAATCGTTGATTTTCACCACAGCTAGACACCACAACGCCCCGCTCCCTGGAGATTACTCGAGGGAAGCGGGGCGTTTGAGTGTGCTGATTAGTTGATTACGGCAATGAGGTCGCCGCCTTCAACCTTGGTGGCCTGGCCAATGGCCACGCGTTCGACCACGCCATCCTTAGTGGCGGAGATGGAAGCTTCCATCTTCATTGCCTCAATGACGGCAATTTGGTCGCCGGACTTCACCTCGTCGCCAGGCTTGGCGGTGGGATTGACCACGCCCGCGAATGGTGCGGCGACATGTCCCTCGTTGGAGGGGTCGGCCTTTTCTACGGTGGCGACGGTGGACTCGGCGTTCTCATCGCGAACCTTCATCGGGCGAATCTGGCCATTGACATTGAGCACGACGTTACGCATGCCCTTTTCGTCCGGCTCACCCACGGCGTCGAGACGCACCACGACCTGCTTGAGATCGGCGCGATCGGTGGAGCCTTCTGGGAAGTAGTGGACTACCTTTTCTTCGCCTTCAGTCAGACCGTAGAAGAAGGTGGTATCCGTCAGCGCCTCGGTATTGCCGTACTTACGGCGGAACTCGTTGAACTCCTCGAACTGCTTGGGAAAGAGCAGGCGGTTCAAGCTGGCACGGCGTTCATCCGAATTATCGGACTCGAGGTGCGGCTGCTCCTCAGCAGGAACTTCGCTGATTTGGGCGCCGGTCGCCTCGCGACCGTCGAGCACCTTATCGCGCAGTTCCGGCCAACCACCAGGAGGGGTACCGAGCTGTCCGCGGAGGAACTGGTTAACCGAGTCCGGAATATCAAACTTCGTCGGGTTAGCGGCGAAGTCTGCAGGATCTACGCCCGCGCCAACAAGGTGCAGGGCAAGGTCACCTACAACCTTGGAAGACGGGGTGACCTTGGTCGGACGGCCCAGCATCTCGTTAACTGCTGCATAGGTGTCCTCGATGATCTCGAAGCGATCCGCCAGTCCAAGGGCAACGGCTTGGGCACGCAGGTTGGAGAGCTGACCGCCTGGAATCTCGTGTTTGTACACGCGACCGGTCGGGCCAGGGATGCCGTTCTCAAACGGAGCGTAGAGCTGGCGCACGGCCTCCCAGTACGGTTCGAGATCGGAAACCGCCTGCAGGTCGATGCCGGTATCGCGGTTGGATTGGGAGAAGGCGGCAATAAGCGCGGACAGCGATGGCTGCGAGGTGGTTCCTGCCAGCGGCGCAGAGGCGCCATCGACGATGTCGGCACCAGAGAGCGCAGCCGCATAGTAAGTGGCCATCTGTCCACCGGCGGTATCGTGCGTGTGCACGTGCACTGGCAGATCGAATTCCTTGCGCAACGCCATGACTAGCTTGGAAGCCGCCTCAGGGCGAAGCAGACCCGCCATATCCTTGATGGCGAGGATATGGGCGCCGGACTCCACAATCTGCTCGGCCAGCTTGAGGTAGTAATCCAGCGTGTACAGGTTCTCCTTCGGCGAGGAAAGGTCGCCGGAGTACGCCATGGCCACCTCAGCAACGGTGGTATTGGTCTCGAGGACGGCATCAATGGCGGGGCGCATCTGGGAGACGTCGTTAAGTGCATCGAAAATGCGGAAGACATCGACGCCCGACTTGGCTGCTTCTTGGACGAAGCCGCGGCAGACCGAATCCGGGTATGGGGTATAGCCCACGGTATTGCGGCCGCGCAGGAGCATCTGGATATTTTGGTTCGGCATAGCCTCGCGCAGCATGTCTAGGCGTACCCAGGGGTCCTCGTGGAGGAAGCGCATGGCGACGTCATAAGTCGCACCACCCCAAGCCTCCACGGAGAAGAGATTCGGGGTCATGCGAGCGACAGCCTCGGCGGCGGAAACCAGCGCAGTACTACGCACGCGGGTGGCCAGCAGGGACTGGTGGGCATCGCGGAAGGTGGTATCCGTAACCATGAGTGCGTGCTGCTTACGGATCTTTTCTGCCCACTTCTGTGGCCCAAACTCGAGCAGATCGTCGCGGGAACCGCGCGGTAGCGGCTCAGAAGAGTCCAGCTCGGGGAGCTTGTCAAAGGGACGAAGTGCCGTCGGGCGCTCGCCGTTGGGTTTATTAACGGTGGTCTCCGCAATGTACTCGAGGATTCGACCAGACTCATCGACGGCGGGCGGTGCCTTGAGGAGGTGCGGGTGTGCGTTGATGAAGCCGGTGTCCACACGGGTCTGAGTGAAGTCCGGCTCGCGCAGCAGGGCGCGCAAAAAGCCGATATTGGTGGCCACACCGGAGACGTGGAATTCGTTGAGCGCGCGCTGGGCGCGCTGCACGGCCTGCTCGAAAGTGACGCCGCGACAGGTCATCTTTACCAGCAAGGAATCGAAGTTCGGCGATACCTCTGCACCCACAGAGGTTGCACCGTCCAAACGCACGCCAGCGCCGCCCGGCGAACGATACGCGGTCAGCGTACCGGTATCCGGGCGGAAACCATTATTCGGATCTTCAGTGGTAATGCGGCACTGCAGGGCAGACCCGGTGATGGAAATCTTGTCTTGGGCGAGGTGAATATCCTCCAGCGAGGCACCGGCCGCGATATTCATCTGGGCCTTCACGATGTCGACGCCGGTGATTTCCTCGGTCACGGTGTGCTCCACCTGCACACGCGGGTTCATCTCGATAAAGACGTGGTTGCCGCGCTCATCCACGAGGAATTCCACGGTACCTGCACCCTCATAGTTGATGTGTTCGCAGAACTTTACCGCATCTTGGCAGATGCGGTCACGCAGCTCTGGGTCTAACGTCGGCGCTGGGGCGATTTCCACTACCTTCTGGTGGCGGCGCTGGACGGAGCAGTCACGCTCAAAGAGGTGAATAACGTTGCCTTGGCTATCAGCCAGAATCTGCACCTCGATGTGCTGTGGCTTGATTACCGCGGTCTCGAGGTAGACGCTGCCATCGCCGAACGCGGCCTCCGCCTCACGGGAGGCCTCGGCTGCCTTCTCGCGCAGTTGGTCTTCAGTTTCAACGAAGCGCATGCCGCGCCCGCCGCCACCGGCGACGGCCTTAACGAATACGGGGAAATTGAAATCCTTGGAGTATTCCACCAGCTTATCGACGTCCGTCGATGGTTCCGAATCCTGCAACGTCGGCAGTCCAGCTTCCTTCGCCGCGCTTACCGCTGCAGCCTTATCACCAGTCAAATCCAGCGTGGATGGGGTCGGGCCAATGAACTTAATTCCATTGTCCTCACAGGCACGAGCGAGATCCGCACGCTCCGAAAGAAAACCGTAGCCGGGGTAAATAGCATCCGCTTCCGCCTTCTTCGCGGCGCGAATAACTTCATCGATATCGAGATAAGCCTTTACCGGTTGCCCCTCGGTACCAATACGGACGGCTTCATCTGCAAAGGCACGATGGAAGGAGTTACGGTCTTCACGAGGGTAGACCGCGACGGTCTTTGCCCCAGTTTCAAAGGCAGCGCGGAATGCACGCACGGCGATTTCGCCGCGGTTGGCTACCAGAATCTTTTTGAACGATGGAAGCGCGGGATTAGCCACTTCTGTGTTCCTTTCAGCTCGGAAGACGCCGCGATGCAACGCCTCCTGTTGGGTGATCCGCATCTCAGTTTAGAGGGCTAACCCTCAAATGTCTGCCCTTTTTAACGCCGAATTCGCCACACTTACCAGCCACGGAGCCGCCTTGCGGATATTTCTACAGGTCGACCAGTAATAACAAGGTTAGCGATTCTGTAAATGTTGCAAATTTTTGTTTCAACAACTTACACAACGGGGACACCCACAATTACACCGCAGCTCCGCCTCACACCACGCTGACCGTTGACCGCGGGCACCTTTCGTTATATGGTTACCCACATAGGTGGTTAACCCATACACCGGAAAGGGAATCATATGCCACGAATCAGAGGGGCCGCAGCATGAGTGACACCCGGCCTATTTACCAGCAACTGGCAGGAGGGATTAGGGACATGATCATCAGTGGCGAACTGCCAGAGGGCGAACGCGCCCCCAGCACCAACGAGCTTTCCGCGTTCCATTCCGTCAACCCAACCACCTCTGCCAAGGCTCTCACCGTCCTCTTCGAGGAAGGGCTGCTGGAAAAACGCCGCGGCTTGGGCATGTTTGTACGCGAAGGCGCGCGCGAGAAGGTTCGCCGTCAACGCCAAGAATCACTCAGGGAAGACTTCATCGTTCCCCTTCTGAAAGAAGGGGCCGCATTGGGATTAAGCGCCAGCGACATCGCTGACCTCATCGAAGCCGAAGGAGACCATCATGACGCACCTTAAGTTGCAGAACGTCACCTGCAAACACCGCCTGCACGTACCGCACCTCGATCTCAACTCCGGTATGTACGGATTGATCGGCCCCAATGGCGCAGGCAAGACCACTCTCTTGCGTGCGGTAGCGGGGTTCCTGCCCGTCAAAGGCAACATCGACGCCTCGTCGGTGGCGATCGCGCGCACCGGCGCCGATATCTTGCTTTCCGGTTCTACTGTGGTCCAGCACCTGCGGGCCGCAGCGCACGTACGAGAGGGATTCGACGTGGGGTATGCGGAGGAGCTTTTGGATAGTCTGGGCGTCGATAAGCGCTACAAGAACCGTTCTTTAAGCACCGGTCAGCGCCAGCTAGTTGCCTGTGCCACTGCCCTGGCAGCGCGCACTCCGGTTGCCCTCCTCGATGAGCCTTTCAATGGCCTAGACGCACCGACGCGGACGCGCCTGCGAGAGCTCATCATCGCCCATGCCGCGGCCACCCCGGATTGGCTGCTCGTACTTTCTTCCCACCGAGCGGAAGACCTCGTAGGTTTGGTTGACCAGGTCATTACCGTGCAGGAAGGCACAGTCAATAAGCCCACAGATCTTGAATCTCAGCGGCCGCATTACCCCGTGCTCACCGGCAGCGCAAAGAACGTTGAGCAAGCCCTCGCACTTGCCGACGCCCTCCCCCTCCACCAATCCTCCCTAGGGTCGACCACCAAGGTTCATGCCTGGTCCCCAGTACCATTTCCAGTGGATACCGCAGCTGCCGCCCACGTCACCGTTTCCTACCTCGACGACGGCCAGCTCATTGATTCCCTTGTTTCCCACGCCCTTGAATCCGCCCGCCCCCAACAAGAGGAGTCCTAGTCATGAAGCTACTTAAGACCTTCAACCTCAGCGCCACCAAAGCGCTCATCGTTATTAGCATCATCGTCATTTTGCTGTGGGTCCTCCCGTATGCCGTCCCCAGCGATCCCACTGCCATCGGCGCCAATCCAACCGGCTGGGGAATCTTCGCAGTCTTTATGTGGGGACTCTACTGTGCCTTCGCCGCAACCGAATACCGTTCCTTGCGCAGCCTAGGGATGCGACCCCGGCAATGGCTTAGCAGCATGCACGCGACACTGTGGCTAGCCGCGCTCATTTTTGGAGCCGTCGCCTGGACCGCTTACTACATCGCGCTGCAATCGGGTGCGTACGCGAATTCTTCGTGGGCAATCACCCCCGGCGCAGTAGAAGCCAGCCTTCCGTTTTGCTACGTGGCAACCTTCGGTAGCTTCGCCTGTGGTCACCTCATAACCGGATACATTGGCGCACTCATCGGTGTGGTAGTAAGTAGCGCAAACCAAAGCTCCCTATTCGTTCGGCTCCTGCTAATCGCCGGCATCATCATCGGCTTATTCCTAGCGGATGGCATCGTGATTACTCTCGCTGAATCATTTGGAGCTGTAGAAATCGGCGCCCCATGGCCCGGCATGTTTTTCTTCGCTGGTTTAGCTGTCCTTATCTGCACCGCAGCAATTCACCTCCTGGCGCGGCGTATCCAGCCATAGCCCGACTGCAGAAAAACCACGACAGAAATGTCGGCTCCCCCGCTCCGGCCAACTTGACGGTGCCGGAATCTGGGGGAGCTGACACGTTTTAGAAGGACTTCGGTGGAACTGAACGCTGCTCCTCGCCGTTATAAGCGGAAAGCGGACGGATAAGCGAGTTATTCTCGTTCTGCTCTACGATGTGCGCGGTCCAACCGGTAATGCGGGCCATGACAAAGATTGGTGTGAAGAATTCAATGTCAAAGCCCAGGATGTGATAGGCAGGTCCAGCCGGGAAGTCGAGGTTGGGCTTGATCTTGATGGAGGTATTTTCCTCCATCGTCTTGGCCATGACGTCATACATCTCAACCCACTGAGTTTGGTCGTGTTGTTCGGCCAGCTCCTTAAACGCTGCCTCCATTGTTGGCACGCGGGAGTCGCCGTTTTTGTAGACGCGGTGACCAAATCCCATGACCAATTCCTTGTTAGCCAGCTTGTTTTTGGTCCACTCTTCTGCCTTGGCAGGATCGGCAACCTCCAGGAAGTTTTTCATCACGGCCTCGTTGGCACCGCCATGTAGGGGTCCCTTGAGCGCGCCGATAGCCGCAACGATGGCGGAATAAGTATCGGACATCGTCGAGGTCACCACGCGGGCTGCGAAGGTAGAAGCGTTAAAAGAGTGCTCGGCGTAGAGGATGAGGGACTTATCAAAGGCCTCGATATCGGCACGGTTGGTAGCTGGGGAGCCTTCCTCATCACCGAAGACCATCCAGAGGAAGTTCTCCGCAAAGCCCTTCTTGCGGGAGGGTTGGATGTAGCCTTCGCCGCGGCGGCGCCGGATATCAAGCGCGATGATGGTGGGAATCTTGGCCATAAGCTCCAGCGCGGTGCGGCGGATATGTTCGGAATCCTTGGTGTATTCCTCTGGGTCCTGGGAACCGATATAGGAAATGGCGGTACGCAGTACATCCATCGGGTGACACGAGAGCGGCATGGACATGATGAGGTCGATGACGTGGCGTTCTAGGTGGCGCAGGGCCTTCTCGCGGGCGGAGAATCGGATAAGCGATTCTTGGCCTGGTAGTTTGCCGTTCCACAGCAGGTAGGCCACTTCCTCAAAGGAGCAGTAGCGAGCCAGCTCTTGGACGGGATAGCCGCGATAGGTCAACGAGTTGGTTTCGGGAACGACCTTAGAAACGGCAGTCTCATCGACGACGACGCCGTATAGGCCCTTGCGGATTTCGGGGGTGTGGTTCTTATCAGACATGGTGGGAAATCTCCTTAGCTTTCGAAAGTGGGCTGGTAGGTGTCTTTGGAGTAGGTGAATACGGATTGATCGAAGTCGTTGTATTCCTCGTAGCGCACCAGTTCATACAGGCGGGAGCGGTGTTGCATGCGCTCGAGCCAATCGGTTTGAATCCCGGTTTCTTGCATATCGCGCAGGAAGTCTTCGGTCGCCCCCATAGCCACGCGGAAGGAGGAGACGGGCCAAATAACCGCGTTGTAGCCGAGGTCTTCTAGCTGTTGCGCCGAGAGCAGCTCGGTTTTGCCGAACTCGGTCATATTTGCCAGCAGTGGGGTATCCACCGCGGCGCGGAATTTCTCAAAGTCTTCCGGACGGTACAAAGCCTCGGTGAAAATGAGGTCTGCTCCGGCATCGGCGTAAGCCTTGGCACGGTCGATGGCATCATCGATGCCGTTTACTCCTGCGGCGTCGGTGCGGGCGCAGATAATGAAATTCGGGTCGCGCCGCTCGTTGACCGCGGCGCTAATGCGGCGGACCATGATGTCTTTGTCCACCACTTCTTTGCCGTCGAGATGCCCGCAGCGCTTCGGGTTAACTTGGTCCTCAAGGTGGCAGCCGGCAAGGCCAGCGTCCTCGAGTGCGGCGATGGTGCGGGCGGCCGACATGGGTTCGCCGAAGCCAGTGTCGGCGTCGACAAGCACGGGCAAATCCGTCGCACGAGAAATCTGCCCGGAGCGCTGCGCTACCTCGGTCAAGGTGGTCAGGCCAATATCGGGAAGACCCAAATCATTAGCCAGCACCGCACCGGAGACATAAACGCCGCCGAAACCACCGATATCTTGGATTAGGCGCGCGGTCAGCGGATTGAACGCGCCCGGCAAGCGGGTGATGGTGCTGGATTCAAGGTGAGCGCGGAAATCCTGGCGTTTTTCCGCGGCAGTTTTTAAAGAGCCAAATAGTCCTGCCATTAGAAGATTCCTTCCGGTTTCTTAGGCGCGCTGGCCACATGAGCATCAGTCACCCGAACGTTGAGTTCGGTCAGGTCAGTGAGGTTTTCCAAGTTCTGTACGGCATTCAGGAAACGTTCTTGTTCGGCCTCCTCCACGATGCCGGCCGCCAGCTTGGTGAATTTCTCTATGTACTGCTCGCGGGCAAAAGGACGCGCGCCCAGCGGGTGGGCATCAGCAACTGCGCGCTCATCTTCTACCACGGTGCCATCTTTGAAGGTGATCACCGCCTTGCCGCCAAAGGCCTTTTCAGACAGGTCGTTGGAGTGATAGCGGCGGGTCCACTCGGGGTCTTCGACAGTGGAAATCTTGTGCCACAGCTCGATGGTCTCTGGGCGGTTGGCGCGCTCGGGCGCATAGGAAGCCTCGTGGTCCCACTCGCCATCCTCGAGGGCTACGGCAAAGATGTACATGATGGAGTGATCCAGCGTCTCGCGAGAAGCAGAGGGATCCATCTTTTGTGGATCGTTGGCACCGGTACCGATGACATAGTGCGTATGGTGCGAGGTGTGCAGAACAATGGACTCGATGTCCGCAGTCTGCAGGCCCTTTTCTGCCAAGGTTTTCTTTAGCGCAAAGGCCATATCGATGGGCGCTTGGGCCTGGTATTCAGCCGAGTGTTCCTTGGTATAGGTATCCAAGATGGCGCGCTTTTCCTCGCCAGGTTCTGGCAAGGGGACCGTGTAGGTGCGCTCCGGCGAATGCAGCATCCACGCGATGAATCCATCCTCGCCTTCCCAGATGGGCGCCGGCGCACCTTCTCCGCGCATCGCCCGGTCAACGGCTTCAATAGCCATCTTTCCCGCGAAGGCTGGGGCGTAGGCTTTCCAAGAGGAAATCAAGCCCTTACGGGATTGCCGGGTGGCGGTAGTGGTGTGCAGTGCCTGGCCCACCGCCTGGTAGATGGTGTCCTTATCTAGTCCAAGCATGGTGCCGATACCGGCGGCTACAGAAGGGCCAAGATGTGCCACGTGGTCAATCTTGTGCTCGTGCAGGCACATGCCTTTCACGAGGTTGACCTGGATTTCATAGCCGGTAGCGATGCCCCGGATAAGGTCTCGGCCGCTCAGCCCCTTATGCTGGGCGGTAGCAAGCAGCGGTGGGATATTATCCCCGGGGTGCGAGTATTCAGCAGCCAGGAAAGTGTCGTGGTAATCCAGCTCGCGGACTGCAGTGCCATTGGCAAGCGCGGCCCATTCGGCCGAGTAAGTACCATCCACACCAAATACCGTGGAGCCTCCCTTAGTTACTGGGTGTGCCTGAGCCATGACGCGGGCAGAGGTTACCGGGCCACGCGCTACGGACGCCATGCCCACGGCCGCATTATCAATAATGCGGTTGATGATCATATCGGTGGTCTCGGCGGGAACCTCTACCGGATCCGCGGCTACTTCTGCCACCTTGTACGCCAGGTGCTCCTCATAGGGGAAATCCTCAGCGGATTTATGGGTTCTTACCTCGTGGTTCTTCACTAGATGGATCCTCCTCCACTCTGTAAATGCGTTGTAGATCACACTAAATGCTTGAATGTGGTACGCACTATAAGTATGGTGTGTGTAATCTAGCGGAATGAGTCAGTGAAATCTGCAAAGTTTGTGGTTTCAACTGCTCATGGCGGTGAAAGGCGGCATAGCAACCGATGACCAAGCATTATGCGGGGGCACGAATCCATGCACTGCGCAAGCAACGGGGACTCACACAGGTAGCGATGGCCAAACAATTGGGGCTGTCCACCAGCTACCTCAACCAGCTCGAAAACGACCAGCGCCCGCTTACCGTCACCGTGCTTATGCAATTAGCCCAGCGTTTTAACCTGGACCCCGGCTATTTTGCGAACGACCGCGATGCACGCACCATTACCGACCTGCGCCGGATCTTCCCCGAGGCCACCGAAGACTCCTTGGCCGACCTCGCCTCGCGCTTTCCGGAGCTCATGCCACGCTTCGTCGATGTCGCCACCCGCGCTCCGGCGCGCGAGCGCTCCCCCTTTGAGCTCGTTCGAGATTTTTTCTACGACGCCCATAACTACATTCACGAGCTCGATGTGCTGGCAGAAGAGCTCGCCGGCCAGCTCGGTGACCGGGTGCTACGCCGTGGCCGCCTAGCTTCCCGCATGCACGAGGACCTTGGCGTTACCGTCCGCTTTTCCCGGCCGGGCCCACGCCGCAGCTTCAACCCTGACACCCGAGAGCTTGCGCTTCGCGACGGCCTCTCCGAAGCCCAGCTAGTCTTTGAAATGGCGCTCCAATATTGCCTGCTTGCCTACCGCGATGTCTGCGATAACCTCGTCTCCGAACTTCCGGCAGGCGAAGCCCAAGAATTAGCTACTTTAGGTCTCGCGCAATACTTCGCTGCTGCGGTCACCATGCCCTATCAACCGTTCCTCTCGATGGCTGAGGAAACCCGCTACGATATCGACCTTTTGTGCAACTACTTTGGCACCGGTTTCGAAACCACCGCGCAACGCTTGGCTACTCTCCAGCGCCCAGGCCTTAACGGCGTTCCCTTTTCCTTCATCCGCACTGACCGCGCTGGGAATATCTCCAAGCGCCAATCCTCCACCGCCTTCCACTTCGCCCGCTCAGGAGGCTCTTGCCCGCTGTGGGTAGTCCACCGCGCCTTTGAAACGCCCAACCGCATCACTCGCCAGGTAGCCGCCATGCCAGATGGCCATGCCTACCTGTGGATAGGCCGCTTTGTGCAAGGAACCGCAAAATCCTGGGGCACCCCACGCAAGGAATTCGCCGTGGGCTTAGGCTGCGATATCTCTGAGGCCGACCGCATCGTCTACGCCGATGCTCTTAATCTAGATGTATCCGCCGCCACCCCTATCGGCCCTGGTTGCACCGCGTGCCCGCGTGAACATTGTCCCCAGCGTGCCCTTCCACAAGCAGATCGCCCCATCCAGGTTTCGCTCAATCGCACCGCCGAGCATTCCTACTCCACCTTCTAGCAAGGGTTAAGGGTCAAAAAGTGTGTCCGGAATCGCGGATTTTCACGGATTGACCTGTAGGTTTCCGGAAAGTATATGC